>JBIOJT010000066.1:0-16575 GCA_044451055.1 Methylomirabilales bacterium (SeqCode)
CCCCCCTGCCTGCGCGCCTCTGCCCGAACGTCGAGGACTGCCTGGGGAGCGGCACGCTCCTGCTGGAGCATGCGGGCATCGAGACCGCCCAGCTGGATGGCGAGTGCCTCCTGGCGCACGTCCTGGGCTTCCCCCGCTGGCGACTCGTGACCGAACGCAGGCGGCGCCTCACGCCGGACGAGTTTGGCCGGTACCTGTCGCTCCTGCGTCGGCGAGAGCTGCGGGAGCCGCTGGCATATCTCGTTGGGATGCGGGAATTCTGGTCGCTCCCGCTGGCGGTGTCGCCCGGGGTCCTGGTTCCCCGGCCGGAGACCGAGACGCTGGTCGAGGTGGCCCTGTCACTCTTGCAGGGCGAGCGCCCGGCGAGCGGGAATGGATCTTCCGATTCCCGACCCGGTCACCTTCTGAGCGTCCAAGGTCCCGGTCATCCGATCCTGATTGATCTGTGCACCGGCTCGGGCGCCGTCGCCATCGCGCTGGCGCGAGAGCTGCCCGCCGCGGCCCTCTTCGCCACGGATATCTCGCGACGGGCGCTTCGGGTCGCCCGGGCGAACGCCGAGGCGCACGGTGTGGCTGACCACATCACCTTCCTGCGGGGCAACCTGTGGCGCGCCCTGAATGGAGATGGACCGAGCGGACGGGCCGATCTCGTGGCCAGCAACCCGCCCTACATCCCCTCAGGCGTCATCCCGACGCTGATGCCGGAAATCCAATGGGAGCCGCGGGGGGCCCTGGATGGAGGGCGGGATGGCCTTGAGTTCCAGCGGGCGATCATCGCCGGGGCTCCGCAGCACATCCAGCCCGGGGGATTCCTCCTGCTGGAGATCGGCGCTGACCAGGCCGAGGCGGTGCGCGGGCTGTTCGAGCAGGCGGGAGGTTTCGAGGCGACCAGGGTCTATCGGGACCTGGCGGGGCGGGACCGCGTCGTCGTCGCGAGAAGATTGGGCAATTGAAAATTGAAAACCGACAACTGACATCCGGACAATGCCACCTAACAACGGGCCATCTGGTCCCCCTGGCCCCAAGTTCTTGCCTCATTTGACCGGTTTACAGTTGTCAGTTTGAAATTTGCAATTGGCC
Organism: Methylomirabilales bacterium (SeqCode); assembly: GCA_044451055.1. Lineage (GTDB taxonomy): Bacteria > Methylomirabilota > Methylomirabilia > Methylomirabilales > 2-02-FULL-66-22 > 2-02-FULL-66-22. The sequence continues at coordinate 1,081 of JBIOJT010000066.1, forward strand.
TTTGGCCTGACCGGTTGTCAGTTGTCCGTTGTCACTTTTGCAATGCGCGGAGCGTAAGGTGGACCAGCTGGTGGTTCGAGGCGGCAAGGCGCTCTCGGGGGAAGTGCGCGTGAGCGGGGCGAAGAACGCCGCCCTGCCCCTGATGGCGGCTTCCCTGCTCAGCGAGGAGCCCCTGCAGCTCATGAACGTCCCGCGCCTGGTGGACGTGCGAACGATCGCCAGGCTGCTGCGGTACATGGGAGTGGAGGTGGAGGGGGAGGGCGCGCCAAGCATCCGGCTCTGCGCGCGCGATGTCACCCGCCCCGAGGCCCCCTACGACCTGGTGAAGACGATGCGGGCCTCCGTCCTGGTCCTGGGGCCACTGGCCGCGCGCTTCGGGCGAGCCCGCGTGTCGCTGCCCGGTGGGTGCGCCATCGGCCCCCGGCCGATCAATCTGCACCTGATGGGGCTGGAGAAGCTCGGGGCGACGATTCGCCTCGACCAGGGGTACGTCGAGGTGGAGGCGCGCCGTCTCAAGGGGGCGCGGATCGCCTTCGACCTCCAGACGGTCACCGGCACCGAGAGTCTCATGATGGCGGCCGCGCTGGCCGACGGCACGACGATCCTCGAGAACGCCGCCTGCGAGCCAGAGGTGGACGATCTGGCCCGGCTGCTGAACGCCGCGGGCGCCAGGGTCGAGGGGGCCGGCACGGCCACCGTCACGATCCATGGCGTGCCCGCGCTGGGAGGCACGTCGCACCGGATCATCCCGGACCGGATCGAGGCCGGCACCTTCGCCGTGGCCGCAGCCATCACAGGCGGCGATGTCACGCTCCGCGACTGTCAGCCCAGCCACCTGGAGGCGGTCATCGCCAAGCTGCAGGAGGCGGGGGCGCGGATCCAGTCGGGTCCGGACACCCTCCGGGTCACTGGGGTCGGCCGGCCGCGGGCGGTCAACGTGAGCACCCACCCCTTTCCCGGATTTGCCACGGACATGCAGGCTCAGATCATGGCCCTCATGACGATCGCCGAGGGACGCAGCGTCATCAGCGAGGCGGTGTTCGAGAACCGGTTCATGCACGTGAACGAGCTGCTGCGCCTCGGCGCCGACATCAGCGTTGCGGGGAACACGGCCGTCGTGCAGGGGGTCCCGAAGCTCACCGGCGCCCCGGTGATGGCCACGGATCTCCGGGCCAGCGCATCGCTGGTCCTGGCGGGACTGGCGGCCCAGGGGAAGACGGTGGTTTCCCGCATCTACCACCTGGATCGGGGCTACGAGGCCATCGAGCACAAGCTGTCGACCCTGGGCGCCGACATTGAACGCGTCCGGGCCTGACGCCCAGACGTGGCAACGGGTCAAGGCCTGACGCACCCACGCAGTCCGAGGAGAGACACGGCTCGCATGGCGGATGATCTGATCGCGGTCGCGCTCCCCAAGGGGCGGCTCTTCCGCGACGCGGTGAAGCTGTTCCAGGAATGGGGCGCCACGGGCGTCGAGGGCCTCAAGGACTCGCGACGCCTGACGGTCGAGGATCCGGCGCGCGGCCTCCGGTTCCTGGCCCTCAAGGCCGTGGACATTCCCACGTACGTGGAGCACGGGGCCGCCGACATGGGAGTCGTTGGCAAGGATCTGCTCCTGGAGCAGGGGCGGGACGTGTACGAGCCTTTGGATCTCGGCTTCGGAACGTGTCGCCTGGTGGTGGCCGAGCCGTCCTCCCTCCGACTCCGCGATGACCCGCGGGTCTGGACCTGCCTGCGGGTGGCCACCAAGTATCCGCGGCTGACGGAACGACACTTCAGCCAGAAGGGCGTCCAGGTGGAGATCGTCCACCTGTCCGGTTCCGTCGAGCTGGCCCCGGTCATGGGCCTGGCCGAGCGGATCGTGGACCTGGTGGCCACGGGCCGCACCCTCAGGGAGAATGGCCTGGTCGAGGTGGAGGAGATCCTGAAGGCGTCGGCGCGCCTCATCGTCAATCGGGCGAGCCTCAAGACCCGGTACCAGGCCATCCAGGCGGTGATCGAGGGGCTGCGCAAGCGCGTGATGGGAGTCCGGGGAGGAGCGCGATGAGAATGCTGAAGGCGGGAACCCCGGAGGCCGCGGCCTTCCTGCGGGCGCTTCGCGAGCGGGCCCGGTCACCCTCCCCGGAGATGGAGGCGGCCGTCCGGGCCATCCTGGAGGGCGTCCGACAGCGAGGGGACGCCGCGCTCTTCGAGTACACCGAAAAGTTCGACCGGGTGCACCTGGACGCGAACACGGTGCGAGTGAGCGAGGGGGAGATGGAATCCGCCCGGCAATCCTTGGACCCGGCCGTCTGCGAGGCCCTCGCGCTGGCAGCCGAGCGCATCCAGGCCTTTCACCGGCGCCAGCACCGGGAGTCCTGGTTCTACCAGGAGGAGGGGATCGGTCTCCTGGGACAGCTCGTACGGCCGCTGTCGCGGGTGGGACTGTACGTGCCGGGGGCGGCGGCGTACCCGTCCACGGTCCTGATGAGCGCCGTCCCCGCTCGCGTGGCGGGCGTGGAGGAGCTGGTCCTCTGTACGCCGGCTCGGGGAGACCAGACCGTCCCTGCGGCGGTCCTGGCCGCGGCGCACCTGGCGGGCGTGCGGGAGGTTTACCGGGTCGGCGGGGCGCAAGCGATAGCGGCCCTGGCCTACGGCACGGAGAGCATTCGTCCGGTGGACAAGATCGTGGGTCCCGGCAACATCTACGTGACGACGGCCAAGCGTCTCGTCTTCGGCGTGGTTGGCATTGACATGGTGGCGGGTCCCAGTGAGATCATGATCGTGGCGGACGGGACGGTGGCGGCAAGCTGGGTCGCCGCCGACCTCCTGGCGCAGGCGGAGCATGACCCGCTGGCCTCGGCCATCTGCGTGACGCCGTCCTTCGACCTGGCCGTAGCGGCGCGGGCGGAGGTGGAGAGACAGCTGGAGGCCGTCCCCCGCAGCAGCCTGGCCCGCGAGGCCCTGGACGCCTTCGGGGCGGTGATCGTCGCCGGGGATCTGGCGGAGGCGCTGGATTTGGCCAACACCGTCGCGCCGGAGCATCTGGAGCTCTTGGTGGCCGATCCCTGGGCCCTGGTCCCGCGCGTCCGGAACGCCGGCGCGCTCTTCCTGGGGGCCCACACGCCGGAAGTGGCGGGCGATTACCTGGCGGGACCCAACCACGTGCTCCCCACGGCGGGCAACGCGCGCTGGAGCTCCCCGCTCTCGGTGGAGGATTTCCAGAAGCGCTGCTCGCTCGTCTCCCTCACCCCGGAGGCGCTCCGCCGCTGGCGCGAGCCCATCACGCGCCTGGCGCATCTGGAGGGACTGGACGGGCACGCCCGCTCCCTCACCATACGGACGGACCTGCCATGAGCTTCGATCTCTCCGCGGTCGTCCGGCCCGAGGTGGCGGCTCTCCGCGCGTACCCTGTCGCGGTTCCCCCAGGGGGGCTGCGGGCGAAGCTGGACGCCAACGAGAGCCCCGTCGCACTGGGCGACTCAAAGCGCGAGGAGCTGGCAGCCGAGATGGCGAAGGCGCTGACGGATGTGGAGCTCCACCGCTACCCCGACCCCGAGGCACGGGAGCTGCGGCAGCTCCTGGCTCGCGATCTCGGGGTGGCGTCGGAGCAGATCGTGGCGAGCAACGGGTCCGACGAGGCCATCCAGATGCTCACGCTCGCCGTCGGCGCGCATGGCGCTGCCGTCGCGGCCCCCGTCCCGACGTTTCCGATGTACGAGCTTACGGCCAGGGCGCTGGGCTTGCGCTTCCTGGGCGTCCCGCTCTCCGATCAGTTCGACCTGGATGTGCCCCGGTTCTGCGAGGTCCTGCGGGGGGAGCGTCCCCGCCTCGTCTTCCTGGCCTGGCCGAACAATCCCACGGGGCGCCTGTACGACGCCGCGGCGGTCGGGGAGATCGTCCGCGTCTGCTGTGGCGACGGCGTCAACGCTCTGGTGGTGGTGGACGAGGCGTACTTCCACTATGCGGGACGAACCTTTCTTCCCATGCTCGGGCAGTATCCCAACCTGGTGATCCTCCGGACGCTGTCGAAGATCGGCCTGGCGGGGATCCGGCTGGGAGTCCTGGTGGCGAGCACCGCGGTGGTCGAGGAGATCAACAAGGTTCGCCTTCCGTACAACGTGAACGCCCTCAGCCAGGCGGCGGCGCGGGTCGTCCTCCGGCACCCGGGTGTGGTGAGCCGCCACGCGGCGGCCATCCTCCGGGAGCGCGACCGCGTCGTGGCCGGGCTGCGGTTCATCCCCGGCGTGACGACGTATTCCAGCCAGGCGAACTTCTTCCTGATCCGGACGGCGCGACCAGGCGATGACGTCTTCCGGGGCCTGCTGGAGCGGGGGATCCTGGTGCGGAATTTCTCCCGCGCCCCCTATCTCGCCAATTGCCTGCGCGTCACCGTCGGGACGCCCGCGGAGAACGACGCGTTCCTCGCCGCCCTGCCCGAAATCCTTGGCCATGGGAGGTGACATGGGTCGCCGCGCGGTCATCCAGCGCAAGACGTCCGAAACCGACATCCAGGTGACCCTGGACCTCGACGGGACCGGAGCGCACCGCGTCGAGACCGGGATCCCGTTCCTCAACCACATGCTGGCCCAGGTGGCCAGGCACGGGCGCTTCGATCTCGACGTGCAGGCCACGGGCGATCTCCCCGTGGACCTCCATCACACGGTCGAGGATGTCGGGATCGTCCTGGGCGATGCGGTGTCGCAGGCCCTGGGCGAGAAGGCCGGGATCCTCCGCTACGGTGCGGCGCGGGTGCCCATGGACGAGGCGCTGGCCTCGGCCGTGATCGACCTCTCCGGTCGTCCCTTTCTCGTGTTCCAGGCCCCTCAACTCACGGGCCGGATCGGCGATTTCGAGGCCGATCTGGTGCGCGAGTTCTTCCAGGGGTTGACGAATCACGTGCGGGCCAACGTCCACATCCACGTGGAGTACGGGCAGAACCTCCACCACATGGCCGAGGCGATCTTCAAGGCGGCCGGTCGGGCACTGGACCAGGCGACGACGGTGGATCCGCGCCTGGCGGGGGTCGTTCCGTCGACCAAGGGAAGCCTCTGATGTGCCGGCGACTGTGCGCCCAGCGCAGTCCGGGGGATTCAGCCCCCCGCGAACTGACGCGAGGTGGGCGGTGGGCCTGAGATGATCGCCATCATCGATTCGGGCATTGCCAACCTGCGGAGCGTGCAGAAGGGCTTCGAGCGGGTGGGGCACAAGGCCAGGATCGTCGAGCACCCCCGCCTCCTCTCCGAGGCGGCGGGGATCGTGCTGCCGGGCGTCGGGGCCTTTGCTGATGGCATCGCCAAGCTATCCATCCACGGATTCCTCGAGCCGCTGCGGCGCGCCATCGAGCAGGGAAAGCCGGTTTTGGGGATCTGCCTGGGGCTGCACTTCCTGTTCTCGGAGAGCGAGGAATTCGGCCTGCACAAGGGGATGGATCTCCTTCCCGGCCGGGTGCGGCGATTTGCCGCCAACATGCCCGACCCCGCAACCCCGGGTGCCACGCTGAAGGTGCCCCACATGGGCTGGAATCGCGTCCGAATGTTGCAGCCGGCGCCCATCCTGGCGGGCCTTCCCGAGGAACCTTTCTTCTACTTTGTCCATTCCTACTATGTGGAGCCGGCGGATTCGAATGTCACGGCGGGGATCACCGAATACGGCCACTGGTTCACCTCGGTGATCTGGCGCAACAACCTCTTTGCGACGCAGTTCCATCCGGAAAAGAGCCAGGCGTCCGGCCTGAAACTGCTGGCCAATTTCGCCACCCTGGCGCGCTGACGTCACATTCGGGGTGTCTCTCCGCGGCGCGCGGCCGATCCCTTGGGGGGATGCATCGGGACTCGATCCCGGGACGCTCGCATGGAAATCATTCCTGCCATCGACCTGCGGGCTGGACGGGTGGTCCGGCTGATCCAGGGCGACCCCGCGCGAGAGACGGGATACGGCGACGATCCCGCCGCCGTGGCGCGGGAATGGGAGCGGCGGGGAGCGCGGCGCCTGCACCTCGTGGATCTCGACGGCGCCTTCGCCGGCTCCCCGGCCAATCACGAGGCGCTCCGGCGCATCTTCCGAGCGATCACGGTGCCGGTCCAGCTCGGCGGCGGTTTGCGCAGCCTGGACGCGATCCGCGCGGCACTGGATCTGGGCGCGGCCGTCGCCATCGTCGGCACGGCGGCGATCCGCGACCCGGCGTTCCTGGAGGTTGCCTGTGCGACCTTCCCCGGGCGGGTGGCCCTCGGCCTGGACGCACGAGCCGGGATGCTGGTGGCCTCCGGCTGGACCGAGGCGACCGCAATGCGGGCGACAGAGTTCGCCCACCGGGCGAGTGGGCTTCCCCTGACGGCGATCATCTACACGGAGGTCCGGCGGGACGGGATGCTGGAAGGCCCCGACCTCGAGGGGGTCTCGGCGGTGGCCTCCGCGGCGCGCATCCCGGTGATCGCCTCCGGCGGCGTTGCGTCGGTCCGGGATATTCAGGCTCTGAAGGCCCTCGCTCCCCAGGGTGTTGTGGGTGCGATCATCGGCAAGGCGCTGTACGAGGGACACCTCACGCTGGAGGCGGCGCTGCATGCGGCCGGACGGATGGGATGCTGACCAAGCGGATCATTCCCTGCCTGGACGTCAAGGAAGGCCGGGTCGTCAAGGGCACGCGTTTCATCAGCCTGCGTGACGCGGGGGATCCGGTCGAGGTGGCCGCCGTGTACGATCAGGAGGGGGCGGACGAGCTGGTGTTCCTGGACATCACGGCCTCGCACGAGCGGCGCCGCATCATGATCGACGTGGTCGCCCGGACGGCCGAGCAGGCCTTCATGCCCCTCACGGTGGGAGGCGGCATCCGGTTCCTGGAAGACATCCGAGAGCTACTCCAGGCCGGTGCCGACAAGGTGTCGCTGAACACGGCCGCGGTGCAGGATCCCGAACTGGTTCGCCGTTCGGCCGAACGGTTCGGGAGCCAATGCATCGTCCTGGCCATCGACGCCAAACGCAGGGCCGGGTACCCCCTGGGTGGCCATCAGCCATCAGCCATCAGCCAGGTCGCGTGGGAGGTGTACATCCACGGCGGGCGAACGCCCACGGGGAAGGACGCGGTCGCCTGGGCGATCGAGGGGGAAAGGCTGGGGGCCGGCGAGATCCTGTTGACCAGCATGGACCGCGACGGCACGAAGGACGGCTACGACCTGGACCTGACGCGGGCCATCGCGGAGGCGGTGGGCATCCCGGTCATTGCCTCGGGGGGCGCCGGGACCCTGGAGCACCTGTACGAGGGACTCGTCGCGGGCAAGGCCGATGCGGTCCTGGCCGCCTCGATCTTCCACTACCGGGAGTTCACGATTCCGGAGGCCAAGCAATACCTGGCGAGGCGCGGCGTGCCGGTGCGGCTCTCGTCGCCCGCCGGGGAGCCTTGAGAGAGGAGGGCAGGGATGGAGTTCCAGGCAGTGGCAATCCAGGCCCCCGAGGGCGCCAACGTCATCCTGGGCCAGAGTCACTTCATCAAGACGGTCGAGGATCTGCACGAGATCCTCGTGTCCTCCGTGCCGGGTGGGAAGTTCGGCGTGGCGTTCTGCGAGTCCTCGGGCCCCTGCCTGATCCGGTCCGCGGGCAACGATGAGCCGCTGCGGGACGCCGCCATCCGGAATGCGCAGGCGGTCGGGGCGGGGCACTTCTTCGTCGTGATCCTCAAGGACGCCTATCCCATCAATGTCTTGAACGCCATCAAGCAATGCCAGGAGGTCTGCACGATCTACTGCGCCTCCGCGAATCCCATCGAGGTCATCGTGGCCACCACGGGGCAGGGGCGCGGCGTGATGGGCGTGGTGGACGGCCTGCCCCCCAAGGGGGTGGAGGCCGCAGGCGATGTGACTGCGCGCAAGGACTTCCTGCGCAAGATCGGGTACAAGCTCTGAGCGACTGAGCCGCGGTGGGGCTTTGGGGATTCTCCAGTGGACGGTCAGGGGGAGCAACGGTGGATGCGAACGTGCCAATGGATCTCCGCTTTGACGCCAACGGCCTGATTCCTGCCATTGCCCAGGATGTCCGGAACGGACAGGTTCTCATGCACGCGTACATGAATGCAGAGGCCCTGGCCCGGACGCGGGAGACCGGACTGGCCCATTACTACAGCCGGTCGCGCCAGCGTCTGTGGCGAAAGGGCGAAGAATCGGGGCACGTCCAGCGCGTCCGCGAGATCCTCTACGACTGCGACGCCGACACCCTGCTTCTCAAGGTGGACCAGGAAGAGGCCGCCTGCCACACCGGGAGCCGATCCTGCTTCTTCCGGGAACTGCCCTCCACCGGCGTCGCCTCGGGAGAGACATCGGACCGCCGATTCGATCCGAGCACGGTGTACGTCGGACTCGGGGTCCTGGCGGATGTTTATGGCGTGATCCTCGACCGCAAGGCGCACGCGCCCGAAGGATCCTACGTGGCTTCCTTGTTCGCCAAAGGGCGCGACCAGATCCTGAAGAAGATCCTGGAGGAGTCGGCCGAGGTGCTGACGGCGTCGAAGGACGGTGACCGGAAGCAGCTCATCTACGAGATGGCCGACCTCTGGTTCCACGCCCTGGTGCTGCTCGCCGAGCATGATGTCCGGCCCGAGGAGATCGCGCAGGAGCTCGGGCGGCGCTTCGGGAAGCGCAAGGCGGATTACGCGTGACCACGTGCAGGCCAAGAAGGCGTTCGGGAAGAGCGGCTGCGCCCTAGCGGCAAATAGTTTGACAGACGAAGCTGCGATAAGTATAATGTTTTATTGCGTTTTCGAGGCTTTGGTCCGTCCCAACGGGTCGGTGGGCCCCGATTTCGGCGGCGCAAAGGGGGTGTGAGCGGATGTCGAGCGTGGTGGTGAAGGAGGACGAGTCCTTCGAGAGCGCGCTACGCCGCTTCAAGAAGCAGTGTGAGAAGGCTGGAGTTCTCTCCGAGCTCCGCAAGCGCGAGCACTACGAGAAGCCAAGTGTTCGCCGGAAGAAGAAAATGCTGGCGGCGCGCAAGAAGGCACAGAAGCGAATACGGCTGATGTCGGAGTAGGTCGGTGGACCTGAAGACGCGCCTCGGGGAAGACTTCAAGCAAGCGCTCCGGTCTGGAGACAAACTCCGGGTTTCGGTCATTCGTCTCCTGACAGCCCTCATCAAGAACCGCGAGGTCGAAAAGCGCGGCCCGCTGACGGACGCCGAGGGGCTTCAGGCGATTGTGGCGTCCTGCAAACAACGGCAGGAGGCCATCGAGCAGTACAGGCAGGGAGGGCGGCAGGACCTGGCGGACAAGGAATCGGCGGAGTTCGAGATCCTGCAATCCTACCTGCCCAAGCCCCTGACATCCGAAGAATTGCATGCCATGGTCCTGGAGGCCATCCGGGAGGTCCAGGCCACATCCCTCAAGGAGATGGGGAAGGTCATGGGCGTCCTGATGCCCAGGGTCACCGGCCGGGCGGATGGCAAGATGGTCAATACGCTGGTACGCGAGGCCCTTTCCAAGAACTGATGCGCTGACGACGTGACACAAGGGATCGTTCGCCCGGTGGCCGGCAAGGGGCCGGGAGTGCAGACGGAACGCAAGGGACTCGGGAACGAGTCCCTTGCGTTTTTCTCGGGAGCTCACGCTCTCGCGTACCGCGGGCGCGGCCGAGCGTGATCGTGGATGTCATGGACCCTCACTCGCTGCGAGTCCTGGAATTCTCCGAGGTTGTGGACCGCCTGGCAGCCGAGGCGTCCTCGATCCTTGGACGCCAGCGAGCCGCCGCACTCCGTCCCTCGCCCGATCCGGACCTGGTGGCCCGGCGCTTGGCGGAGACACGCGAGTGCCGTGACCTCTTGCGGCAAGGGCCCATGCCGACTCTGGATAGGGTCATGGACATCCGGGAGCCGCTCCAGCGCGCGACCATCCCCGGTGTGCGCCTGCTCCCGCAGGACCTTTTGGCCATCGCGGACACGCTGGAGGCCGCGCTCCAGGTCCGTCGGCATCTGCGCGGGGTGCCCCTGCAGCTGCCGGAGCTCACCCGGGTGGCCGCCGGCCTCACCCCACCGGCGGAGATCCCGGCGGAGATCCGCCGGTGCATCACGCCCGATGGGGGCATGACTGACGATGCCAGCCCCATGCTCCACCGCCTCCGTATGGACGCGCGTCGCACGCGCGAATCGGTCCGTGAGGCCTTGCAGGTGTTGCTTCAGTCCCCACACCTCCAGCCCATCCTGGCGGAGCCGATCATCACGCTCCGCAATGATCGCTACGTGATCCCGGTCACGCCGGGTTACCGGGCGCACCTCCAGGGGATCGTGCAGGACCAGTCGTCGAGCGGCCAGACGCTCTTCGTGGAGCCGCTGTCCGTGGTGGAGCTCAACAACGCCATTCGGCACCTGGAGCGTGAGGCGGAAGCCGAGGTGGACCGCCTCCTGGAAGAGCTGACCTCCATGATCCGGGCGACCGGGGATGCCATTGCTTCCACGGTGGAGGCGCTGGCCGACCTGGACCTGATCCTCTCTAAGGCGAGGCTGGCCGAGCGGTGGCAAGCGGCCCAGCCGCGGATCCTCCGTGAGGGGGAATTGCGCCTCCTCACCGTGCGACACCCGCTGCTGCTCGAACAGCGTCGGGCGCAGGGAGAGGAGAGGAGCGAGAGAGCGGTCGTTCCCATCGACGTCACGGTGAGCCCGGAGGCGCGGGTGCTGGTGATCACGGGGCCAAACACGGGTGGCAAGACGGTGGCCCTCAAGACCGTCGGCCTGGCCGTCCTCATGACGCAGGCCGGCCTGTTCATTCCGGCGTCGCCGGACAGCCAGCTGCCGATCTACGACTCCGTGTATGCCGACATCGGCGACCAGCAGAGCATCGCCCAGGACCTCAGCACGTTCTCGGCCCACGTGGCGCGCCTGCGAACGATTCTGCTCCAGGCGAGCCCAAAGAGCCTGGTTCTGCTGGATGAAATCGGCGCGGGGACCGATCCCGGCGAGGGATCCGCCCTGGGGAACGCTGTTTTGGAAGCCCTGGCCGACCGGGCCTGCCACGTCCTGGCCACCACGCATCTTGACGCCGTCAAGTCGTTTGTGGCGCAGGACTCACGAATGTTGAACGCGGCGGTCGAGTTCGACCTTGACAGCCTGCGACCGCTGTATACATTAATTATCGGGCTTCCTGGTCGCAGCTTTGCCATTGACATCGCCTGCCGCTTGGGCCTCCCGCCCACGATTATCCAGCGATCCCGGGAACTTCTGGGCGACTCTGGCGCCGAGGTCACGGCCCTGCTGAGTCGGTTGCAGACCCAAGAAGAGCGACGAGATGCCGATGCCGCCGAGGCGGCCCAGGAACGGGCCGCCGCTGCTGCATCACGACAGGCCGCCGAGGAGCTTGCGGCGGAACTGCACGAGCAGGTCACGGCTGTTCGGGCTCGGGCAAAGCGACTCGTGGCCGACATCACGGCGGAGGCCAGGCGCCGCGCCGAGGCCGTCGTCGCGGAACTCTCCCGCGGTGGTTCCATCCGGGAGGCGCGGGAGGCCATCCGGCAGGTTGCTCAAGTGGTCGACGCCCGGCTGGCGGAGCTGCCGGCCGCGGACCTGGGCTCGGCGAACGATGTGCCTCCGTCTGCTGTGGAGCCGGGGCAGCGCGTCTTTGTGCGCCACCTCGGCCAGACCGGCACCGTGGTGTCGGGCGCGACCTCTCAGGGCGTGGTGGAGGTCCAGCTCCGCGTGGGAAAGACGCGTGTCCCCTTGGAGGCCCTAGCGCCGGTACCGGCGGCGGTGGCCCGCGCCGAGCCCCCTTCGGAGGTTGGCGTCACCTGGAGGGCCGGGGCTGGAGATTCCCTGGGGACCGAGATCAATGTGATCGGCTGCACCGTGGACGAGGCGACGGGTCGCGTGCAGCGGTACCTGGAGGACGCGGCGCTGGGGGGTCTCGCGCAGGTCCGGATCATCCACGGCAAGGGGACGGGGCGTTTGCGGCGAGGCATCGCGGAATTCCTGAAACAGCATCCGCTGGTGGCAGGATTTCACCTGGCCTCCTTCGAAGAGGGCGGCGCAGGCGCCACCATCGTGGACCTCGGAACGTGCGAGAGCGGGGAATCCACCCGCGAGGACCCAGCGTCTCAAGATATGAGGACAGCGTGATCCCGGAAGAGGTCATCGCCGAGATTCTGCGGCGGACGGATATCGTGGAGCTGATCGGCAACTCTCTGCCGCTCAAGGCGGCGGGGCGTACCCACAAGGCCCTCTGTCCGTTCCACACAGAGAAAACGCCCTCCTTCATCGTGAACCCGGAGCGACAGATCTTCCACTGCTTCGGCTGCGGGGAAGGGGGAGACGCCATCGCGTTCCTGGTCAAGCATGAACGCCTGACGTTCCCCGAAGCCGTGCGAACATTGGCGGAGCGCGCTGGGGTCTCCCTTCCGGCCCGGGGCGGAGGACCGAGCGAAGGCGAGGGCCGCCTGCCGCTTTTGGAGGTGCAGCGCCAGGCCCTGGAGCATTTCCGCGAGAACCTGCGCGGGCCGGAGGGATCGGCCGCGCGCCAGTACCTTGCCGGCCGGGGCCTGACGCCGGCACTCATCGAGCGGTTTCAGTTGGGGTACGCGCTGCCGCGGTGGGATGGGCTACTGCGAGCCCTGATGAAGCGGGGGCACCCGGACAGGCTGCTCGAGGCGGCCGGCGTGATCGTGGCACGGCAAACCGGCACCACTGGTACCCGTGGCACCACGGTTACCCGTGGTACCGGCCACTACGACCGGTTCCGGAATCGCCTCATGATCCCGATCTGGGACGTGAGCGGGAGGGTGGTCGGCTTCGGCGGGCGGGCGCTGGACGACAAGGAGGTCAAGTACATCAACTCGCCGGAGACGGCCGTCTACCGGAAGGGGACGCACCTGTACGCGCTGAACCTGGCCGCGCGCGCCATCCGCGAACGGGACCGCGCTCTGGTGGTCGAGGGGTACTTTGACGCCATCACGCTCCACGCCCACGGCTTCGACTACGCCGTGGCCGCGCTGGGGACGGCGCTGACGACGGAGCAGGCGCGCCTCCTGGGGCGGTACGCCACGACCGTCGTCCTGCTCTTCGACCCGGATGCACCGGGCATCGAGGCGGCCCGACGGAGCCTGGAGCACCTGATCAACGTGGACCTGAACTGGCGGATCGTGCTGCTGGCTGGCGGCCTGGACCCGGACGCCTTCGTGCGGACGCATGGGGCTGCCGCCTTCTCCATGGCCCTGGACGCCGCACAGGATCTCGTGGAGTTCTTTCTGGACCGCCGGGTCACCGGCCTGGACATCGCGGATCCGGTGCAGCGGGCGAGGGCCGTGGATTCCCTGGTCGAGGTGGTGGGGGCCATCGACAACCCGATCCGGCGGGAAGGGTATGTCCAGCGCGTGGCCCAGCGGACCGGCATCACGGATCGCTCCCTGCTGGAAGCGGTGACGCGACAGCGGGGGCGTGTGGGCCGGCAGGATGCGGCCCAGGCGTCCTCCGGCCGGCTCGCGTCCCCACCCTCCGCTGAGGAGCAACTCATCTACATCGGGCTCAACTATTCGGCGTGGCGCGAGCGGATCGCTGCGGCCTTGGCCCCGGAGGATGTCCGGGACCCGGTCCTGCGTCGCATCTTCACCGAGTTCATTCAAACGGATGACCCGAAGGTGTCCACCGGACCCCCGGGGAACGCACGGCCGCTGAGCCTGCAGCCACCGGACGTGCAACGACGCCTGTCCTCGCTCTGGGCGCGTGATCCCTGGTCGGTGGCTGCGGATGAGGCTGGCGACTTCCCGACGGGTGGGGAGGAGCCGGAGGCGCTCCGCCGCACCGTGGACGATTGCCTGGCCCGGATCGGCCAGGCTCGCGCGACCGCAGAACGACAGGCCTTGCGCCAGGCGCTGGAGGCGGCGGATCGCCGCGGCGACCCGGAGCAGGCCCTGCGCCTGCTGGCCGAACATCCCTCGGTCAAGCGCGGCCGAGGTGCCCAATAGGAGAGCAATGCATGACCAAGCGACAGGTACAGCGAAAAGGCGCCGCCCGGCGCCAGTCCTCCGCTCCGACCCGCGCCGTTTCACGCGCGTCGTCATCGGCCGCGAAGGGAAGGGGTCACAGCACCCGGACATCGGTGAAAGACGCCGGCGCGAGGCGAGCGGTCCGCCTGGCGTCCAAAGGCCAGGCGCCGGCGCGCAAGCCCCCGGCCAAGCTGAAGGCGCAAGCGGAGCCAGTCCGGCAACCGGCGCCCCGAGTGGCGCCGAAGCCGGCGACGAAGACGGGAGCGACGCCCAGGCCAGTCCCCGTGAAGCCGGTGAAGCAGGATCTCTCGAGAGGCGCCGCCCCCGGGGCGAAGCCCGACACCATCGGCGTGCGCGTCGAGGAGATCAAGGCGCTCGTCGGCCTGGGCAAGAAGAAGGGGTACCTCACCTACGACGAGATCATGAGCCACCTGCCCGAGGACGAGACCTCGGCCGAACGCTTCGACGAGATCTTCCGGGCCCTAGGCGAGATGGATATCGAAGTGGTGGACGCTCCCGAGCGCGCGAAGGGGACCGATGGCGGAGAGGCGCAGGGAGAGGAAGCGGCGCCGGAGACGGAGCTGGACCTCACCCCGGCGCCCATGGGCCGCACGGATGATCCGGTGCGCATGTACCTGCGCGAGATGGGCCGAACGCCCCTCCTCACGCGTGAGGGAGAGATCCGGATCGCCAAGCGCATTGAGGACGGCCGGAAAGAGGTGGCGGACGCGGTCTGCCGGGCCGGCGTGGCCGTGCGCGAGGTGCTGTACCTCGGCGAGCGGCTGGAACAGGGACGCCTCCGGATCGGCGACCTCCTGGCGTTGAGCGAGTTCGAGGAACTCTCGGAGCAGAAGGAAAAAGAGCTGATCGCCGACGTCCGTCCCGTGCTTCGCGGGCTCAAGAACGAACAGGCCAAGCTGGACGACCTGCACCGCCGCTTGAGCAAGGGCCGCCCGCGGCTGACCAGCCGGGGCCTGGTCCGCTTCGGGGCGGAGATCGCCCAGCGGAAGGCCAAGCAGGCGGAACTCCTGCGTCGCCTCAACCTGAACCAGCGGGTGGTGGACCGCATCGTGGCCCGTATGCGGAGTTTTTTGGACCGCATCGAGGGTGGCCAGCGGGAGCTGCAGGAACTCGCCCGGAGCGCTCGCATGAACCAGGCGGATCTGAAGCGCCTGGCCAGCGGCGATGGGCTTAGCCCGAACACGCTGCGGGCGATGCTGGGCCGGGCGCGGCTGCCCAAGGGCGACGGGGACATCCTGCGGCAGCATTTCACCACTGTGCTGGAGAAGATCCGAAAGGTGGAGCAGGAGTCGGACGCCCCCGCCAAGGAATTGCGCGCCCTCGTCACGGTCATCACCGAGGGAGAGCGGAAGGCCCTCCAGGCCAAGAAGGAAATGGTGGAGGCGAACCTGCGCCTGGTCATCAGCATTGCCAAGAAGTACACCAACCGCGGCCTCCAGTTCCTGGACCTGATCCAGGAGGGGAATATCGGCCTCATGCGGGCGGTGGACAAGTTTGAGTACCAGCGTGGGTACAAGTTCAGCACCTACGCGACCTGGTGGATCCGGCAGGC
>JBIOJT010000067.1:0-16348 GCA_044451055.1 Methylomirabilales bacterium (SeqCode)
GCGTTGGAGATAGCGGATCGGCCGCCTGTCGGCATCCCCGAGGGGAGGGAAGAGCTTGACCCGGGCGAACTCATCCAGGCTCCCATCCGCCTTCGGGTACGGGAAGACCAGCCCGCTCGTGCCATCGGGGATAGGCCGCCCGCAGAGGCGGGCCAGATCGCCCGGGCGCGCCGTGTAGAGGCCGGCCTGACGCGCATACTCTTCGGTCAGGCCGGATCTCTGCAGGTCCGCGAGGTGATCCGCATGGAGGGCGCTCATGTGCATCCCGATCCCCGAGAGAGGAGCCAGGCGCTTGCGGTCTTCAGGAGAACCAACCGCCGCTCCCTCCCCGCTGCTGTCGATACCATTGCAGGCGCTCCTCCCCCCGGGGGGCCAGGCGGAACCGTAGGCCCCGGAGGGTCTCGCCGGGGCGCAGGCGGTAGCGAAAGCTGGCAGAGCGAAAAAGGACCGGCACGATGAGCCGCTCGGCCCACAACCGCTTCAGGCGCCCGCAGGCGGCCTCCGGGGACAGCAAGGGGAAGAACTCCCGGGCGAGATCCTCTGCGGAGATCGCCCGCCCCTGGCGCGTCTCCTCCGCGATCCACTGTAACACCCTCTCCCGCTGTTCGACCATCGGTGCTTCCCCTTATCCTCTCCGGTGTCCCCGGCGGAATTGGGGACGGACCCTGAAGCAGATGAGGACCGAATTCCGGCGATGAAAACCACCGACTGCGCTGTGGCCCTTCTTGGCAGCTAGCCGTCGGGCCTGGGTATGGGAAGGTCCGCGTGTCATGCCGGCGAGGTCCCCGTTCCTGGCGCTGGTTCTCGGGGGGTGTCCTCGCCTCCGGCTAGCTTCTCCCGTGTCTCCGTCCGCCGCCGCTGGAGCCAGTCCACCAGCGCGATGATCCCCAGGATGAGGAGGGGGAGGCCCACGGTAACCAGCAAGAAGAGAAAGACCCCTTGCGGCCCCGGAACTGGCCCTAGGAAAACCTCAGTCGGCCGGCCGGTCCGGCCTCCTTGGTCCTCTGCCTCCAGGGCCTCGTCCTGGGCGAGGCGATCTGCGACTTGGGGGAAGTCGGCGCGCAAGGTCTCCGGGGCAAGAAAGTGGCCGAGCATGAGCCGGACGAAGGTGCTGGGCTCCGTGGAAGGCGTCCCTCCGCTCGCACCCGCCGCGAGGGCCCGAAGCCGCGTCATCGCCTCGGGGTGGAGCCGGAGGTTTATCTTCTCCGAGAAGGGCCCCGCGACCGGGCCCCGCAGAATGGTGTCGCGGTGCGCCTCACTCTGGCCGAGCAGGGTCTCAACGATCTCGCTCGGCGAGTGCCCCAGATGCGCGGCGAGGTGATCCAGCGCGGCTGCGAGCCTCGGCGAGAGCCGAACCGACATTAGGATGGTAGGCATCACTCAGTCCTCCTCTCAGCTTCGGCCTTCTCTTGACGCTCGTCGGGTCTGAATTCGGTCGGGTCACTTGCCGCGCGCGGCCTCATCCGGCGCTCGGCCCGGGTGCCATCGAGCGCCGGGGCTTGGGAGCCCGGGCCCTCAGGCCGGGCGATCCGTCGAACGATGAGACGAGCGAGGAGTCGGAGTCCCGGCTCGACCGAGGTCGCGTCTGGGTGCGAGGCCTCGGCGTCCCCCTCGGGCTCGACCGCGGACCGTAACGATTCTCTCAACGGCGACATTCCTGAACGCCTTCCCTCGCTACTCCCTGCGAGGGGTACCCGTGCCGCGTCCGCTGCGCCGGTCTGCGAGGAATTTGCGGTAGTCCTCCTCCGCCACACGGATCTGTCGACCCAAGCGAGAGACCGGAAGAAGACCCTGCCGAATCCACGCCCACCACGTTTGCCGGCTGATCTTGGAATCTGCGACGAGGTCCTTCACCGTCAGCATCATTTCAATTTCCTCGTGAGTCCCCATTTACTCCAATGCATTGTAAGTGTCAATAGCTATGTGCTGCTTACATATTATTTAGACTTGACACAATGAATTCCAGGCACTATTATCCAGTTATGTGACGGGAACAAGGAGACAGCCATGATGACTCAGGCACAGACTGGTTCTTTAGAGGCGTTGCGTCTGGAGGAACGCCAGGCCGCGTTCCTGCGGGTTGGGGAGTCCTGGGAGCACAGGCTGGCGTGGGCCCTGGGTTTCGTGCAGCTGGACCCCAAGTCAATGTCACAGGCCGACTGGTATAACGCCCGGTGTGAACTCGCCGCAGCCTTCAGCCAAGAGGCCTCTACGTATGAGGAGGTCCGGGAGATCCAGCAGCAATTCAAGCGCGCGATCTCCGAGCTCCTCCAGACCCGGCGGGTCCGGCTGGGGAACTTTGAATTCGAGCTCACGGTGGAGATCGAGCGAAGCACACCAAAGAGCCGGCCGCGGGCAAGGCTTCACGAAATCATCATCGGGGACCCCAAGCGGCAAGCCGTCTATTTCTTGGCCCACCTGCTCGGGGAATTCGGGCATCTCATCAAGACCTGTCCGGCGCCCGCGGTGCGGGCCGAGCAACGGTGCGGGCGTTGGTTCTTGGCGGGGCGGCCGAATCAGCTCTACTGTAGCCCGCGCTGTCAGAGTCGCACCAACACTCGGGCTGCGCGCGGGAAAGCCACGACCATCCGCCGGCGACCGCGCGGCGAACGACGGCGATAAGCGATCAGGACACACGAAGCGGGAAGAGCGGACGAGCGCGCAAGCGAGAAAGGACCGGCCCATGAGAGCAGCACTGTATGCCCGGGTTTCCTCGGAACGGCAAGCCGATAAGGATCTCTCGGTCCCGAGCCAATTGAAGGCGATGGCGGACTACGCGTCGAAGCAGGGATGGTCGGTTATCGAGGAGTTCACTGATCTCGCCGAGAGTGCGCGGACGGCCAATCGCCCCGAGTTCCAGCGGATGATTGCCTTGGCGAAGCGGAAGCCCGCCCCCTTCGAGGTTATCCTCGTGTGGAAGCTCTCCCGATTCGCCCGCAATCGCGAGGACTCGATCATCTACAAGGCGCTCCTCCGCAAGCACAGCGTCCAGCTCGTGTCGATCAATGAGCCCGTCGATGATTCGCCGGCGGGAAGAATGCTAGAGGGCATGATTGAGGTCGTCGATGAATTCTACTCCGCCAACCTCTCGACCGACACCCTCCGCGGCATGAAAGAGAACGCCAGGCGCGGCTTCCGGAACGGCGGCCAGGCCCCGTATGGGTACCGGTGCGTGAAGGAGCGGATCGGGAACCGCGAGAAGGCCAAGCTCGCCCTGGCGCCTGCGGAGGCCCCCGTCGTCCAGCGCGTCTTTCACCTGTATCGCGAGGGCCTGGGCCTCAAGGAGATTGCCAACCGCCTCACCGCGGACGGGGCGAGGACGCGGGCAGGCCGCGCCTGGAGCAAGATGGCCCTCCACTACCTCCTCCGGAATGAGACCTACACCGGCACCCTGCTCTTCAACCGGCACCAGGACCACGCCGCGCGCCTCCAGGGGGACACTCCGGAGCCTCCTGTCCGAGTGGAGAAGGCGCACCCCGCGATCATTGACCAGGAGAGCTTCGACCAGGCGCAACGGCTGCTTCGGGAGAGGAGCCCAAAGAGGACACATCCGCGAATGCTGACCAGTAACTACCTCCTGAGCGGCCTGGTGCGGTGCGGGTTCTGCGGGGCGAGCATGGTCGGCTCCTCGGCGAAATCCGGCCGGTTCTTCTACTACGGTTGTCAGAGGGTCCTCAAGAACGGTAAGGGGGTCTGTCAAGCCAGGCTCGTCCCTCGGTCCAAGCTGGAAGGCGCCGTCCTCCAGCAGCTCAAGCGCCGGGTCCTCACCGAGCAGAATCTGACCAGCCTGGTCGGCATGGTGAATGAGGAACTGGCCCAGGCGACGAAAGCGTCAGCAGGCCTTCTGGAGGAAACCGAGGCCCGCGTCGTGGATCTGACCGAGCGGCTCCGCAGGCTCTATGCCGCTTTGGAGACGGGCCGCCTCACTGTGGCGGACCTCGCCCCCAGGATCAAGGAGCTGCGCTCGCAGCTCCAGGAGCAGGAGACGCGGAAGGCCCAGATCGCGGCCGGCCCCGAAGATGTTCCTCAGGTGGGCGCGTCCGAGGTCAAGTTCTACGTCCAGGATTTGCAGAGCCTGCTGGAGACAGGGTCCATCATGGAGCGAAAGAGCTTTCTCCGGTCCTTCATCCGCCAAGTAGTGATCCCGGAAAACCCCCAAGAGGACATGCGGCGAGGAACTATCGAATACACTGTGCCACTCGCTCCAACAGGCGGACGGAAGAGTTCCTCGGGGAACGGGGGTCTCAGCGCTACTGAAGTTCTGCCTATGGTAAGACGCGGCTCCCCAAGCAAGACTCGAACGGACAATCACCAGGTGCGGCAAGACCGATTGGCCCTTTGGCGAACATCGCGAAGGCCGTTGTTGTCTTGGGTGCCGAGCTTGGTGTCGGGACCCCTGGCGCTTTTCATTCGGGATCGCTGCCTGGTCTGGAATCGGTGTCGGATGCAGAATCGATCGGAAGACGCTACTGGGTCGCCGGCCCGCCTTCAGACGCTCAGGTAAGCCTTTCGCACGTCCTCGTTCACCAGCAGTTCCGCCCCCGTGCCGGCACCCACCGTCTTGCCGTCCGCCAGGATGAAGGCCCGGTCGGCCAGTTCCAGCGCCCGTTCGACATGCTGCTCCACCAAGAGGACCGTGACCCCCACCTTCCGGATGTCCGCGATGATCCGGAAGATCTCCTCGACCAAGAGCGGCGCCAGTCCAGTTGAGGGCTCGTCCAGCATGAGCAACGATGGTTCGGACATGATCCCGCGCCCGATGGCGCACATCTGCTGCTGCCCGCCCGAGAGCGTCCCCGCCAACTGCCGCTGCCGCTCCTTGAGCACCGGAAAAAAGGAGAAGGCCCGGTCCAGGTTTTCCCGGCGCCGCCGGTACGGCCCCGGCAGGTAGGCGCCGAGGAGCAGGTTTTCCCGGACAGTCATCTGGGGGAAGAGCGCGCGCCCCTCCGGCACGTGTCCGATGCCACGCTCCACGATCCGGCTTGAGGATAGGCCGTGGATCGGCTTCCCTTTGAACTCCACCGAGCCTCCGGCGGACCGGAGCATGCCGGAAATCGTCCGGATCGTGGTCGTCTTCCCGGCGCCGTTGGCGCCCAAGAGAACCACGAGCTCACCGGGGTCCACCTGGAAACTGACGTCCCAGAGGGCTTGGGCGTCGCCGTAGAAGGCCACCAGATTGCGCACCCTCAGGATCGGGCCGGCCACCCTTGTGACTCCTTGGCCTCGGCGTAGCGGCTGCCGAGGTATGCGCGGATGACCTCCGGGTTCCGCATGACCTCCTCGGGGGGACCCTCGGCCAGCCATTGACCGAAGTTGAGCGCGACGATCCAGTCCGATATCTTTCGAACGGCTTGCATCACGTGTTCCACGCCGGCAACCGCCGAAATACCCATCCTGGTCAGATCCTTGATCAGGGCGACCGTCTCGTCCACCTCGGCCGGCGTGAGTCCGGCCATGACCTCGTCCAGCAGGATGATCCGGGGCTCCAGGGCCATGGCGCGCGCGATCTCCAGCCGCTTGCGCCGGCCCAGGGTCAAATTGCGGGATTCAATGTTCGCGAAGGGTGATAATCGGGTGATCTCCAGGATTTCCTCGGCCCGCCGCCGGGCCTCGCGCCGGGTGCCCGCCTTGCACAGGGCGGCGAGCGTCACGTTGTCCAGCGTGGTGAGGCCTGGGAAGGGACGGACGATCTGGAAGGTCCGTCCGATGCCCAGTTGGGCGGTCTGATTCGGCTTCAACCCCTTGATCGACCGGCCCTCGAAGAGGATGTCCCCCGAATCGGGGGGGATCGCGCCCGTGATCACATTGAACAGCGTCGTTTTCCCCGCCCCGTTCGGTCCGATGATGCTGAGAATCTTCCCCGCCTCCACCTTGAAGGAGATGCCGTCCAGCGCGAGCACACCTCCGAACGACTTGAACAGGGACCGCACCTCGAGTAGGGCGGACATTCAGGCCACCGCTTTCTTGGAAGGGGGTTCAGGGGTTTGCCCCTTCCGCCTTGCGACGTATCGCCGGAGCAACGGGATTGCCCCTTCCGGCATGAACAGCAGCACCAGGACGATCAAGGATCCGAACAGGAACAGGTGCAGCTCGGCGAATCGGGCCCAGATCACCTCGCCCATGATGGAGAGGGCGACCCCGCCCAGCAGCGGTCCCCAGATCGTTCCGGCGCCACCGAAAATGGTCATGAGGATCGACTGCATCTCGTACTGGCCCGGGAAGGCCGATGCCGGGTCGATGTAGCTGAGCCGCCAGGCATAGAGCCCGCCCGCCACCGCTGGAAACACGGCCGAGAGGACGAAGGCGGCAAGCTTGTTGCGGGTGGTGTTGACTCCCATGGCTTCGGCGGCTAGCTCGTCTTCCCGGATCGCCTGCAGCCGGAGGCCAAACGCCGAGCGCTCGATCGCCCAGGTGGTGGCGACCCCCGCAGCGACCATGGCCGCCGCCGCGTAATAGAGCGGCTGCAGGCTGGCCTCGGGGGGAAGATAGATTCCCTCGCCCCCACCTGTGATCGAGGAGGCGGCCGAGGCGACCATGAAGAGCACCTGGACGAATCCCAGCATGCCCAGGGCGAAATACGGCCCGCGCAGACGAAGCATCAGCCACCCGAGGGGAGCGGCGAGGACCACGGCCACCCCCGTACTGCACAGCACGCCCAGGGGCCACGGCCAGTGCAGCCGGAACACCAGGATGGCCAGGGTGTAGGCGCCGACGCCGAAGAACGAGATCTGTCCGAAGGAGAGGTAGCCGGAATACCCGGAGAGCAGGTTCCATCCGTACGCCAGGATGAGGAAGAGGAACATGTTGAAGACAAATCCCACGAGGTAATCGGAGGCAAAGACGGGCAACAGGGCCACCCCGAGCACCCCGGCGGCCGAGGCGGCGATCGCTGTCCCCCTCATCGTCGTCCCATCCCTGCCAGCCCTTGGGGAAGGACCAGCAGGACAATCAGGAACAGGATGAAGGCCACGCCGTTGGCAACCTGGGCGCTGACCAAGTACCCCGTAAACACCTCTGCCAGGCCGAGGATCATCGCGCCGAGCAGGGCGCCCAGGAAGGAGCCGAGGCCGCCGATCACCGTGACGGCAAAGGAGCGGACGGTGTAGCCGGAACCCATGGCCGGCGAGATGGCGAAGATCATCACCAGCAGCACGCCCGCCGCCCCGGCCAGTGAGGCGCCGAGCCCAAAGCTGAAGACGCGGATCCCTGCGATGTCGATCCCGCAGACGGATGCGCCGTCAGGGTTCTGCGAGACAGCCCGCACGGCCCGGCCGGCGTTGCTGAACCGGAGGAACGCCCAGAGGATCAGCGTGATGACCCCCGCAGCCAGGAACGCTATCGTCCGGCCTTTGGCGAAGTCAATCCCTCCCGCCTTCCAGGAACCGGCGAGAAAGGCGATCGTCTGGAATTCATTCCCCCACAAAAGTTGCGCGATGTTGATCACTATATAGGAAATGCCGAAGGTCATCAGCAGGGACGACTTGACGGCTCCACGGTCCTGGGGGAGCCGTCCCAGCAGGAACCGCTGGGACAGCACCCCCACCGTACACGCCATGGCCATCCCGATCGGCAGGGTCAGCAGCGGGTTCAGGCCGAAGTGGGAGAAGATCCAGAAGGCGAGGAACCCAGCTGCCATGATAATGTCCCCGTGGGCCAGGTTGATGACCCCCATCACGCCCCACACGAGGTTGATCCCGAGGGACATCAGGCCGTAGACGCCCCCCACCAGAAGGCCGTTCACGACCAGTTGAAGAAAGATGTGGACGTCCATGAGACGGCCTACTTGCGCTCTGACCACGGCGGCATGGGCAACATGGCCTTCCCCTGGGCGGCCGTTTCGGGCCAGACGATCACTTGCTTGCCGCGCTGCCATTGCAGGAGGGCCGAGACGTAGCCGAGCTGCACCCCCCGCTCATCGACCTTGAACTTTCCATACACCGTGTCCAGCTCCGTCGTGGCGATGGCGGCAGCGATCTTGTTCTGGTCCAGGGAACCCGCTTTCTTGACCGCAGCATCCAGGACCTCCATGGCGCCGAAGTTGGAGGCGCTGTGGTAGTCAGGGTCCCGTCCGAACATCTGCTTGTAGGCCTGGACAAACTCGGCATTGCCCTGGGTCTTCATATTGGCGGCCCACTGGGTCGCCCCGAAGACGTAGTCTGCCGTATTGCCCAGGTTGCCGAACTCGGGCTCGGCCGCGCCCACGGCGACCGCGAAGAGCTTGGCATTCACCTCCTGCTCCCGGCTCTGCCGGATGATCCCCTGGGAGTCCGGTAGATAGGAGTTGGCGAAGATCACGTCCGGCTTCAGTTGCTTCAGCTTGGTCAGCAGCGCGCTGAAGTCGCTCGCGCCTTTCGGGTAGGTCTCGTTGAAGACGACGGTCAGGCCGTAACTTCCGGCGATCTTGGCCACCTCCTCCGAAACGGCCTTCGGAAACGCCGTGTCCTCCGCCAGCATCGCCAGGGTCTTGTACCCGTTAGCCTTGGCCAGCACCAAGGCGCCGACCATGTACTTCCCGGCCTGGGTCTGGCCTTGGAAGTTGTACTTGTAGCCCCGACTGTAGATCTTGACGTCGGCGGCTTCCGGCCCGAGCATCGCCATCTTGTGCTTCTCCGCGACGGTGCTCACGGCGCTGGTCACGCCGCTGGAATAGGGTCCCACGATCAGGTCGACGTTGTCCGCCGTGATCAGCTTCTCGTAAAGCTGGACCCCCGTGTTGGCGTCGCTCTTGTCGTCGTAGTAGATCAGTTTGACCGGCCGGCCGAGGAGTCCGCCCCTCTTGTTGACCTGCTCCACCCAGAGCTTGTACCCCTCGAGGGAGTACAGGGCGCTCGCGGCGTAGCTCCCACTGAGCGAGACGGAGGTGCCGACGAGGATCGGCTTGACCTCGCCGGCCCACGCCAGGCCGCTACCCGCCACCGCAATCAGAAACGCAGCCATCAGGAAACACCGGAATGTACGACTCATCTCCCCTCCCCCCCTGTCTTTAAGAGATTGTCACCGAACACCACTTCTTGCTCCATCATCGCCCCACTGGATTCGGCTTGCGCTTTTCGAAGAACGCGCGGACGCACTCCTCGTGGTCCTCCGACACCCACACGGGCCCGAACAGCTCCGTCTCGAACTCCAGCGCCGCCTCCAGTGGGACCCGGACCGTCATCTGCACCAGGCGTTTGTAGGCCCGGACAGCCAGGGGCGCGTTCTCGGCGATCCTCCGCGCCAGCGCCAGAGCGGAGGGCATGACCTGGTCGGGGGGGACCACCTGGTCCACCAGACCGATCGTCAGCGCCTCCTCCGCCGACAATAGGTCGCCGGTCACCATCAGCCGCAGGGCCCGGTCTCTCCCCAGCAGGTGGACCAGCCGGGGACCGCCCCCCCAGCCGCTGATGATCCCGAGCGTGATCTGTCGGTATCCCAGCTTGGCCGAGTGGCTGGCGATGCGGAAGTCGCAGGCCACCGCGGTCTCGCATCCACCCCCGACCGCCAGCCCGTTCACGGCGGCAATGACCGGCCAGGGGAAGCCCGCCAGCAAGTCGGTCACCTCCTTCATGGTCGATATCATGTGGCGTGCCTCTTCCATCGTCTTGAGGTGCTGGAATTCCTTCAAGTCCCCCCCGGAGAGGAAGGTTTTGTCTCCCGCCCCCGTCAGGATCATGGCGCGAAGACGATCCCCCGCCCGCAGCTTCAAGCAGAGCTCTCTCAGCTCCCGAATCGTCTCCATGTTCAGGGCAATTGTGGACCTCGGGCCGGTTGACGGTCACGATGCCGACCGCCCCATCCTCGACATACAGAACATTTCCGTCCACCCGGTTACCTCCCGATTGTCGATTGGGCGCTGGCCGCGACGTCCCAGGGGCTGGACGTGATCGCTGCGCCGGCGGCCCGGAGACGCTCGACCTTTTCGGCGTAGCTTCTCTCGCTCCGGACGAAGAGCGTTCCGGGATGCCCCATCTTCACGAAGGGGGGGGCTGTGCGTCCGACCACGTAGGCGATCACAGATTGTCGGATCCGGTTCCGCTCCAACCAATCGGCGGCCTGCTCCTCGTCGGTCCCACCGATCTCCCCGAGCAATACGATGGCCTGTGTCTCGGGATCGTCGGCGAAGAGCGGGAGAAGGTCGATGAAGGAGGATCCCTTCACGGGATCTCCCCCGATTCCCACGACGCTGGATTGGCCCAGGCCGGCCCGGGTCAACTCGTAGGCCACCTCGTACGACAGGGATCCGCTCTTGGAGATCACACCCACGGGACCGGGGCTGTAGACATGGCTTGGCATGAACCCCAGCTTGCTCTTCCCGGGAGTGATCAGCCCCGGGCAGTTGGGGCCGATCAGAATACAGCCGACTTCCCGGGCCATCGCGCGCACCAGCAACATGTCGTGCACTGGAATCCCATCGGTGGTGCAGACAACGAGGCGCAGGCCAGCCCGGATCGCCTCCACCACACCATCGACGGCGGCTGCCTTGGGCACGAAGATGATGCTCGCCTCTCCCCCGGTTGCCATCACACATTCGACGACCGTGTCGAAAACCGGGATCTCATCGTGCACCTGACCGCCCTTGCCGGGAGTGACCCCGCCCACGATCCGGGTCCCGTATTCGCGCATGAGCCGGGCGTGAAACGACCCCTCCCGTCCCGTCATTCCCTGGATGATGACCCGGGTCGTCTCATCCAGCAGGATGCTCATGCCCTTTCCTTCCCCGCCAGGGCCACCGCGGCTTCCACGGCGTCCCGCAAGACCATGAAGCTGCGCAAACCGATCCGGGTGAGCAACTCCCGGCCCCGATCCGCCCCGTTCCCCTCGAGCCGGACCACCAAGGGGAGGGAGAAGCCGGGGATCCGCTCCAAGGCGGTCGCGATGGATTCCGCCACGTCGTCCACGCGGGTGACGCCTCCGAAGATGTTGACCAGCATCACCCGAACACCTGGCAACCCGCACACGCGCCGCAAAGCGGCGGTCACGGCGTCGGCCCCGAACCCGCCGCTGCAGTCCATGAAACAGGCGGCCCGCCCCCCTGCGGCATCCAGCAGGTCCATCGTCGCCAGGGTCTCTCCGGCCCCCACCGAGAGCAGCCCGATCTCACCGTCGAGCTCCACGTACTCGAGCCCGTGGGTTCGCATCGCGTGGAATGGTTCGTGGGCCACCGGCTCCCGGAGGCTGGCCACCCGTTCGTTCCGGTCGAGGGCGTTGTCGTCGCAGAGCATCCGGCCGCCGATGAACTTCGGGTCGTCCCCCACCCCCGACAGCTCCGTTTCCAGGCGAAGGAGTTCGTGCTCCCGGAATGCCTGCCACAATCGGCGGATCACCGGAGGGCCTGTGCGCACCCAATCCCGGAGGCCTGCCCTCACCAGGAGTTCGCGTCCGTGGTTGTCCCAGAGGCCGTAGCGGGGATCCACGTCCACCGTCGCTCCCTCGAAGGCACCCCCCGAGGGCGGGCCCGCCATGCGCGCGGCGCCCACCCGGATCATCCCCTCGGCCGGCTCCACCTCCATCGTGAGCCGCACATCCGTTCCGGCGTCGGCAGGCGCCTCCTCCAGACCGCACTCTCGCAGAATCCGGCGGACCTGCCCGGGGAGCAGCCACATTACGTCCCGCCCCCAGGTAGTGCCTGGAACCATCCGACGATCTCCGCCAGCGGCGTGCCGGTGGGAAAGACGCGATCGACCCCGAGATCGCACAGGCGCGACACATCGGCCGGCGGGATCGTCCCTCCAACCACCAATGCCACGTCCTTCCGAATCTCGAGGGCTTCCAGCCGCTCGATCAGCTTCCGTGTCAAGGAGAGGTGCGCCCCGGAAAGGATGCTGAGCGCGACGACATCCACCGCCTCCTGCAGGGCCGCCGAAGCCACCTGTTCCACCGTCTGGTGCAATCCGGTATAAATCACCTCCATCCCAGCGTCCCTCAGCGCGTACGCCACCACCTTGGCCCCGCGGTCGTGGCCGTCCAGCCCGGGCTTGGCGATCAAGACCCTGAGTCTTTTCGCCGCCATGCCGGTTCCTCCTAGCAGGCTGCTGAAAAAGGCCCATCTGCAGCGTTGGCGCGCTCGCGCAGCGCAGCGACGTACAGACCAAGTACGCCACGCACATCGCATCGCGCGCCGCCGTGCATCTGGACCATTTTTAGCAGCCTGGGCAAAATCGGGTTTTTCAGCAGCCTGCTAGATCTTGACGGGCTCCCGGAACCGCCCGAAGACCTCGAGCAGGGCACCGTTCATCTCGCCCACCGTGCAGTAGGCTTTGACGCACTCGATCAGGAAGGGCATCAGGTTGGCGGTCCCCCGGGCGGCCTCCTTGAGGTCCCGAAGGGTCTCTGCCACTCGGGTGGCATCCCGCTGGGCCTTGACCCGGGCAAGGCGCTCCCGCTGGCGCCCGAGGATTTCCGGGTCAGGCTCGTAGAGAGTGAGCCTCGGCTCCTCCGGGCGGACGAACCGGTTGACGCCCACGACCACTTTGTCGCCCGACTCCACCCGCTGTTGCTGGCGGTAGGCCTCTTGGCCGATCTCCCGTTGGATCAGGCCCTCCTCGATCGCTGCCACCATCCCCCCCATCTTCTCGACGCGGTGGATCAGGGCCGCGATCTCGGCCTCCATCTTGTCCGTCAGCGCCTCGATGAACCACGAGCCACCCAGGGGATCGGCCACGGACGCTGCCCCGGTTTCGTAGGCCAGCACCTGCTGCGTGCGCAGCGCCAGCTCTGCCGACTCCTCGGTGGGAAGGGCGAAGGCCTCGTCGTATGCCGTCGTGAACATGGACTGGACCCCGCCCAGCACCGCGGCCAGGGCTTCGTATGCCACGCGGACCACGTTGTTCAACGGCTGCTGCACGGTCAGCGTGCTCCCGCCGCAGACACATCCGAACCGGAACATCCACGAGCGGGGATCCCTGGCCCCGAACCGCTCCCGCATGATCTTCGCCCAGAGCCGCCGCCCCGCCCGGTACTTGGCGACCTCTTCGAAAAAGTCCATGTGGGTGTAGAAGAAGAAACTGATCTGCCGGGCGATGGCATCGACGTCCAGTCCCCGGTTCACGCAGGCCTGAAGATACGCGATGGCATCCGCAAGGGTGTAGCCCATCTCTTGCACGGCGGTGGCCCCGGCGTCCCGGAAGTGCGCCCCCGCAATGCTGATCGCATTGAAGTTGGGGGCGTGCGCGGCACAGTGCTCAATGGTGTCCACGATGAGGCGGATGGAGGGGCCCGTCGGATAGATCCAGGTCCCCCGGGACACATATTCCTTGAGGATGTCGTTCTGGATCGTTCCGTTGATCTTCTCCTTGGGGACGGAGGAGCGTTCGCAGAGCGCAAGGTACATGGCCAGAAGGATGGCCGCCGTGCCGTTGATCGTGAAGGAGGTGCTGATCTTGTCGAGTGGGAGCCCTTGGAAAATCACCTCCATGTCTGCCAGAGCATCGATGGCCACGCCGACGCGGCCCACCTCCTCCTCTACCAGGGGATCGTCAGAGTCATACCCCATCTGCGTCGGCAGATCCAGTGCCACGCTGAGGCCTGTCTGGCCCTGTTCCAGGAGGAATTTGTAGCGGGCGTTGGTGTCTTCGGCGGTTCCGAAACCGGCGTACTGGCGGAAGGTCCAGAGGCGCCCGCGGTACATGGTCGCGTGGAGGCCCCGCGTGTACGGGTATTGGCCCGGGTAACCGATCTCTGCCGGATCGCGACCCTCCGCCGCCTCCGGTCCGTACGACGGCTCCAGCGGGATTCCCGACGGCGTGAAGGCAGACGGCGGCGTCCGTTTCTGGAGGTCCGCCACCCAGGCCCGACGCTGCTCCTCCAGTTTCTTCATGGCTGTATCCCCGCGGACGGGTCCGCGGCCCCCCTCCCCATGACGGATCGACAGGCCCCGCGGGCCACCCGATCATGCTCCCGGGCCAGGAACTCGGTCTGTTCCGACTGCAACAATCTCACCGCGCCACACCTTCACCGCCTGCGCCAGGACCTCCTGAGCTCGGCCCTCGATCTCCTCCGCCGTCAGCGAGCTCAGCGGATGGGTGATGATCACAGGCGCCAGTGCGTCCATCCCGAGCGCCCGACGCTGGAATTCAGCCGCCTGCGTGAATTCCGACGTGATCACCAGCGCGACCGGAATCCCGCGGGTCTCAAGCGCGACCGCGTCATGCACACTGCATGACGTGCAGGAGCCTCAGTCGCCTATCGCGGTCAGGACGACGTCGTTCTGGGCCGCAATCTCCTCGAGGAGTTGGGGTGCAGCGCTTCGGGAAAAGCTCTCCTTCCGGTAGGAGTTGACCGTCGCGAAATTGATCTCACTCCTGAGTAGGTCCACGCTCCGGCGCAAGAGTTTGTTCGCGTTCCACTTCGTGTTGTCGAGCACCCCCAACCGCGCACCATCCAGCGCCCTGGCGCGGGGCGCCAGCGCCTGCAGCTTCGCCTCAACAACTCCTCGGGGGTCATAGACACTCTGCCCCTCAGATCGCCCGTGCTCTGCCAATGTATCCTCCCTCACGTTTCCCCTCTTATCAGGTCAGGCTGCTGAAAAACCCGTGTTCGCCCAGGCTGCTCAAAAATGTCCAGATGCAAGGCGGCGCGCGAAGGGCCGAGTGAGGCGTACTCCGGGTACGCCGCAGCGAGTGCCCGAGCGTGCCAACGCCGCAGATGGGCCTTTTTCAGCAGCCTGTTATAGGGCACACGTGCCATCGACGCATTCGGGGCGTACCATCGGCCCACGACCGTCGATTGAACGGAGCACCGGCGTTGACATGTGGCCCCACCCCGGAATGAACGCCGAAAAGCGGCCCGCCTCCCCGCCGGCCACGAACAGATGGATACAGTCGGGGCTGGCGACGATCGGGATGCGGGCATCGAGTTCGCGCTTGTACCAGCGCGGTAGATTCCGGTTGTACACCGTCCCGTACCGATGATTGAACGCGATGTCCCCGAAGCGATTGCCGGAATACGTCCACAGATACGAGCGGATGTCGTGCCGCGTCCAACCCGCCTTCGCGATGGCTCGTGCGTGCTCTGGACCCAGCACGACCGCGCAATGGCCTCCGCTGACCGCAGTATTGTGCGCAATCGTGCTCATGGCCGAGCACAGGCTGTCCAGGATCCCCTCGGGGTCGTTCGCGACGTGATTGGTCACACTGTGGGGCGGCTCGGCGGCGATCACGAACGTGGTCGAGTCCTCCGGCCGGTACCCCTTCTCGACGTGGTACGGCGCGAACGGACTGGCCTCCTCGTTCTCCGCGATGCAGTAGGTGTATTTGCCAGGATGGCCGAGCGTGCTCTTGTCCAGCTCTCCCGGCCACCCGCCACCCACGTTGAGGAGGATCAGGCGGAGTGCGCGCCCGATCGTGGCGTTGGCCCGATTCCCCGAGCCGAAGACGTTGCACCCTGCGTTCATGCCGGTCGCCCGCCGGATGGGTCCGTTGACCACAAGCAAAGGGCTCGCCATGTGCGTGGTCGCCTGGACGCCGTTCAGATTAAAGGCGGTGTCGGCCAAGGCCAGAATCGCGCCTCGAACGACCGGGGCATACCCCGGAAGGCCACCGGCCATCACGAGGTTCACCGCAAGCACCTCCCGCGTCAGGTTTCCCCACCGCGGAGGCACGCGGCATTCCACCAACTCTGGGTCGCCGCCCAGGGCCTCGACCACGGCGGCGACCTTCGCCGGCGTGGGCGGTACAACGGGCAGACCATCGGAGCAGCCCTGCTGGTAGTACCACTCCACGAGATCGACATGTTCCGGTACGATCCGCGGCCACTCGCCTCCGGCCGCTTTGGCTGGCACTTTCATCCCCACTGTCAACCGCGATGTCTCCCCTGCAGCAGTACTGATCGCGAGCTCCCCGGGCACTCTACCAGAGAGAGATGGCGACCCGTGACTTCTGCTGATAATAATTCTGTAAGTCCTGTGGATTCAAGAAGCCGCCCCCCGCGGCCTCCCTTGGACACGGCGTCGAGCCCTGGTCGCCGTCGACCCGGGTGATGTGAAAGCGGTTGGAATCCCCCCTCACCGCGGGACGGCCATTCAAGTCTAGGCAATGAGATGAAAAGCACGGTCTGGAAGGGGATACGGCTCATATGTGATAAACGATAAGCTGAATTCGGTCAACAATTCTTTACGATCCTTGGTCAACTCTCGATCGAAGGCTCCGCTCCTCAGCCTCGCGCACGGACCGAGTGTGGTGACTCTCAAATTCCTTTACACAATTCCGTTCACCCTGAGCTTGTCGAAGGATGCGGAATCAGTAAATGGGGACGTTTAAATGGGCACGTTGGTGCGGAAAGATACTTTGGCTATCTCTCCGACCCGGGCTCCCTGTCCGCAGCCACGACCCGATTCACGGCCGACGTCGTGACCCCGAGGAAGCGCGCGACC
>JBIOJT010000068.1:0-16293 GCA_044451055.1 Methylomirabilales bacterium (SeqCode)
CGTGGTCAGCCGCCTGAAGAAGCGGGGCATCGCCCACCCCTACATCAAGAACTTCGTCATGGCGCGCTGCAGCCCCCTCACCCGCGCCCGGAAGACCGTGCCCACCTTCGACCAGACCTGGGAGAAGGTCCAGGCTGCCCTGGAGAAATTCGACGTGGACAAGATCCGGTCCGAGGACATTGCGAGGGCGGCTGCGTTCGCCGCCGCCTGAGGGCCCGCGCCGCCGTCTTCGCAGGGAGCTGAGGGCCAGCCTCCTGCACCTCGTGGGCCGGTCCCTCCTGTCGCCCCTCATGCCCCCGAGAACCGCAGGCAGGCCGAAGGGCGGATCTGGGATGCCTGGGTCTAGCCGGGCATGCGGGCGGCCGCGGTTGTAGCAGCCCACCCACTCTTTGCTCGCTGCCTGCTGCCCTTCTCTCGTCTCCCGGCGCTAGGCGCTCCGTGTCCGGCTCTCCGTTCTCGGCTCTGCTCCTCCTGCCAGCTGCCCGCTGCCAGGTACGGAGGTACGTGAGGGCAATCCCGAAAGTTGCTTTAGACTACGATTACGATGCGCCGACTGCGTAGCGCCGGCGTGGTCCGCGGCCACCCTATTGTGTCCCGCCGGGCTCGGGGATCTGGAGCCACCCGGGGCCCCACGACTGGAGCGCAACGACGACCGCGCGCGCCGCGGCCTTTTCAGCGTCGGGTTCGATTCACTGGTTCGACGATCTTCTTATCCAGTCGTCGTGGCAAGCGGGCATGGATGCTTCGCTCCGATGAGGCCGTCGATGGAGAGATCTTCATCAAGGTCCGGCCAGTGAATGCCGTAGCCGGCCGGGGAGACCTCGAAGTTCTCTCGCTGCTCCTGGGTGGCTTTCGCAAGCCGGTCCGACTCCTTTGTTATGTCAATCCTGTACTCCTTGCCATCAACGCGCAGCAGCATCGTCGTCCCCGAAAACGTGACCCTCTGGACATCGTGCGCCTTATCCATTCTGCTTCTCCTGAAACTTGCGCCACTCTGAGACGATGTAGTCGAAATGCTCGAAGATGATCCGTCGCACCGTTCTCTTGTCAGCAGGGCTCATATTGAAAGCGTGCGCTTCGATCGCTTCGAAGGCATCGACATCGAGCCAGTACTTCGCCTCGCCGCCTCCCTTCCTGCAATGGACATGAATCGGTTCGTTCCTCTCGTTCGCGTAGAAAAAGAACCGCCACCCGAGAATCACCAAGATTGTCGGCATCCACATACCCCTTCAGCGGTCTCGATGCTACCACTCCGGAAGCTCCGTGTCACTCCGTGCGGCGCTTCTCTTGTCTGCTCGTCGAACGGGTCGGCGGATCAGCCGCGCGGGCGACGGCGAGCGTGCTCGCCGAAGCCTGGGGCGGCTGCATGCGCTTGTTCCGCGACCGCTTCGGCAACACGGCGCGCCTCATCTCGTCGAGCGAGGGCGTACGGCCGCTGGCGAACTCAGCATGGGATCGGGCGATGAGTTCGAGGAACTCCGGATGGTGGCTCAGGGCCAGCGATTCGCGATCGACGTTCTTGAGCGGCACGATTGCCGCGACGGGACGGTTACGCTTTGTCAGCAGAACGATCTCGTTACGCAACTCTGCCGCATACTCGGCGAGCGGCCGATCCGCCGTAGCAAGGTTGACCTTCTTCACAGTTGCATCTCCTTGCCGCCAATGATGACGGCATTCCGGCGTTTCCGCCCGACAGCGAGGATGGGCACTACAGAGGTCTCGCCACCGGCCACCTCGTAGAACACCCGCAGATGCCCAACCCGGAATTCCCATGGGGCGACGGGGTTGGGCCGCAGCGGTTTCCGATGGCGCGTTTCCCTCACTGGCTCGTGAACCAGTTCGCGTTCGATAGCATCCAGCACGATCGCCCGCTCCCCGGGCTGTCAAAGCGCGAAGATGGCGTTGAACCGACTCCGCAAACTCGATTTCGTATGCCACCCATCTCCCAGCGATGCGCTGCTCAACGCATCATGACCGCTCTTCTCGTTGAAATCCGAGTCGGCGCATCACTGCGGGTTGACCTGGGGACGCGGTCGAGGAGCTTGGGCTTCGGTGATCCACCGGGCTGGCTCGCTCTCGGGTCGTTCCCCTCACCGTTCATGGCCAGATCCTAGGCGGGACGCATGGTGTGAATCAAGGGCATTCTTACGTTCCGCTCCGCAACGAATTGTCGAGAGGTCGAGGCCCGCCTCACCTGCATCATGGATAAGGAATACCACACGTCCATATGGTTGTCATGCTCCTTCCTTGATGGAATGGATGCCGCTGCGTCTCCTTGTTGCTTCCTCCCACCCGCCTAGCCGTTCCACAACCTCCCGGAGGCCCCGCAGGCGTGTGCCGAGACTCCTCCCGGATTGCGCATCGGGCCGCAGGCAGCGCGGATGGGATCCACGACGGCAGCAAGGCTCCGGACACCAGAAATTCCGAAGCGGTGGTTGCCTCACGTGCTCGGGCCAGAACCAGGAGCGGTACACGCTCCCAGAAAATATGCTTGGTGGGAAGAAATCACGGGCCGAGTGGCCCGTCGGTCGTCTGCGGTGGGTGGCGAAGGTTCCGGCTGGATGGCAGGAGCCCCGGAATCCTTGATACGGGACTCTATGACGCACCTGGGCATCTGTCGAGGACGGACCTTCATGCCTTCGAGAACCGCAGGCAGGCCTTGTACAGCTCCTCTATGACCTTTCTATCTCCCGCAAAGGTGCATCGGACTTCCCGCATGCGCTCGAAGAACTTTCCCGTGACCTTCTGGCCTGTCGGGCTCACGGCCAGCCACACGGGGGTCCTGGCCCCCTCGTCTGGCGTCTGGCTTCCCCCGAAGCCAAGATTGTTGCTCAGCGTGGAATTCACGTCTCCCGGGTGGCACGCGTTCACGATCACCCCGTAGGGCTTCAGTTGCTCCGCGAACGCCACGGTCAGCATCCGGTTCGCTTGCTTGGACTGGCGGTACGCCTCGCCGTTCACGTACCGGCGGCGCTTGAATTCCAGATCGCTGAGGTCAAGATCACCTGCCCAGTAGCTGGCGACATTCACCACCCGCGCGGGCGCCGATCCCTTCATGTGCTCGCTGAACGCCTGGATCATCCAGAAGTACCCCAGGACGTTGGTGGCAAATTGCAGCTCGATGCCTTCGGGGGTCTCCTCGCGCCTGCGAGGGGTCACGGCGGCATTGTTGACCAGGACATGCAACGGACCCTGCCACCGCTTGGCCAGCCCTTGGATGGCTGACCAACGTGAAACGTCCACCACCTCGTAACGCACCTTGCTGTTGCCGGTGGCCTGCATGACCTCCTGGCACGCCTGCCGGGCCTTGGCCTCATTTCGACACAGGAGGACCACCTCATACCCTGGGTCCTCGGCGATCCCTCGCGCGATCGCTTTTCCAATGGCCCCACTGGCACCCGTGACAAGGGCGACCCGATGCTTGCCGTTCCCTTTCTCATCCATGCCTTCAAACCCGCGGGTCGGCCTCACGCGCCGACGCGAGCCCCGGTCATCTCCTTGACCAACTCCCCGACGAAGTGCTTGGCGTCACCGAAGAGCATCATCGTCTTGTCCATGTAATACAGCTCGTTGTCGATGCCGGCGAAGCCCGGGCTCATGCTCCGCTTGATCACCATCACGGTCCGGGACTTGTCCACGTCGAGGATCGGCATGCCGTAGA
Organism: Methylomirabilales bacterium (SeqCode); assembly: GCA_044451055.1. Lineage (GTDB taxonomy): Bacteria > Methylomirabilota > Methylomirabilia > Methylomirabilales > 2-02-FULL-66-22 > 2-02-FULL-66-22. Next base: position 3,662 of record JBIOJT010000068.1, read on the forward strand.
TCGGGCTGGCCTTGTCGTGCCGGGCCGCCGGATTGGTGACGTCGTTGGCGCCGATCACCAGGGCCACGTCGGCCCGAGGGAAGTCCGGGTTGATCTCCTCCATCTCGATGAGCCGGTCATAGGGGATGTCCGCCTCGGCCAGGAGGACGTTCATGTGGCCGGGCATGCGGCCCGCCACGGGGTGGATGGCGAACCGTACCTCGACGCCCCGTCGGGTGAGCGAGTCGTACAGCTCCCGGACCTTGTGCTGGGCCTGCGCCACCGCCATGCCGTAACCGGGGATGACGATGACGGAACTCGCGGTCTCCAGGATCGCGGCAGCCTCCTCGGCTGTGGCGCTCCGGTAGTTGCGCTGCGCGGCCGCCCCCGCCGCCATTTGGACCTGACCGAAGCCCCCGAAGAGGACATTGGTAAAGGATCGGTTCATCGCCCGGCACATGATCACCGAGAGAATGAACCCGGACGAGCCATCCAGCGCGCCGGCCACGATCAGAAGATTGTTGTTGAGGGCGAAGCCCATGGCCGCCGCGGACAGTCCCGCGTAGGAGTTCAGCAGCGCGATGACCGTCGGCATGTCGGCCCCGCCGATGGGGATGATGAGCAGGACCCCGAACAGGAGTGACAGAACCGCGACCACCGGGAACAACTCGCTACGGCCCGGGTTGACCACGAGGTACACGGCGACGGCAACGGCGATGGCGAGCAGCGAGAGGTTCACCACGTTCTGGCCCCTGTACACGATGGGGCGGCTGGGCAACCAGTCCTGAAGCTTCCCGAAGGCCATCAGGCTGCCCGTGAAGGTCAGGAAACCCAGGATCACCTCCACACTCAGGACCGCCATCGTGAACGTGGAGAGTTCCCGGGTGTGCAGGTAGTATTCGGACGTGCCCACCAGCCCTGCAGCAAGGGCGCCGAGGGCGTGAGACAGCGCAGTCCGCTGGGGCACATGGGTCATCGGCATGAATACCGCCATGGGCAACCCGATGGCCGCACCCAGGACGAAGCCTACCAGGATCCACTGATAGCTCACGATGTCCCGGAGCACCAGGGTCCCCACGATCGCCAGCCCCATGCCGATCTCCCCCACCCGCACGCCGCGCCTGGCGGTGGCTGGATGGCTCAGCCACTTGAGCGAGAGGATAAACAGCGCCGCCGCGACGATGTAGCTGAGCTGGGCGAAGTAGGTCGCGATCACTGGCCGGGCCCCCGTTTCTTGAACATCTTGAGCATGCGGTCTGTGATGACAAAGCCGCCGACCACGTTGGCCATGGAGCAGACGACGGCGATGGTCCCCAGGATCGTACTGAGCTGGCTCTTCTCAGCGCCGGCGATGGCGATGGAGCCCACGAGCGAGATGGCCGAGATGGCGTTGGTGAGCGACATGAGTGGCGTGTGAAGCAGCGGGCTCACGCGGCGGATGACCTCGAAGCCAAGGAAGGTCGCCAGCAAGAAGACGAAGACCGCACCCTCTAGGTTAGACGTCATTCCATGAGCCTCCTCTCTTGTCCACGCCCTCGCCGTCCGCCGGTCACTTCCTGCCCTCCGCCGCCTGCGGCACGGGCGCCTCGAGCAGCGGCAATCCCAGGGCCTGCCGCACCCGAGGGTGAACCACCTCACCACCTCGGGTCGCAAGGGTCTCCCGCGTGATCTCGTCCTCGAGGTTCACCTCGGGGATGCCCTCCTTCACGAGGTGGAGGAAGAACACAGCGATGTTCCGCGCATACATCTGGCTCGCGTGGTAGGGCACCGTGCTCGCCAGGTTGACTTCACCAATGATGGTCACGCCATGCTCCACCACGGTCTCGAAGGGGCGGGTCAGCTCGCAGTTGCCGCCACGCTCGGCGGCGAGATCCACGATCACGGAGCCCGGCTTCATGCTCGCGACCATATCGGCCGTGATGAGGACCGGCGCCTTCCTGCCAGGAACGACGGCCGTCGCGATCACCACGTCGCTCTCGGCGACCACGCGCGCCAACAACTCGCTTTGCCGCCGGTAGAACGACTCGTCCTGTGCTTTCGCGTAGCCGCCCTTGTCCTGGGCGTCGGAGGCTTCCAGGGGCAACTCGACGAACCGGGCGCCCAGGCTTCGGACTTCCTCCTTCGTCGCCGGCCGGATATCATAGGCCGACACGACGGCGCCGAGCCGGCGGGCCGTTGCGATCGCCTGAAGACCTGCCACCCCCACGCCGACGATCAGCACCCGCGCCGGCGTGACGGTCCCCGCGGCTGTCATGAGCATCGGAAACATCCGGGGCAGGATGTTGGCGGCGTGCAGGACGGCTTTGTACCCTGTCGCCGTGGCCATGGAGGAAAGGGCATCCATGCTCTGGGCCCGCGTGATACGCGGCATGAACTCCACGGCGAAGGCGATGGCGCCGGTGGCGGCGATCTCCTGGACGGTCTCTGGCGATCCCAGCGGTCGCAGGAACCCGATGAGGACCTGGCCCCGCCTGAGCAGCGGGAGATCAGCCCGGCCTGTCTTGTCATTGGCGCCGTGGGCCAGCACCTGGAGCACGGCATCCGCCGAGGCGAAGACCTCGGCCCGGCTGGCGGCGATCCGAGCCCCCTTCTCGACGTAGGCCGCGTCGGGGTAGAACGCGCCCTCCCCGGCTCCTGCCTCCATCAGCACTTCGCAGCCGGCGTTCACAAGGCTGGGGAGCACGGCCGGTACGAGGGCGACGCGCTGCTCCCCCGGAAAGCTCTCTTTCGGGACCCCGATGCGCATGCTGTCACCCTTCCGACTCCAGGTTCACCCTCATGGTCTCGCCAACGCCGAAGATTATCGGGTCGTTGCTCTGCACCAGGGATTGCGCAACGTTCTCTTGGTCGGCCCGGCTGCGATTCTGGCTGAGTTTATATTTCCCCTCGAGCCGCGTCACCCTCATCTCGAAGGCCACGATACCATTCATCATGCCTTCGCGGTACTCATCCGAAAGCTCGTCCCACTGGCTCTTGTAGGACGGGTCATAGGTCTCGATTATCGTCCCAAGCACCCGCTCCACTGCTTCGCGCGAATCAGAAAGCGCAATGGCCCGTGGGATGCCGTACGCGTGAACAGCGATGTAGTTCCACGTCGGGACACTCTCACGCTTCTCGTAAAGAGACGGTGAGATGTACGCATGCGGTCCGGTGAAGATCGCGACCGATTCGCCGTTGCCGAATGCCTTCCACTGCGGATTCGGCTTGGCCAGGTGCCCGATGAGGCTCACCACGCCCCCTTCCCGCCTCACGACGAGGGGGACATGTGAAGCCAACGGCGATCCGTCGAGCACGGACACGAGCGTCGCAAAGCTATTGACACGCATGAAACCAACAAGTGTTTCGAGGTCATCCTCGCGGAAGGCGTTGGGGATATACATGCTTGCTCATCCTTTGATCAAGGCCATGGAATACAGGGGAGCCAGACGATCCTCCGGGGCATCCCCAAGATCGCGAGCCGCAACCTGCCGAGGTATCCCGTCCTCCAGGAAGCCTGTCTGAAAGGCACAGACATGCCGCCCGGGCAATTCCCCTCGGGCAGCAACGTCAGTCGGCACAGCTCGCCTCAGTACATTGTAAGGCCGGAAAAGGGGGTCCGGTACCTATTTCCGGACGGACATTCTCCAAGTCGTCGGATCAATTCCATGCTTTTCCGCGTAGTACCATCCAACATTCCTTAGCACTTGATCCGATGGTGGCAGTGAGAAAAGCTTTGCATAGACGGGGGCCAGGAGCGTAGCGATCATCCGAGCTTCCACTCCGAAACCAAAGAAGAGATATGATGCTCCGAGGACAATGGCCTTCATCGTTAGACCCTTGAGAAGAAGTATCGTTGCCCATCCAGCATAGGCGATCAGCCGAGGCACCCTTTGCGAGAAGAGCAAGACCAGGTGGTTCACCGGTTTAGAGTAGATCAGGAAGTGGCTTACCGTCGCAACCAAGTAAACGGCTGCCGTCGCGCAGACAGCAAAGGAGATGTCCAGGTAATAGAGAAGAACCGGAAAGAGCCAGAAAGCTGTCGTTGATGGCAACAGGAGCCAAACCGTTGCCTCCCCGATCAGGTCATTCAGAGAGACATGCGGCAAGATTTCGGCGAAGTATCGGCGCAGTGACTCCTCATCAGCACGGAATTTCAATCCGCCTCGGGCGTACACGCCCTGACCGTCTACGTTCTTGTAATCAATCGCGAACAGACCCATAGGACTTGTTCTTCAGCAGCCGACTCAAGCCTCAGCGTCCCCCGTTACGGGGCTCACTTGCGCTCACACGGCGGCAAGTCTCACCGATATGGCCGGAGATTACAGGACGTAGAGGAAAGGTCGGGAGATGAAACTCCCTTCCTTCCAGAAGCCGGTTTCTGCCAACCAGCCGAGCGCCTCGGCTGCGTTGGCGGTTGTGAGCAACGCGAGCGTCGCTCCTCCCTCGAAGAATCCCCCGAACCCAAGTCGCCCGGCGCCGCGCAACGCGATCAGCGCGAGATTTGCCTTGTCCACCTGCAGGGCGGCCCCCTCAACCAACGTCACGCGGCGAGAGCCGTCAATGACCAGCGGTGGCAACTCCAAGGGCCCGATGAACTCGGTGAAGACCCGGAGGGTGTAAGTCGTCCAGGCTCTCGCCAGATAGTAAGGGTCCTCCTCAACCAACCGGATGACGGCCGAGCGTTCTTGAGCTTGGTAGAATATCTCGGCCATCCGACCGTCCGGCGCCGGCCCGCCGCCCACCACGAGTCCCTTAGCGCGGAGCCCGACGATCCGATCGAGGTGCGCCTGACGGTGCTTCGCCCGGCGCTCGAGATAATCATCCGAGGTGGCAATCGTTGCGTGGTACACCAACATCGGGTCATGCCTCCGTTTGCAAATCGTTCTTGGCTCCACGCGGTCTCATGAAAAACTCACTTCAAGAAAGTACCGGACACCGTTTGAGGTCAAGGCCATTCATTCTGGGGTGTGAGGTTGGCAACTCCTCAATGTTGCCGACGCTCGGAGCCGCTGGGTCCAAGGCATGGCCACCCAGAGCATAGGGCGAACAAGCTTATCCACCGACAACGGCTACCACCTTACCCGTTCTAGTACCAGGAAACTGTCGCCTGCGAAACAGAACGCCCCGATCTCGGTTGGGAATCGGGGCGTCCTTTCAGTCACAATGCTTCCCCCACGATGGCCACCCTATGCTGACGGCGGCTTCGGGCGCCAGCGGAGGTTGGGCTGGCGGGCGGCCCTCGTCTCGTCCATGCGGCCGACCTTCGGATTATGCGGCGCGTCCCGGACCAGGTCGCCGTTCTCCCGCGCCTCGCGGGCGATGGCCTTCATGGCGGCGATGAATTCGTCCAGCGTTTCCTTGCTCTCCGTCTCGGTGGGCTCGATCATGAGGGCCCCGTGGACGATGAGCGGGAAGTAGATCGTGGGCGGGTGGAACCCGTAGTCCATCAGCCGCTTGGCGATGTCCAGCGTCTTGACGTTGTCGTGCACCTGGATGGCATCGTCGAAGACGCACTCGTGCTTGCAGAAGCGATCGTAGGGCAGGTGGTAGATTCCCTTGAGCTCGCTCAAGATGTAGTTGGCGTTGATCACCGCCACCTCGGCGGCCCGGCGGAGGCCGGTTGGCCCCAGCGTCCGGATGTAGGTGTAGGCCCGAAGCAGGACGCCGAAGCTTCCGGTGAAGCTCCGGACCTTCCCGATGGATTTGGGCAGATCGTAGTTCAGCGCGAAATGATCCCCCTTCTTTTCCACCGTCGGCATCGGCATGAAGGGTGCCAGATGCCGCTTCATGGCCACCGGGCCCGCCCCCGGCCCGCCGCCCCCGAGCGGGGTTGAAAACGTTTTGTGGACATTGAGCTGGATGACGTCCACTCCCATGTCGCCGGGCCGGGCCATGCCAACGAAGGCATTGAGGTTCGCCCCGTCACAGTAGACCTGCCCGCCCTTTCCGTGCACGATCTTCGCGATCTCGACGATATAGTCCTCGAAGATCCCCAGGGTGTTGGGGTTCGTCACCATGATCCCCGCCACTTCCTCGTCCATCACCTCGGCCACGGTTTGCAGCTCCACGACCCCGCGCGGCCCTGACTTCACCGCGACCACCTGGTAGCCGCACACGGCCGAGCTGGCCGGGTTCGTCCCGTGAGCCGAATCGGGGATCAGGATCTTCTTCCGAGGATTCCCCTTGGACGTGTGGTACGCCCGGATCAGCATGATCCCGGTCAGCTCCCCGTGGGCTCCGGCCGACGGCTGGAGGCTGACCCGATCCATGCCGCAGACCTCGGCCAGGTACTGTTCCAGCTCCCAGAGGATCTGCAACGCTCCCTGGCTCAGCGCCTCGGGCTGGTACGGGTGGGCCCGGGCAAACCCGGGGAGGCGCGCGATGTCCTCGTTCATGCGCGGGTTGTACTTCATGGTGCAGGAGCCCAGGGGGTACATGCCGAGGTCAATCCCGTAGTTCCACTGGGACATCCGGGTGAAATGACGGACGACGTCCACCTCGCTGACCTCGGGAAATCCGGGGATGTCATCCCGGAGGAGCTTCTTGGGGATCAGCCGGTCCGCTTTCTTCTCCGGCACGTCCGACGCGGGCAGCGAATAGCCCACGCGGCCGGGCGAGCCCTGCTCGAAGATCAGTGGCTCGTTGAAGTGGAGGCCGCGGGTTCCAACCGTGTGCTCGCTCATCGCCCACCTCCCATCGCCTTGGCCAGGGCGTCAATCTCCTCCCGGGAGTTCTGCTCCGTCACGCACAGCAGGAGGCAGTCCTTCAATTCCGGGTAGAACCGCGAGAGGTCCAAGCCGCCGATGATCTGTCTCCGGAGCAGCCCCTTCAGGACATCGGCCGGCCTCTTCTTCACCTGCACGACGAACTCATTGAACGTGGGGCCCGAGAATCGGATCGCGCATCCCTTCGCCTTGGCCAGCCGTTCCTTGGCGTAGGCCGCCGTGCGCAGGTTCTGGAGCGCCACCTCCTTGAGCCCGTTCTTGCCCAACGTCTCCATGTAGATGGTGGCGATGAGGGCGATCAGCGCCTCGCTGGTGCAGATGTTGCTGGTGGCCTTCTCGCGGCGGATGTGCTGCTCGCGCGTGGCCAGCGTGAGGACGTAGCCGGTCCGCCCCTCGCGATCCTCGGTGGCCCCCACGAGACGCCCGGGGAGCTGGCGGATGTTCTTCTCCTGCGTGGCGAAGAAGCCCAGGTACGGGCCGCCGTAGCTCATGGGCACCCCCAGCGCCTGCCCCTCCCCCGCCACGATGTCGGCGCCGCATTCTCCGGGCGGCCTGAGGAGGCCGAGCGACACCGGCTCGGCCACGGCCACCACCAGGAGGGCGCCCACGGCGTGTGCGGCCTCGGCCAGCTCGGTGAGATCCTCCACCGCGCCGAAGAAGTTCGGGTTCTGCACCACCAGGCACGCCACCTGGTCCGTGAGCAACGCCTTGACCTGTTTCATGTCGGCCGTCCCGGCCGGCGTGAAGCCCACCTCGTGGAAGCTCAGGTCGATCTGCTGGGCGTAGGTGTGGGTGACCTGTCGGTACTCGGGATGGACACTCCGCGCCACCACCACCACATTCCGGCCGGTGACCCGGTGGGCCATGAGGATGGCCTCGGCCGTGGCAGAGGCCCCCTCGTACATGGAGGCGTTGCTCACGTCCATGCCGGTGAGCTGACAGATCAGCGTCTGGTACTCGTACATGGCCTGGAGCGTGCCCTGCGAGATCTCCGGCTGGTAGGGCGTATAGGCCGTCAGGAACTCGCCGCGCGAGATCAAATGCCCGATGATGGCCGGCATGAAGTGGTTGTAGCATCCCGCGCCCAGGAAGCTGCTGTATCGGTCGGCGTCGGCGTTCTTGGCCGCCAGCGTCCGGAGATGCTTGCCCAGGTCCGCCTCGGAGAGGGCCGGCGGGATGCGCAGGGGGCGCTTCAGCCGGACCGTCGCCGGGATGTCGGCGAACAGGTCCTCGACCGACCGGACGCCGATCGCGTCCAGCATCTGCCGGCAGTCGGCGTCGGTGTTCGGGATGTATCGCATTAATGGCCTCCTTCGGCGGCCAGGTAGGCCTCGTACGCCTTCGCGTCCATGAGCTTGCCCAGCTCCTTCGGGTCGGCCAGCTTCACCAGCATCATCCAGCCGGCCCCATAGCAATCCTTGTTCACCGACTCCGGCTTGGCCTCCAGGGCGGTATTGACCTCGACGACCTCGCCGCTCGCCGGGCTGTACAGATCCGAGACCGCCTTCACCGACTCCACCACGCCGAACGTCTCCATCTGTCGGAGGCGCCGCCCCACCTTGGGCAACTCGACGAAGACCACGTCCCCCAGGGCCTTCTGCGCGTGGTGGGTGATCCCAACCCGACCCTTATCACCTTCCAGCTTGATCCACTCGTGCTCCTTCGTGTACTTCAGGTCGGCCGGATACATGAATCCTCCTCCTTTTCCCCGAGCCTTGGTGAGAGCAATGAGGTGAGGGCGTTGTTCTGTCAGCGCTTGCGCTTGTAGAAGGGCGTCTGGACCACCCGGGCGGCCACCGGGTTGTCCCGGATCATGATCTGGAGCTCTGTGCCGATGCCGGAATGCTCCACCGCCAGGTAACCCAGGCCGATGTTCTTGTCCAGCCAAGGGGCCGGGCTCCCGCTGGTCACCTCGCCGATCGGCTGCCCGCTCTTGACGATCTTGTAGTGCGAGCGGGCGATCCCCCGCCCGATCATCTCAAAGCCAATGAGCTTGCGCTGGATCCCTTCCGCCTTCTGCTTGGCCAGCGGTGCTCTGCCGATAAACTCGCCCTTCTCCAACTTCAGGATCCAGCCCAGGTCGGCCTCCAGCACCGTGTGACGGTCGTCGATGTCGTTCCCATAGAGGGCCATCTTGGCTTCCAGGCGCAGCGTATCCCGCGCCCCCAGCCCGCACGGGAGAAGACCCAACGGGCTCCCTGCCTCGAGGAGGGCATTCCACACGGCGGCGGCGTGCTGGGGGTTCATATAGACCTCGAAGCCGTCCTCGCCCGTGTAGCCCGTCCGCGAGAGGACGGCATCCTGTCCCAGAACCGTGCTCTTGGTGAACCAGTAATATTTGATGCCGGACAGATTCAACGGCGTGAGCTTCTGGAGGATTTCCACCGCCCTCGGGCCCTGGATGGCGATGAGGGCCGTCTCATCGCTCAGGTTCCGGACCTCGACGTTGCCCCGGGTATGATCCCGCATCCAGGCGAAGTCCTTGTCGATGTTCGACGCATTCACCGTCACCAGGTAGCGGTCATCGGCGAACTTATAGACCGTGAGGTCGTCCACGAACGTCCCGGCCTCGGTAGTGAGGGCCGAGTACTGCACCTGGCCCACCTGTAGCCGCGAGGCGTCGTTGCTGGTGAGATGCTGCAGCGCCTCCTGCGCTGCCGGCCCGCGGAATTCGACCTCTCCCATGTGCGAGACGTCGAACAAGCCGGCCGCGCCCCGGACCGCTCTGTGCTCCTCCAGGATACCGCGGTACTGGACCGGCATGTCCCAGCCGCCGAAGGGCACCATCTTTGCGCCCATCTGACGGTGGATGGCATTCAACGGCGTTTGCTTCAGGGGACCTTCTGGGGCGGACATAACGTTCCTCCTGGAGAGTTCACCCGGACGAGGCAACACGGGAAATGGGATGGACGGAGCGGACGGAGAGCATGACGGCACCGCAGGCCCGGCGCCAGGGCAGCGGGGTAAAGACAGGATTGACCCCCGCGGACACGGGGGTCATCGGATGGGGCCCAGAGCGCGCCAGCATGCATGCACTCGAGCGATGCATCGGGAAAAGAGAACGGGACGAAGAGCGCGGCTGATTCTTTTATGGCCCTGGATGTTTGTCAAGGGAAAAGATGGTGGTGCTGGCGCACATGGCGAGCAGGAGTCGCTCCATGAGCAGATCCTCGGGATGGCCCGAGGTCTTCAGGAGGAGGTCCGCCTCGTGAATCGCTTCGAGGTCCCGCATGAGCTCCGGCAAGGAGAACCTGGTCGCCGCCTTCAGCAGGTTGAACGCCCGGAAGGGCTTCATCGCCAAGAGCTTCGCCGCCGACCCGTCGTCTCCCTCGGCCTCCTTCGCCAGGAGCGGAAGGATGCGGGCCTGGAACGCCGGGAAGGGCATGCCCGCATCCAGGGTCCCTCCCAGCTTTTGCTCCAGCGCCCCGCGGGCGACGATCAGCCCGCGAACCTCGCCGGCGAGGACACCCAGGATCTGCGGGATCGGCTCGCGCTGGGCCATCAGGCTTCGCAAGGACCGCAAGGCCCGGCCGGCGTCCCGCCCGCTCACGGCATTCGTCAGGTCGAAGATGTTCGCCTCCCGGGAACTGCTGAGCACCTCCAAGACGTCGGCCTGGCTGATCGCCGGACGAGAGCCCACGTACAGGAGGAGTTTGTCCATCTCCGATTCCAGGCCCCGCATGCTGAATCCCGTGCGCTCCACGATGCCGGCGATCGCATCGGGGGCGATGCTCTTCCCCGCTGCCTCGACCATCTGGCGGACCTTCGCCCGGGCCGCGTCGGGATCCATCTGGGTGTCCCAGCCTCTCCGGGACCGGACGCCACAGTCGATGACGAACCCCACGGCGCTGATCTTCTTGAAGAGCAACCGGCGCTCGTCCACCACCTCGGCCGTAAGGATCAGCGAGGCGTCGGGCGGGATGCCCCGCTCAATCGTCTCCTCGTAGACACGGGCCAACCCAGCGCCCGTCGTCTCGGGAACCGCCATACCATCAGCAGCAGCATACCCTGCGACCTCGCGGAACCATTGCTCCTTCTCGGCATCCGCCTCCTTCCCGAGGACCCGCGTCAACTCCGGGACGGACATCTCACCCCGTGCTGCCCGATCCACGAAACCCTCATCCTCCCCTGCGGCTGCCACGGCGAGAAGGAGCCAGCGCGCGGCACTCTCTCGCTTTCCCTCCCGCCATGCGTCCATGCTTCTGTCGACCAGCTTTTCAAGGCTCTCCTTCGAAACGAACGCCTTGCTGTCCTGGACCATCACCACCTTGGTGCCGCCGAAGAGTGGGAGCGTGCTGAGCCGCGAGGGTACACTGGCGGAATCCCGATCCTCCGAGATCACCTCGACGCTGAGGGATCGATGGTCGGGCGGAACCAGCGCCTCGACGATGGCCTTGGCTCCCTCCTTGGCCACGAACTCGTCTCCGTGCAGGAGGTACACCGGGAACCGACGCCCCTGCTTGATCTCCGCAACTGCTTCCTCCACTGTGCCCGTCATGCTGGCAATTCCCCTCACCAATCATCCCGCATTGGATGCATGCCCTTGGCGTGGCCGATCCGGTGATCAGGCCGCCCCCAGCGCGGCCAGGATCTCCTGGCCGAAGGCCTCGGCACGCCAGCGCCTGAGGCCCTCAATCCTGCGCAGGGCCTCGGCGTCGCCGGGAGCATCTTCGGCCAGCCGCTCCACGAGACGCCGCGGCAGGAGGAGTCCGGGGTCAAGGCCCTGCCGCTCGGCCGCGGCCGCGCGCCATCGAGTCAGGGCCTCGATCCGCCGCTGCACCGCCGGGGGGACGCGGGGCTTCCTGGCTCGGGGATACTCCGGAAGCTCCGCCTCCGGAATGGCATCGCCGCGGGCGATGGCCGCGAGGATCGCGTCACCGTAGCGCTGCACCACCTTGGGCGAGCAACCGGGAATCTCCCGGAGGCTCTCGCGGAGCCGCGGGCGCTTCGCCGCCAGCCGAACCAGCGACTCGTTCCCCACGACCTTGAACGGCGGCCGCCCGGCCTCTTGCGCCCAGGCCTCGCGGGCGACGTACAACTCGCGCAGGGCCGCCAACCCCCGACCATCCAGATCCCTGGTTCCCTTCAGCCGGACATAGTCCTCCGGAGCGAAGACGCGCTGCGACGCCGGGATGGCCGCCAAGGCCTGACACTCCTCTTCGACCCAGGCCCGCCGCCCTCGCGCCTGCAACTCATGGAGCAGTCGCTTGCGGAGCGGAATTAGGTGGCGGACGTCCTCCGCGGCGTAAAATTTCTGCTCCGGACTGAGCGGCCGCTCCGCCCAGTCGTCTTTCTGACGTGACTTGCCGGGCGTGATCCCGAAGAACTGCTCCAGCAAAGACGCCAGCCCAAGCGCTGGCAGGCCCAGGAACTGCCCCGCGACCATCGTGTCGAAGATGCCGGCAAACTCGAAGCCGAAGTCTCGCTTCATGGACGCGAGATCGTAGGAGGCCCCGTGGAAGACCTTGACAACGGCCAGGTCGGCGCAGACGGGCGCCAGAGGAGACAGGTCGTGGAGGGTGAGGGGATCCACCAGGGTGACGGCCCCGCTCTCTTCGCCCACCTGGACCAGGCACACCTTCTCCGGGAAGCTGTGCAGGCTGTCGGATTCCGTGTCCAGTGCGATGGCCCGTGCGCTCTTGAGGCGGTCGCCCAATGCCCGGAGCCCCTCGGGGGTCCTGACCCATTGACACGAGGAGCGGACAGCTTGGCGCGTTTCATTCGTGGCGGACATTCCGATCTCAAAGACGGGTACCAGGGTTGACGCACGCGGAAAGAGAAAGGGCCGAGAGGAATTCTACCTGATAGCCAGCTTGCCCTTGGAGTCCAACGGGCCGAGCCACCTGAGTCCCGTACACCCGTATTCATAGATCCCCGACCGTTCGACAACCACCGGAATCGTCACCTCGGTGCCGGCCGGGATCGTCTTACGGACGCCCAGATCAGGGA
>JBIOJT010000069.1:0-15962 GCA_044451055.1 Methylomirabilales bacterium (SeqCode)
GAAGTAATGTAGTGATATCCAAGACCGGGCGTCTGGTGAAGTGGCCCGGCCGGCATGAGGGGAGGTGGTGTGATGTTTGAGCAGAAGACCCGAGTCCTTCTCGTTCTCCCCCAAGATGTCTTCGACCGGGGGCGGGCCTTGGCGGGGAAGGCGACGACCGCGCTCAAGCTTCCGGTGAGTCTCCAGATCGTCCTCCGCGCCCTCATCGAGGAGGGACTGAAGCGGGCTGGCGACGGGAACCTCCGCGCCAATATTGAGGGCCAGGCTCAGGCGGTCCGCCGCATCCGGAAGCTGGCTCGTCGAGGAGGGGGAACGCAGGACTCTCCAGTCGGGAATCCCGCGGGGGCTGAGCGGGAGTGAGCAGCAGAGGCGTGGGTAGGGAGGAGATCGGGGGGAGCGATCCAGCGACGAGATGCGTCGGAGCGAGTGAGGTTTGCGCCAGGTAAACGGGACGACGACAACCAAGGAGGCGTCGATGTGGAAATGGGTAGGCGTGACGATGGTGATCACGGCGGTGGCGGGGGTGACCCTCGGCTGCTCCCAGCAGCCCTCAGGACCGCAAGTGGTGATCGAGGATAAAGTCTACACGGTGACGCCGGCCTCGATGACGGTGAAGGCCGGGATTCTCACGGGCGAGGTCAAGGAGATGAAGGTCACGGAGCGGGTCGAGAAGGCCTCCGGCACCATCGTCTCTCCGGCAAAGCTCACGGGGACGCTCAAGCTGACGAATAGCTCCAAGGATCAGGCCGTTCGCCTGATCACCGGGAAGATCCTGTATATCGATACCGAGGGGCAGCCCATCAAGGTCAGTGAGGCCCAGACCGAGCCGACCATCAAGTTCGCCACGTATGGCGACGACAGGCTCGACCCCGGGAAGGATACGACCCAGTCAATGGAAGTGGACTTCCCCGCCCAGGCCCTGAAGGCGAAGAAGCTGAAGGAGATCCGCCTCGAGCTGGCGTACATCCCGTCCCCGTACAAGGAGGAGTCGGTCACCTTCACCGTGGCGATCGGCGGCCAGTAAGTCGGGGCGATCCTCGTGATCGGCGCCCAGCGCATGATCTGGGCGCGTGCCTAGGGACGTAAACCTCACACCTCAGCGGGTCGTTTCGCGGGGGGGAGCGGCGCGGCGACCGGACCTGTCTGGGGCGTGAGTTACCGGAGGATGTGGGAATGCCGACCTACGAATACCAATGTCGCTCCTGTGCGCATCGGTTCGAAGCATTTCAGAGCATCACGGCGCATCCGCTCACGCGGTGCCCGCACTGCAAGAGGAAGGTGGACCGCCTGATCAGCGCGGGCGCCGGGCTCCTCTTCAAGGGGTCGGGCTTCTACACCACCGACTATCGCTCCAAACCATACCAGGAGGCGGCGAAGAAAGACCAGGAGGGAAGCGGTGGGGCGCTGCTTGCGGGGAAGGTCCCCCCGAAAAGTGACACAAGCCAGAAGATGGAGGCCAAGACGTGCAAATAATTCGTGAGTCCGAACACCGCGGCGAACTCGGCACCGCCGTCATTCCCAGTGAGGCGCGCCCCCCCGGGGGCCTGAGGGCGACCGCCGCTTCTCCGTGCCAGTGGCCCACGATGGCGATCACCGACCGGGCGATGCGCGATGTCGACGCCGCCCTGGCGGCCGATCCCCTCTTCCATCTCTGCCCCGACGGCCGCGAGGGCAGGGTTGACGTGCGCTATTGGTACTTCCAACCGCTGAATATGTCCTGCCGCCACTGTTCCGAAGGCGGAGGCGTCCGCGTGGTGGACCCAGAGACCGTGGTCTGCCGCCACCGGATGGCGCGCCGGACCGGACAACCCCTCTTGGAGCGATAGAGCGCACACATGGACCGGACGCAGAAACCGAGGACCTCCGCGCGGGCGTTGTCCGGCTGGAACGCGTGGCTGCGAATTGCCTGCGACCGAACCGCGGGCTTGCGCGCCCGGCTCCTGACGGGCGATGCGGAGGCCGCGCAGGTCACGCGCGGCAGGTTCCACCTCCTCTATTGGGAGCACCGGGGCCAACAGATCTTCCCGCTGCGAGACGACCAGAAGAACCCCCGGCAGGGCAACCGGTAGCACGCCACGACGGTGGCGATCTCACCTCGAGGAGAAGCTGGTATGGAGAAGAAGCACATCGCGTCCCTCTGGTACTTTCTTGCCGCGTTCCTGATCCTGACGGCGGTGCAGGACTACGTCTTCGCGCCGCACGTCGAAACCCTCTCCTATGCCGAGTTCAAGACCCTGGTGGAGAAGGGAAAGGTCAGCGACCTGGCGATCGGCGCGAAGATCATTACGGGGCGCCTGAAGCGGGACGAGCTCGCGGGGCTGCTCCCCAAGGCCCGGATCGAGGCGTTGACCAAGTCCGGGACGGGCGAGGAGCCCTTCATGACGGTCCGGGTGGACGACCCCGCGCTCGTCCGCGACCTCCAGCAGGCCAACGTCAACTTCCGCGGAGAGGTAACGAGCACCTGGCTCCCGACGCTGCTGAGCTGGCTGCTTCCCATGGGGATCTTCTTCCTCATATGGCGCTACGCCATGAAGAAGATGGGCGGCGGCGGCCTCGGCGGGCTCATGGCCATCGGAAAGAGCAAAGCCAAGGTCTATGTCCAGAAGGACACGGGAGTGACCTTCAGCGACGTCGCCGGCATCGAGGAGGCCAAGGCCGAATTGGTCGAAGTCGTCGAGTTCCTGAAGACGCCGGAACGCTTCCAGCGGCTGGGCGGGAAGATCCCGAAAGGGGTCCTGCTGGTCGGCGTCCCCGGGACGGGCAAGACCCTGCTGGCGAAGGCCGTGGCGGGAGAGGCCAAGGTGCCGTTCTTCAGCCTGAGCGGCTCGGACTTCGTCGAGATGTTCGTCGGGGTCGGGGCCGCGCGCGTCCGGGATCTGTTTGCCCAGGCGGTGCAGCATGCGCCGAGCATCATCTTCATCGACGAACTGGATGCCCTGGGCAAGGCCCGAGGCATGAACCCCTTGGGCGGCCATGACGAGCGGGAGCAGACGCTCAACCAGCTCCTCGTGGAAATGGACGGGTTCGAGACCAACAAGGGCGTCATCATCATGGCGGCCACGAATCGGCCGGAGATCCTCGACCCGGCCCTGCTCCGGCCCGGCCGCTTTGACCGCCAGGTGCTGGTGGACCGGCCGGACCTGAAGGGGCGCGAGGCCATCCTCCGGGTCCATGCCAAGGGGGTGACGGTTGGCCCGGAGGTCGATCTGGCCACCATCGCCGCCAAGACGTTCGGCTTCGTGGGCGCGGACCTGGCGAACATCGTGAACGAGGCCGCTCTCCTGGCCGCCCGCCAGGGCAAGGAGGCGGTTGGGATGGCCGACTTCGATGAGGCCATCGACCGGGTGGTGGCCGGGCTGAAGAAGACCCGGGTGATGAGCGCGAAGGAGCGGGAGATCGTGGCCACCCACGAGGCTGGGCACGCGGTGGCCGCGGAGTTCCTGCCGGGAGCCGACCCGGTCTCGAAGATCTCGATCGTTTCGCGAGGGATCGCGGCCTTGGGCTATACGCAGCAACTCCCGACGGAAGACCGGTACCTCATGACCCGGTCGGAGCTGTTCAATCGGCTGTGCGTCCTCCTGGGAGGCCGGACCGCCGAGGAAATCATCTTTGGCGATGTCTCGACCGGCGCCCAGAACGACCTTCAGCGGGCCACCGACCTCGTGCGGCACATGGTGGCCCAGTATGGGATGAGCGAGAAGATCGGCTTGATGACCTTTGATGGTGGCGGACGGACCGGCCTCCTCCCAGGCCTGCCGCCGCCGCGCGAGCACAGTGAGGACTCGGCGCGGCTCATCGACGCCGAGGCCAGCCGCATCCTGGTCGAGGCGCACGTGAAGGTCGGCGCGCTCCTCACGGAGAAGAGGGGCCTCGTCGAGCAGATTGCGCGCCGATTGCTGGAGAAAGAGGTGGTCGAGCGGGACGAGCTGCAAGCCATGCTTGCAGGCGCGAAGCTGTCCTGAGAGGGCGGCCGGAAGCGCGGGGGCTTGAACCTGGCACGAAGATCGTTGTGCCGGGTAAGTGTTGGGAAACGTAACGGGTTCCGGACGGAGGTCCAGAGAGGAGAAAAGGCAATGGCAACG
The DNA here is from genome assembly GCA_044451055.1 of Methylomirabilales bacterium (SeqCode). Taxonomy (GTDB): domain Bacteria; phylum Methylomirabilota; class Methylomirabilia; order Methylomirabilales; family 2-02-FULL-66-22; genus 2-02-FULL-66-22. The sequence goes on from JBIOJT010000069.1 coordinate 4,083, forward strand.
GGCACGATCAAGAAGCTGGTCAGGGAGCGAGGCTTTGGGTTCATCCTGGGAAGCGATGGCGTCGAGCTCTTCTTTCACCGGTCCGCCCTCCAGGGAGAGGGGTTCGACACACTTGCGGAGGGGCAAGCCGTCGAATTCGATGTCGAGAAGGGGGACAAGGGACCGCGGGCCGCGAACATGAGAGTGAGCCCTCCCAGCGTCTAAGCGGAGGAGGGTTCCGGGACTCCAGGGGGATTGCCCTCGATCTTTCAGCCTCGCGAGGGGGTGGGGGCAATAAACCCGGTGGGGGTGCGAAAGAGAGCGACCATGGACGAGGAGAGAACGAGCTATCCGTACCAGCGCTACACGATCACGACGCTGCAGGAGGATGGTGTGTGGTGGGCCAGGGCCCGCGTGGCGGAGAAAGATGCCGGGGGCGATCGGCCGGTTCTGGGCGGTCCCTGGAGGAGCAAGCTGGAAGCGAAATCCGCCGCACAAGCGTTCTGCGACGGCGGGAAGGCAGCGTAGTTGCGCGCCCCGAATGCTTGGCGGCGGCGATGAGGTGAACATGATGAGGACTATCCCGAAGCGCGGAGCGTGGCTGCACACGTGGTTCGGGGTGAACGGCTCGGGCAGTGCGGATCGTTTGCAGGCGCTCCTGATCCAGATCTGCCGGCAAGAAACGGCGCTGGCCTGCCATCTGGCCGAACGGGCGCGGGCCTTGCGCTTCGCCCCCGACCGGCTGAGCCTGGAGGTGGTGGCCGAGCGGGACCGCCAGAACGCCCACGCGCTTGCGCAGGAGATCGGGTGTGGGACGACCCTGGCGGCAGTCGCATCCCCCGCTCGTCGCCCTGGGACGCTGACGGCCACCAAGCTCATTCAAGACTTGGAAGAGACGGAAAACCTGTATGCTTTGTACCGGCAAGCAGGCCGGCTGACCTCAGACGCGACTCTCCGCGGCAAAATGGACGAATTTGCCGCGGATGAGGCGCGCGGCTCGCAGACCATCCGCGCGATCCTGGCCAGGATGGATAGTTATGTGACGGACCTTCCGTAGGGGTCGCGCAGGTACCTTGAGTTGCCATCCACGTCGCACAGACCGGCTTCAGGGGTGGTCCGATCCCTCCGCCTCAGTTGCCGAAAGGAGTGACGCACCATGAAGAAGATCAGACCGTTGCAGGACCGAATCCTGGTGAAGCGCCTGGAGGAGCGAGAGGCGAAGAAGGGCGGGATCATCATCCCCGACACCGCGAAGGAAAAGCCCCAGGAGGGGCAGGTGATCGCCGTGGGCCCAGGCAAGCTGGACGAACACGGCAAGCGGATCCCGATGGAGGTCAAGGTGGGGGACAAGATCCTCTTCGGCAAGTACTCCGGGTCCGAGGTGAAGGTGGCCGACGAGGAGCATCTCATCATGCGCGAGGAGGACGTGCTGGGCATCCTGCAGTAACGCCGCCCCGGCTGGGGGCAAACCCCAGGAGGGCCCGAGCCCGTGCACCGATCATTCGACACCCCGAGAAGGAGGCACGCACAATGGCAGCCAAACAGTTGCTCTACGATGAAGAGGCCCGCCGGGCCATCCTGGGTGGCGTGGATAAGCTGGCCAACGCCGTGAAGGTGACCCTGGGCCCCAAGGGGCGGAACGTCGTCCTGGACAAGAAGTGGGGCGCGCCCACCATCACCAAGGACGGGGTCACGGTGGCCAAGGAGATCGAACTGGAGGACCGCTTCGAGAACATGGGCGCCCAGATGGTGAGGGAGGTCGCCTCCAAGACCTCCGACGTGGCCGGGGACGGGACCACCACGGCGACGGTTCTGGCCCAGGCGATCGTCCGGGAAGGCATGAAGAACGTCACCGCCGGGGCCAATCCCATGGCCCTGAAGCGTGGGATCGACAAGGCCGTGGAGGCAGTTGTCGAGGAGATCAAGAAGATTTCCAAGCCCACCAAGGGCAAGAAGGAAATCTCCCAGGTCGCCAGCATCTCCGCCAACAACGACAAGACGATCGGTGACCTCATCGCCGACGCCATGGAGAAGGTGGGGAAGGACGGCGTCATCACGGTGGAGGAGGCCAAAGGGGTCGAGACCACCCTGGAGGTGGTCGAAGGGATGCAGTTCGATCGCGGCTACATCTCCCCCTACTTCGTCACCGACCCGGAGCGGATGGAGACGGTGATCGAGAACCCGCTGATCCTGATCCACGAGAAGAAGATCAGCGGAATGAAGGACCTGCTGCCGATCCTGGAGCAGATTGCCAAGATGGGAAAGCCCCTCCTTATCATCGCCGAGGAAGTGGAGGGCGAGGCCCTGGCCACGCTCGTGGTCAACAAGCTTCGCGGGACTCTCACCACCTGCGCCGTCAAGGCCCCCGGCTTCGGCGACCGGCGCAAGGAGATGCTGAAGGACATCGCCATCCTCACGGGCGGCGAGGTCATCTCCGAGGAGCTGGGGATCAAGCTGGAGAACATCCGGCTGGATGACCTGGGCAAGTGCAAGAAGCTGGTCGTGGATAAGGAGAACACCACCATCATTGAGGGAGCCGGCAAGGACAAGGAGATCGAGGGCCGGATCAAGCAGATCCGCACCCAGATCGAGGAGACCACCTCGGACTACGACCGGGAGAAGCTCCAGGAGCGCCTGGCCAAGTTGGCGGGCGGCGTGGCCGTGATCAAGGTGGGCGCCCCCACCGAGATCGCCATGAAGGAGAAGAAGGCCCGCGTCGAGGACGCCCTGAACGCCACCCGGGCGGCTGTAGAGGAAGGGATCGTGCCGGGAGGTGGGGTGGTGCTCCTGCGCTCTGTAAGCGCGCTGGACAGGCTGAAGGTCTCCGGCGACGAGAAGATCGGGGCGGACATCGTCCGCCGGGCCCTGGAGGAGCCCATCCGCCAGATCGCGGAGAACGCCGGCGTCGACGGCCCCATCGTGGTCCAGAAGGTCCGCGAGTCGAACGGCGCCTTCGGTTTCAACGCCGAGACCGAGGAGTACGAGGACCTCATGACGGCCGGGATTATCGACCCGACCAAGGTCACCCGGATCGCTCTCCAGAACGCGGCGAGCATCGCCGGGCTGATGGTGACTACCGAGTGTATGGTCACCGAGATTCCGGAGAAGGAGAAGACCCCGCCCATGCCCCCGCATGGTGGCGGCGGCGACATGTACTAAGCCGGCAGCCAGCGGCAGTCGGCGCCGGAGCCGGGTGCCCTCAGGGCGTGGCGTGCCGAACCACGCGCGGCTCCGTTGAAGTGGAAGGCCCCGGGCGGTGATCCCGCCGGGGGCCTTCGTCTTTCTCCAGAATTCGCGCGGATCGGACACCAGGCCGAGGAGGGCGTGAAGCCTGAACCGCTGGCAGCGCCCGATCCCGGGGGAGGACCGGGGACTCTCTGGTTGCCCTGTGAGTGCCAGGGCGCTGCAGCGGATTCCCTTTGACGCAGGGTCCTCCAGTCACTACAGTGAGATCAGCTTGGCTTGCATTTGCCGGGGAGGAACCTGTGCGGGTGAAGTTGCGGAACCTCCGTGTCGCTCCCGCGGCTCGCCTGATCCGATCGGAGTCCTTGGAGCAACCGGCCGGCCGTCGCCGCGCGGAACTTTCCGTCACTGGGATGGTCTGCTCCCTCTGAGCTCTCCGCGTCCGGCGGGCCCTGGAGGGGCTGCGTGGAGCGTTTGCTGTAGACGTGAGCCTCGAGCGGGAGGGCGCAGTCGTGGACTACGACCCGAGCGCCTTGACGGTCCCAATGATGGTGGAGACGATCCAGCGCACCGTGGTCCTGCCCCGTCTCCGTCGGGCGATTGGGCGCACCGCCGGCCCGCGCCGCGGGAGGCAGGCTCGATGATTCTGCTGGATTGGGCTGGAGGGAGAGGAGACGAGGTGGACGGCTCCACGCGCATTTCCCTCACCGTAGAAGCCTATTCGGGCTACAAGGCGGATGAGCGGCCAGCCGCCTTCCGCCTAGAGGGACGACGGATTGCAGTCCGGGAGATCCTCGACCGCTGGTATGGTGAAGACCACGCTTACTTCAAGGTGAGTGGGGAGGATGGGACCGTGTACATCATCCGGCAAGATCGCTCCTCCGATGCCTGGGAGTTGATCCTCATGGAGGTTCCCACCGCACCACGTGTGCCGGGGGGGAGCTGATGCGACGACTCCGTCCCTTCCCCGTCGAGGATCTCCTGCTCACCCAGGTCATCCCGGGCTTTCTCCTCGCCGTGGCGTGGACGGCCATGTATGAGATCTACCACGAGGACGGCTCGTACTACACGACGCTGATGCAGGAGATCTTGGGGGAGGAGGGCCTCTTTCCGTACTTCCTTATCTCGGCCGTGCTGATGGCCTTCCCTGCAGGGATGGTGGTAGACAGCATGCGCCACGTGGTGGGGGAGATGTGGCTGGGCTTGCCCCGCATCCATCCTGGCAGGCGCGCCCCGGCATCCCCCCTGCACTGGATCGAGCTACTCGTCGGTTTCCCCGAGGATTTCGAGAAGCGGTACCTTCTCTACCGACACGCCTGGGGCACCCTCCTCGTCCCGGCGAAGGCGGCGGGGAACATGGCCCTGGTCCTCCTCGTTCTCACGATCTGGTCCGTGGTCAAGATCATTCGAATGGGGGGCTGGCGCGTCTTTTCCTTGGTATTCGTCATCGGGACCCCGATAGCGGGCCTAGGCCTGGTGGCCGCCCTCCTGCTCCGGTACACGACCGGTGTCGCCGAGTTCCACCGGCGGGTTCAGGAATCCATCTTTCCCCCCAAGGAGACTGCCCTACCCGGGCCAGCAGACGACCTCCCGCCCTCCAGCACCTGACCGCTTTCGAGCTTCCGGCGATGTCGCCCACCGGAAGGCGAGCATCCCGGAAGGGGGTCGCGTCTTCCCTTGACAACGAGGAACGATCGGTTCTAGCATCTGTCTTGCTATCGGGGGTCCGGTCCAGGAGCCGCAGAGTGTACCTGCTGCGGCTCGTTCGCTTTCGGGCCGTCGTGTGGTCCGGGAGGCTGTGGCATGCGAGTGATCATCGTGGGCTGCGGGCGGGTTGGCGCGAATCTGGCCAATGCCCTCTCGGCCGAACGGCATACCGTGGTGGTGATCGATCGGAACCCGCTCTCCTTCGGGCGGCTGTCGCGGGAATTCAACGGCCAGATGCTCACGGGCGTGGGATTTGACCGCGAGATCCTCCAGAAGGCTGACATCGAAGGGGCCGATGCCCTGGCCGCCACGACGGACAGCGACAACGTGAACATCGTAGTGGCGGTGACCGCCAAGGAGACCTTCAAGGTCCCTAGCGTTGTGGCCAGGATCTACGACCCTGAGGCGGCCGAGATCTACCGCCGGGAGGGCATCCCGACGGTCACTCCGACCCTGCTGGCAGCCAACACCATGAAAGCCATGATTGCACATCCCCAGCTTGTCATTCTGTCGGCACTCGGAAGCGGCGAGGTCAAATTCATCCAAGCCGAAGTGGGCAAACCTCTGACAGGCCGCACGATCCAGGATCTGTTCGTGCCTGGGGAATCCCTGGTGCACGCGTTGGTGCGCCGGGGGCAGGCCATGATTCCACGAGCCGACACCCGGCTCGAGGCCGGGGATGTGCTTCACATCACCGTGGCGACGCGGTCCATAAGCAACCTGGAGAAACTGCTGGCCCATTGACAGTGAGGGGTGGCACATGCTGGCGGTCATCGTTGGCGGCGGTCGGGGCGGATCGTATCTGGCACAAGATCTCCAGAGTCAGGGATATCAGGTCAAGGTGGTGGATCGCCGGCCCGATGTGGTGGCAAAGCTCCGGCAGGAGATTGGGGGAGATGTCATCTGCGGCGAAGGTTCCAGCCCCCAACTCCTCGAACAGGTGGGGGTCGCCAAGGCGGACTTAGTCGTGGCCCTGACCCACAATGACGAGGACAACCTAGTGGTCTGTCGTTTGGCCAAGCACCACTTCCACGTCCCCCGGGTGATCGCCCGCGTCAACAACCCGCTGAACGAGTGGCTCTATACGAAGGCTTGGGGGGTAGATGTTGCCATCAGCCAGGTCCACCTCACCTCCAAGGTCATCGAAGAAGAAATCGGCATGGGCGAACTGGTCACGCTGCTCAAGCTCAACCGGGGCGAGGCGGCCTTGGTCGAGGTGATCCTCCCGGAGACATCCCCCTGCCGAGGCAAGGCCATCCGCGAACTCGATCTCCCATCCGATACTGTCATCGTGAGCGTGATCCGCGGCGGCAAGCTGGTGATTCCCCGCGGCGACACCACGCTCGAGGCCGGGGACGAAATCCTGGCCGTGAGCACAGTGAAGGCTGAAAAACCCCTGAAGGATATCTTGGTCGGCCCTGCGTAACTAATCCGCCCACGTGTGAGTGGAATGCATTTGACAGACCCATAGGCTATCGGTCGGCGCGACCGTCCTTCTGACCCTCCACTCAGATCATTTCCAAATCTGACGGTGTCGTCTGGGAAGCAACGAACCCCACCTCCTCGCATGACCTAACCCCTTGTCCCCTCACTACCGAATTCTCCTAGGCCACAACCCGTCGGCAGGCTGTTCTCACTTATACTTCCTTGACGCGCTACCCATTATTTCTGACGGCTTCTTGATTTGACCCTCTTGGGCACGTGCCCTACGTTCAAAGCGGAAGGGAAAACCGCGATGGGCTGCAGGCCGCAGGAGGTCAAAATGAAGAGTCACGAACATTTCGCGCCCAATGCCGGAGTGATTCGGTTCCCGGGCCCCGCCGGGGCTGGGACCAAGGATCCCTCGGATGGGCGTGGGGCTGCGATGCTGAACAGGAATCGTCCGAAGCCTGCCTGGCACGTGCTCTACATTGTGGTTGCTGTGATCGTGCCGCTCTTCGTGGTGGCAGAGGTGAAATCGCCGACGGGTGGTTGGCGCACGCTCACCGAGTGTCTTGCCACCCTGCTGATCATCGGTGTCATGGCGCTCTGGGTGCGCGCGAACCGGGCGGCGCTGGCGGTCGGCGACGCCATTCCATGCGACGGACGAGCCCAGGAGAATCCTGCGGCCTACTTCCCTCGACAGTCGGCGGTACCACGTCTCGATTCTTGCCCAATCGAATTCAGGCAAAGGTCGCGGGCTCAAACGGGGCCTGCGGAAGAGGAAGAGGAGGATGCAAAATGCTTCGCCAAGTAAAGTCGGCCGTAATCCCCTTCATCGGCATCGCGTTGATCATCAGCACTGCCGTGCTGCTTCGGTTCGGCCTGGCTCTGCATGCTCTGCGGTAGCCTCGGGCGGTGGGGTCCCCGATCGTAGGGGCGGCGGCAATGCTCCACCCAGTGTCTCTTGACGAAAACGGAGAGAATGACCGTAGATTCATGAGCCGAGAAATCGTCAGCCTCAAAGCCACGGACTCGATTCAGGAGGGCAGCCGATGGGGAGCGTGACTCCCGGCGATTCCGCCAAGCTACTGGCAACAGAGGCGAGGGCGGCGGTTGAGATCCGTGCCGATGCCGACCTCATGGCTGAGATGAAGGCGCGGCTCGCCCAGGAGACCTGGGTTTCCAACCGTGGCATTTGGGTTGACGCGAGAGATGGGACCATAGCCCTCGTAGGCGTCGTGAACAGCGAGGAGGAGAAGGCCGCTCTCGCGGCGATGGCCCGGGGGATCGATGGGTGCAAGGGGATTGAAAACCACTTGCTCGTGAAATCAAAGTGGCGTGACTACGGGATAGCTTACTAGTCGTTGAAGCTCCCCCGGCCCTGCTCGCCCGCAGCCTTGCCGGGGGTTACCCCGAAATTAGCTGGCAGCGGACGCCATGACGGGGATGAGAGGAGAACGCAGATGAAGGTCAGGGAATTCATGAATCGAGAAGTCGTCGCCCTCCGGCCCGAGGATCCGATCCAGGCGGGGGCGTGGCTGTTGACAAAGAACTGCACGAGTGCCCTCCCGGTCATCAACGGTGATGGCTCCATCGTCGGCATGTTGACCGAGGACGACCTGCTCGTTCGGCTGAAGACACGGCACCACCCCTGGTGGCGGACAATCTTCACGGATGGGGCAGCGCTTGCTCGCGAGTATCAGAAGGCAGTCGGGACGAAGGTAGAGGATCTCATGCGGCCCGCCCCCGTTCCGGTGGATCCCGAGACTTCTCTGGAGTCAGCCACCGAGCGGCTGGAGCAGGCCGGCACGGGCGTGCTCCCCGTCCTGGCGGACGGCCGACTGGTGGGCATGGTGAGTTGCGCGGACCTGGTCAAGGCCGTGGCGGAGACAGGGAACCAGACAGAAGTCTCCCGCACCGACGACGAACTTGTCGCCGAGATGAAGGCACGGCTCGCCCAGGAGGCCTGGGTCTCCAACCGCGCCATCTGGATCGGGGCCAAGAACGGGATGATCACGCTGTTCGGCCTGATCAACACCGAAGAGGAGAAGACCGCACTCGGGATCATGGCCCAGACGATTCCGGGGTGCAAAGGGGGCGAGAACAACTTGTTCCCAAAGTCGTTGCTTCGCGGCCGAGGTTGGGCATAGATATCAGGACGGGGGAAGGTCGACACCACCTTCTGGCTTCCCCGTATCTGCTGAACTGAGGCACGCAGCGACGCATCGGAGCTCTCCTGAAACGCATTAGACCGCCTGCAACCGATGAGGGAGAGGCGCTCGCTCGGCATGGGGCAGAGATGCATGGGGCCGTGGCCATTTGGAGGAAGTCTGTTTTACGCTTGCTCATGCTGAGCGTCCTGATTTTTGCGCTGTCACGTTTGGTGCCAACAACGGGCTTGCGGCGGATGGCTGTCAATGGCTTCGCTGCCCTGATGCTCGCCGGGATGCTGGCCGCCTGGATCGGCCTAGCCCGTGTTCCAGGCAGAGCGGCTATGGGCTCTCGTCCTGATTGGTCCAATGCCACACCCTTCAAGTCGGCTCGCCCTTCGATCACCCGAGGGGGGATGGGTCCGGAGCAGCCATAGCATCAATGGTGATCGCACCCTTTGCCCGAGCTCCGGAGCCGCGAGTCGCCCTCCTAGCGTACAGATGAAAAGACACGAACGGAAGACTGGCGGGCCACGTCGGGTTTTCTCGCCTGCCAGGTCAATAGACGAGCTGGACAGGAACAACGGAGCCACACGGCACCTCACGAGCAAGGGATCCAGCAGAAGGGAAGACATCACCATGGCCAGTGAGAGCAAAGTGCAAAAGGTCGCCCGCCAGGCCGCAATGCGCCAGTCCATCGGGACGTGCAAGTGCGGCGGTGAACCGATTTGGGCTCGGGTGATCCTCAATCATCCCCGAATGATGAAAGTCTGCGAGAAATGCGGGGTTATATTTGACAATGAGCTTAAGCCACCGCCTACACTCGGGCTTGGGCTCGGCAAAAACTCCGGCAGCCTTCTGCGCTGATAGTCTCCCCCGCTCGGGTTCAGGACACAGGGAGTTATCGTGATCCTCAGGCCGGACGTAAGCGTGAACGAAGGAGTCGGAACGGGACGCACGGCGGCAGCCGGCATGACTGGCCTCTGGGCAGCGCAGGAGAGATAGGAGAGCCGAGAGATGCTCCGCAGTTTATTGCCGATGGTGGGAGGCCTCGCTGGCATGGTTGCCGACCTGGGGATCACGGCCTCGCTGCGGCTCATCTGGAGGCTGGCATTCTTGGGGTGATTCCCCCTCGGTGAGGAGGCCTGGGTGCGCCGCGCGCGACTCGACCAAGAAGCCCGGGTCTCCGGCCGGGGCGCCCGGTATTGACGCCAAGACCAAAGGGCATCGCCCTCATCAGACCCGTGGAGAAATCAGGGGTAAAGGCCGGGTCGTGTCACGTGCCGCGCTCTCCCGGGATCTTGAGGGGCTCTTCCGGAGAGTGAAGTCCAACCGCAGAAAGGAGCCTGGAAAGTGCCCCGTCCCCCCGCTGAACTGCGGCAAATGGAGGCCGAGGAGCGTCGCCGCGCTGCTAGAATCTGCCCACGATACAAAGTGCCCCACCGGCTAGAACCGAAAACCCTTCACCGCGGCTGACCGCCTTTTTGGCTTGTCACCGACCCGTGCTCAAGGTATAGAGGAGATGCGCGCGGCGGCGGGTGGCAGAGGGAAATGACGGGGGAACGGTATGGCTCTCCATTTTCCCCATTGGGGCACCTCCCCGCTGTCCCTTGGGAGGTGACCTGCGGATTACCCTCTCGGCGGAACAACACGTGGCCCCCAAAGCCGCTTCGATAGCCTGATTACCATCCATTGACCCCCGCCCTGAGGAAGAGCATGAGGCTTCTCCCCTCTGGTCTTCTCGTGTTCCTGCTGACCACCCCTGGTCTTGCGTTGGCGGCGGTGGAGGGCGGCCATCCGGCCTTCGGACCTATCCTCTTCAGTCTCGGCATTCTCATCGTCATGGCAAAATTCGCGGGCATGCTCAGCGAGCGGCTGGGCCAGCCGTCCATCCTGGGAGAACTTCTGGTGGGGATCCTTCTGGGTAACGCGGCCTCGTCGCTCCTCACGGGCGGGGGTGTGGCGTTCGTCCGCTCTGAGCCCACGCTCCAGGTTCTGGCAGAGATGGGCGTGCTGATCCTGCTCTTTGACGTCGGGCTGGAGGTGGACATTCGCGCCCTGATGCGGATCGGCCCTTCCGCAATCCTGGTCGGGTGCATCGGGGTAGCGGCGCCGCTGGCTCTTGGATGGGCCGTCGCCGCCTGGCAGCTCCCGGAGAGTCCGACGCTGACCCACGCCTTCATTGGAGCCACGCTCTCGGCGACAAGCGTGGGGATCACGGCGCGTGTCCTGAAGGATCTGGGCAAGACGCAGAGCCGTGAGGCGCAGATCATCCTGGGGGCCGCGGTGATCGATGACGTCCTGGGACTGATCGTTCTGTCGATCCTGAGCGGGGCCGCCACGGCCGTGGCGGGGGTCGGGCCGATCGTGTCGGTCACCTCAATCCTGGAGATACTGGCCCGTGCCGTGCTCTTCCTGGGAGTGACGGTAGGACTGGGGCACTATCTGTCCGGCCCTATCGTACACCTCGCCTCGCGCTTGCAGCGTGGCATTCTGCTCATCTTCGGTCTGGCCCTGTGCTTCACTCTGGCCTATGCGGCCGAGCTGGTCGGATTGGCCGGGATTGTCGGCGCCTTCGCGGCCGGGGCAATGCTAGATCCTTACGGAGAGGGCGTCCGCACTCCGGAGGACCAGGCCACTCTCTCTGAGTTGATTCAGCCGCTCTCGACCCTATTCGTGCCCTTATTTTTCGTGCTCATGGGTATGAAGGTGGACCTCGCGAACCTCGCGGATGTGGGAATCCTGAAACTTGGCGCGCTGCTCGTGCTGAGCGCCATCGCCGGCAAGCTGATTGCGGCACTGGGAGCGATGGGCGGAGAGGTGAACCGCATGGCTGTTGGGATCGGTATGATCCCGCGTGGCGAGGTGGGCCTCATCTTCGCGGGAGTCGGAAGCGGTCTCACACTCAAAGGCGCCTCGCTCGTTCCCCCGGGGGTTTTCTCTGCCATTGTGGTCATGGTCCTGGTGACGTCGGTCGTGGCGCCGGTAGGCCTTGGATGGGCTTTCGGCCGAAGCGACCGTGCCTCTCATCTTCCTCTGTAAGGCTGCAGGGTGTCGTCCCCCTAAGCGGTCTCCGTGATCGGCCGTTGGGCCGAGGTCGCTGGATTCGCGACCCCAAGTGAAGTTCTAAGGGTCGCAAGACTTTCGTCAATGTCCCGCTGCATCCCTTCTTCCTGTAAGGGATTCCGCACCGATTTCGTCGAGCCCATTAGGCTGCCGCGCCAGGGACACCACAATCCGCCACACTCGGCTCCTGCCAGAATTTATGACGGTTGGCACACCTCATGGCACTTTGCACCGAGTATCGCAGTGATCCTTATACACATCGCCGCTAAGTTAATTTGAGCAACTTACGGCCGCCTCGCACACGGGCGAGCGATTTCCACTTCCGGCGGGCTGCGCAGAACCGACGTTTCCGACGGCGGCCCGCACGTGGCTC
>JBIOJT010000070.1:0-15915 GCA_044451055.1 Methylomirabilales bacterium (SeqCode)
CCACCAGACCATCGGCGACGTTGTAACCTGCGATCTCCGCGACCCTGGCCGCGCTGGTACCGCTCTTGCCGAATTCACCCTTCATGACCATGCTGACGCGGGCGCCCCAGCGACTGGCCTCGATGGCCGCGCGACCCGCCAGGCCCCCTCCACCGATGACCAGCACGTCGGTGCTCACCGTCTGGTGTGTCATGTCCCCTTCCTGCGCGGCGAGAGCTTCAATCGAACCGTTTGAGCCGAGTCCGCCAGCGCGCCACAGGTGCGACGGACGATCAGCGTGGGTGCCAAGAGCTGTTGCAAGGGCGCGCGCGCGAATCGCCGCGCGTCGCGGATGATCTCCAGGATCCAAGCCACTGCCAGCCGTCCCATTTGCGTTTTCTGCCGCGCCATCTCGGCTTTGAAGGCCCCTGCCGGACGAGGCTTGGGTCCACGGGCAGGCCAGCGGAACGCAAGGCCGACCGATATCCCCGCAATCGATCAGCCGCGGTGGACAGACCCGGAAGGCTGGCCACGAAACCGATGCGCCGGTGCCTCAGATTGATGAGATGGCGGGTCAGTTCATAGGCAGCCCGCACGTTGTCCAGGACGATGTAGTTCGACGGACGGCCGTGGTGCCCGATGGTGGCAGCGGCCTGGGTGGATCGCCCGACCAGGGCCGCTGCCACTACCTTGCCTGAGGAAGCACCACCTCGTGCGAGGGCCCCGCCGCGATGCCGAGTTGGCTAGCGTCCGGCCTGGAGCGCGTTGACGGTGTCCTCCGTCGCCTGGAGCACCCGATCCATGTCCGCCAGCGTGTGGGCAGCGGAAAAGCCGTGATGCATGGGCTTGCCCCCACCATCGCAGAAGTAGACGCTCCGCTCGGCCATGCCCTTGAAGAACCGCAGCGCCAAGGCGGCATCCTGTTTGGCGGTGTCCGTGTAGGTGCGCACCTCCTCCGTGAAGCCAAAGTACAAGCCAAATCGCGCACCAAGCCCCTGACAGCGCGCCAGGAAACCCTTGCGTTGGTAAATGGCATTCATCCCGCCGTACAGCCGGTTTGCCAGGGCGTACAGGTGGTCATAGAAGCCCGGCTTTCGAATCTCCCGCAGACACACATCGGCAGCCATGATCGGGATCAGGTGCCCGTTATAGGTGCCGCTGTGCTCCGCATTGCCCAACGGCCTGAGGTGCTCCATGATCTCGCGCCGGCCCCCGAAGACGCTCAGCGGCGTGCCGCCCGCGACACACTTCCCGATGGTGCAGAGGTCGGGCGTGACGTTGAAATATTCCTGCGCGCAGCCCGGCCCAGTCCGGAACGCCGAGAGGATCTCGTCAAAGATCAGGACCACCCCATACTCCTTGGTCAGCTCGCGCAATCCGTGGAGATACTCCTTGGGAGGCACGATGCAGCCCGCGTTGTAGTGGATCGGCTCCAGGATCACGGCGGCGATGTCGCGCCCGTGGAGCCAGAGGGCCTTCTTCACGGCCTCCAGATCATTGCAGGGCAACACGATCACGTAATCCGAGATCCCAGCCGGGATCCCTCCAGAGCGAGGGAGGAGCCGAGGTGCGCCGACGTATCCGCCCTGTTCCGCATCCCCACCGGCGGACCATCCCCCGTAATTCCACATCACGTAATCGTGGAACCCGTGGAAGTGTCCGTCAAACTTGATGATTTTCTCCCGCCCGGTGAACTCGCGGGCCAGCCGAATGACATGCATGGTGGCCTCGGTGCCGGAGCAGGTGTACCGGACCATGTCCACGCACGGGACCATCTCGGCCAGCGCTGCGGCCACCCGGCTCTGCGCCGGCGTTTCGCTTGAGCAGACGATGCCGCAGCGCAGCGCCTCCTCGATGGCCGCCTTGATGCCGGGGTGGTTGTGGCCAAGGATCGTGGCCCCGTGGGACGTCAAGAGATCGACGTACTCTCGCCCCTCCAGATCATAGATGTACGCTCCCTCCCCTCGTGAGACGTAGAACGGCCGCCCCAGGTTCTTGCTGTAGCGGATCGAGGAGGAGGCCCCACCCGGCAGGACCGCCTGAGCGGCGATGTAGAGGGCCTCATCCGGATTCATGCCTGATGACTTCTGCATGGCTGCCTCCTTCCCTGAAATCGTCAAGAATGTTCGGCGCTTCGTGGCTTCGAGTGTTCGGAGGTTCTGGAGCGACCGAACTCTCGAACGCCCGAACGCTTTTCACGAGCGGCGATGGCGACTGAAACCGATGAACGACGTGCATTCGACAGGTGGCATGTCTTGCAATCCCGGACCGTGCAACGAGCCGAACTGAAGACCCCTACCGCACCTTTCCGCGTCCCACGACCGTCCACTCGCCTTCGACCTTTCCGCGGCGCGTCACCAGGAGCGTGTCAAACAAGTTGCTCACCACGCAGGTGTGGTTGGGGATGATGCTCACCACCTCTCCCACCTCGGGTTTCTTCGCACACTCGCTGACGTCCATGTGTCCGTGTTCTTCCGACAAGGCGTAGAGACGGGCCTGGGGATACTCAACCACGTGGCCGTAATCCTCGAAGCCGAGAAGGTCCGATGTCAGCGCCTTGGAGCCAGCATCCAGGATTGCCCGGCCCGGCGTCGGGCGGCTGACCACCGTGGCCCAGATGTGCATCGCGCATTGCTCCCAGGTGGCCGCGCCACTTCGGACGACGGAGCGATCATTGTAGATGTACGTGCCGGCCCGGTGCTCGGTGAGGCCCGGGACCGTGTGGGCCTGCCACATCACCGGGGTTCCTCCACCACTCACCTCGGGGACCGGAATGCCGGGGCCCCTGAACAGCTCCAACGCGCGTGCAAAGAACTTCCCCGCCGCCTCGGAGTTGGGGTAGGTCATCAGGCCGCCAAATGTGAGACCGGGCATCCGGGCGATCACACGGGCCAGGTCGAGTGCAGCCTCCGGGCTCTGGACCCCTACCCGCTGGAGACCCGTGTCGCACTCGACCAGCACCGGCAGCGTGACGCCCGCCCCTCGCGCCGCCTCGCTCAATCCCTTGACCACCGGTTCGGAGTCGGCCGTCACGCTCAGCCGGACGTGTTTCGCCACTGCCATGAGCCGCTCCAGCTTGGCGGGACCGATGATGTTGAACGGCAGCATGATATCGCGGATCCCGGCCGCGGCCATCACCTCCGTCTCGCCGATCTTCTGGCACGCGATGCCGACGGCACCCGCCGCTATTTGCTTCTGCGCGATGGCCGGGATCTTGTGCGTCTTGATGTGCGGCCGGTTCTTGATTCCATGCCCGTTCAGGTATTTCTGGAGCCGGGCGATGTTCGCCTCCACGATGTCCAGGTCGATGGTTACCACCGGCGTGTCCAGGTCTTTCACGGTCGCCATCGGCGCCCTCCTCTCATCGAACGAAGCGGCTCAGGGTTGGCCGCCGACTTCCCGACACGCGCCCTCCACCACCCCTTGGTCCTGAAGCCCGCGGATCTCCCCCTCGATGTATCCCGCTTCCCGCAGGATCTCCTGCGTGTGCTCGCCCGGCATCGGTGGAAGCCGCCGGACCCCGGCGCGGCCGCTCGAAAACTCCAGCGGGAACCGCAGCAGGCGGACGCGGCCAGCCGCCGGATGCTCCGCCTCCTCCACCACGCCCGCGTCTTGCACCGCCGGGTCGGCAAACGTCCCATCGTAATCCAGGACGGGGGCCGCCCAGATGCCTCGCGAGACCAGGAATTCCACCCACTCGGCCGTGGTCCGCGTGCGTATCACCGGTTCCAGGATCCTGGCGATCTGCTCGCGGGCGGGATGGTTGAACCGTTGGGTGGCGAGCGGAGCCAGCTCGGGCAATTGCAGGGCCTCCTGCAGGATCGGCAGCGGGGACATCGAGAGGGCCAGGTGGCCATCCCTTGTCTGGTAGATGCCGTAGGGTCCGGGATGGATCATGCTGGCCAGGCTGGTCGGACTCTTGTGCATGTGCGCCCCGTTGAGATGGTACGTCACGACCTCCAGTTGCAGGTCGAGCGCGGCGCGCAGCATCGTCACCTCGAGCTTCTGCCCACGTCCCGTCCGCTCGCGATCGAAGAGCGCACCCAGGACCCCCATGGCAAGCAAGGCCGCCCCATGCTGATCCACGACCGGCGCGCCGACGGCGGTGGGCGACTCGCCAGCCCGACCCGAAATGCTGGCCAACCCGCTCATCGCCTGGATCAGCAGGTCCTGTCCGGGGCGGTCTCGGTAGGTGCTCGCCTCACCGTATCCAGAGGCGGAGACATAGATGAGCCGCGGGTTCAGCGCCGCGACCTCCTCGTAGCTCAAGCCAAGGCGCGCCATCACCCCCGGCCGGAAATTCTGAACCAGGACGTCGGCCCCGGCCACAAGCCGCTTGGCCACTGCCTGTCCCTCAGGCCGCTTGAGGTCCAGCGCGAGGCTGCGCTGGTTTCGGTGGGCGCACAGGAAGAAGGCGCTCACCCCCTTGAGGAAGAGATCGCAGCCCGCCCAGGTCCGCTCGAAGACTCTCCCGCCGGGCGGCTCGATCTTGATCACGTCCGCACCCATGTCGGCAAGGTATTGCACCCCCGCCGGCCCGAGCAGGAACTGGGTGAAGCTCAGGATCCGGACTCCCTGCAAGATGGTCAATGGTGTGTCGGGGTTCATCCCATCTCCTCGAAAGAGAGTACTCGGTTGCCGGCCGCTACCCGCACGAAAGACCGACCGCTGTGAATCGAAGCCCGCGATCGGAGCCCGCCCTTCACTCTCGAGCGAGCCGAAGCGGGAGCCCCGCTCCCCGCTCTGCGGGTTCCGCCAGACGCGCATACAGGGTGAGGAACCCTCGCGTGATGCGAGGTGGCGGCGGTGTCCATGCGCGCCGCCGAGCGTCCAGTTCGTCGGCCGGCACCAGGAGATTGAGGTGGCGCCCCGGGATGTCCACCTCGATCCGGTCGCCATCCCGAACCAGGGCAATGGGTCCGCCCAGCGCGGCCTCTGGGGAGACTTGGCAGATGAATGGGCCCTTGGCGAATCCTGAGATCTTCCCGTCGGTCACCAGCGCGCAGGTCTTGTCCAGCCCGAGAGCACCCATGTACCCCAGGACCTTGAAGACCTCGGTCAGGCCAGGGCCGCCCCGTGGCCCTTCATAGCGCAGGACGATGACCTCCCCCGCCTTCACCTGGTCCGCCTCCAGGCTTTCGAGGCAGGCCTCCATCGAGTCGAACGTGCGGGCCGGCCCGGTGTGCTTCATCATCTGTTCGGGAACGACCGTGGGCCGCACGACGGCCGAGGTTGCCAGACTCCCCCGCAAAATGGCCAAGCCGCCGCGGAACACCGGCTGGTCTATGCTGCGGATCACCTCCGGTCGCCGTACGCGGGCGGTCCGGAGATTCTCTCCCACCGAAGCCCCTGTCACAGTCCGGCACCCGAGGTGAAGGCGGCCCTCCAGTACCCTCATTACGGCCGGCACCCCTCCGGCCTCATCGAAGTCCGTCATCGTATAGGTCCCGCTGGGCCTCACGTTCACGATGCAGTGAACCTCGTTCGAGAGCTTCTCCACCGTCTCCAATGTGATGCCATCCGCGAGGTCCAGCTCTTGCGCCAGTGCCAGGGTGTGAACCACCGCATTGGTCGAGCCACCGATGGCATGCAGGACCCGGATCATGTTCTCCAGCCCAGCTTGAGTCATGATGTCACCTGGTCGCAGATCATCCCGGACCAGTTCCATGATCCGGCGGCCGGCCTGCTTGGCGAACCAGAGGCGTTGGGCCGACACGGCCGGGGCTGTCGCCGAGCCCGGAAGGGCCAGGCCGACCGCCTCTGCCAGGCACTGCATCGTGTTGGCCGTTCCGAGCAAGGCACACGCTCCGGCGGTGGGGCACACGGAATCCTCCAGCTCGGCCATCGCCTCGGGAGAGAGACGCGGCTTACCGACACCGCACGCCCAGGTCTCGGCGTCGAGGTCAGTGATGATGGTGTCCCTACCCTGGAACCGTCCAGCCAGCATCGGCCCACCCGGAACCAGGATGGCGGGAAGATTCAGCCGCGCCGCCGCCAGGAGATGGCCCGGCACGTTCTTGTCGCAACTGCTGATCAGCACCAGCCCGTCAAAGGAGTGGAGCTCCGTGCACGTCTCCACCTCGGCGGCGATGATGTCTCGCGTCGGGGTATCGTAGCGCATCCCGGCGCTCCCGACGTCCACCGGGCACATGCCGAATCCACCGAATTCGCACGGCGTGCCGCCCGCCTGCCAGATTCCCGCCTTCACCGCTTCCGCCACGGCCCTGAGGTGTGAGTGGCCGGGGCTGGTTTCGCTGTACGTGTTCGCGACGCCGATGCGAGGTCGGCGGAGGTCCTCGCTGTCGTACCCCACGGCCTTGATGAGCGCCCGCGCCCGCGCCATGCCGGGCTCGTTCAGGACCTTCACCATTCTTACCCGTTCCATGTCACCTCCAACGTCGCAGCCTCAACCCTTCAGGCCGCTCATGACCACGGCCTGGACGACCCACTTCTGCAGCGTAAGAAAAATGATAAGAATGGGCAGCACACTGATCACCGCCGCCGCCGTCAGCAGGTTGTACTCGATGAAGTACATGTTGGTGAAGCTGATGAGGCCCATGGTGACAACCCGCATCTGAGGCGAGTTCACCACGATGAGCGGCCAAAACAATTCGTTCCAATTCCACATGAACTTAATGATCAGAAGCGTTGCCATGGCTGGCTTGACGGACGGCAGGATCACCCGAACGAAGATTTGAGGCTCGCTGCAACCGTCGATTCTGGCGGCGTCGATGTAGTCGTTAGGTATGACCTCGATCGCCTGCCGCATCAAGAAGACACCGAAGACGCTGACCAAGTCCGGGGCCACGATACCCAAGTAGGTGTCCAGGAGCCCCAGCCGGTTCACCCACATGTACAGTGGGACCACCACCGACTGGAACGGGACCATCAGAATTCCGATAATGCCAAAGAAAAGGACATCCCGGCCCGGAAACCGGAATTTGGCAAACCCGTATCCGGCCAGGGATGAGACCACCAGGCTGCTCACCGCCGCGGTGGACGCGATCAGGGCACTGTTGAGTAGGTAGCGCCCGAAGGGTTCCCGCTGGAACACCTCCCGATAGTTGTTCAGATTGATCCAGTGGTCCGGCCGGATCTGGAGGGGCACCCGCTGGATCTCGGGGGCGGTCTTGAGAGACGTGATCGCCATCCAGAAGAACGGGAAGAAGATGGTGACGGCCACGAAGGCGACGAGGAGCACCGCCACCCACCGCAGACCCACGGTTCGGGATGGAAACGTGCGAGGAGCTGGCGCTAATACTCGACGGGTTTCCGGAAGAGTCGCCATTGCACTAGGGTCACCACGAGTAGGGTGAGGAATACAAAGACGGCCATGACCGAGGCGTCACCCAGGCGGAAGAACTTGAAGGCCGTGTCGTAAAGGAGCATGATGACGGTCTGACTGGCGCTGGCCGGTCCACCCTGAGTGGTCGCATAAACTTGGTCGAAAATCTTAAAGTTAAATATGAACTCAAGAATGCAAACCATCAGAATCTGAGGGTTAAGAAGAGGCAGTGTAATAAAACGGAGACGGTGCAACGCATTCGCGCCGTCAATATCGGCAGCCTCGAAATATTCCCCGGGGATGGACTGCAGGGCCGCGAGGAAGATCATCGTGTCGAAGCCCAAGCGGACCCAGACGTTTACCGCAGCGATCGATGGACGCACCTGCGTCAGGCTCTGCAGCCACTTCTGTGGGGGGATGCCGACGGTCGAAAGGAGGTAATTCAGGAACCCGTACACGGGATCGTAGATCCATTGCCAGATCAGCGCAGCTGCGACTAGGGACGCGGAGAATGGAAGGAAGTACATGGCGGCCCAAACGTTTCGCCAACGAAGGCTCACCACGCGGTTGAGCCCCAATGCCACGGCCAGGGCCAGGATCACCGTGGCCGGCACCGACATCAGGAGCAGGTGGACGGTATTGCGCACGCTGGCCCAGAAGATCGAGTCCGTCAGGACTCTTTCGTACAGGCGCAGGCCTACGAATTGGCTGGCTCCCCCTGGGACGGTGCGATAGAAGGAGCCGACCACGGACTGCGCGAGGGGGACGAGGAAAACGAGGCTGAAGAAGGTGACGGCGGGCAAGACGAACAGGAACCCTGCCCGCCGTTGGCGGTCCATATAGCTCTTCGGGACGATCAGTCGAACCCAACTTCTCATAGGCGATCAGGAAATCAGGCCATCAAGCAATCGGGCAATCAGGAAACCCTGATCGCCCGATTGCCATCTCGACTGGATGCAATAGCTGTCGGCCCTAGTCCTTGAGGATCTGGTCCATCCTGGCGGCCGCCTCGTCCAGAAGGGGCTTGGGCTGTCCCTTCCCGTAGAGGACGCCCACGACCGCCTCGCCAAAGGCTGTGGCCAGTTCGTTGGACTTGGGATGGAAATACGCCGGGGGCACCGGCTGGGCCAGCATATCCTTCACCGCCTGGTAATCCGGGCGGGACTTCACGTATGGGCTCTCTTGATTGACAGTCCAGACCGGCAGGATGCCCTGGAGTTGGTGCTGGTCCAGATCATCCTTGGCGTTGCTGATGAACCGGAGGAATTCCCAGGTCATCTGCTTGTTCGGACTGTTCTTGTACACGAGGTTGGCCCAGGGGAACAGCTGGCCGGCACCTGGGCATGTCTTCTCGCATGGAAGCGCGTAGATCTTGAAGTTCACCTCGGGGGCGTTCTTCTTGACCCAGCCGTAGAACCAGGACTCGCGGAAGATCACCGCGGCTCGCTTCTGGCCGAAGGCGTCTTCGGGATTTCCGAACGCCAGGCTGGCGGCCTTGCTCTTGTTGACGAGATCCCCGAAGAACTGCAGGGCGGCGACCATCTCCGGGCTGTTGGCGTAGCCCGTGGCCTTGTCGAGGTTCGGACTGAGCATCCGGGCGCCCCAGGCGTGGGCGAAGGGCAGGAACTTGTCCGTGATCCCTACCGGATGCCCCTTGTGGCGGATGGCGAAGCCGACCTGGGTTGGCTCCCCCTTGGCGTCCAGAATGGTCAGCTTCTTCATGGCGGCCAGCCACTCATCGAAGGTCTTCGGCGGCCGATCCGGGTTCAGGCCGGCCTTCTTGAACATGTCCACGTTGATGTACATCATCTGGAAGTTGCCATGTTCGATGGGAATCCCGTAGCGGCTACCCTTCCACTTGCCCATGGAGAGCATGTACTTGGGCAGGTTCTCGTCCCAGAGCTTCGCCAGGTCGTCGGGCATCTTGTCGCAGAAGTCGTATTGCCCGCACCACTGGTGCGCCATCCCGTTGAAGAAATCGGGGGCACCGCTCTTCCCCATGAAGGCCGCGATGTACTTCGCCTCGTAGCCCTGGTACGGGATCGTCACCACCTCGACCTCGTAGCCGGTCTTCTTGGCGAACTCCTTGCCCTTGGTCTCGTACCACTTGTTGAACTCCGGGTTCTGCTCCCAGTGGGTCCAGTACACCAGCTTCTTCTGCTGGGCCCAGACATCTCCTCCCATGCCGCCCAAGACCAGGGCGGCTGCCACGCACATCACCACTATCCACGAGAGCCGTCGCATCCCTGCCTCCTTTCTCCGCCCAGCGTCATCGTCGCGAAGAGCGCGACATTCGGGCCGTGCAATGCGGTGCAACAGGGTCCGTCTCCCTGACGGGCGAAGTATCGTACCAATGCTGTTGTCCTGTCAATCTGCATCGGATGAGACATCATGAGGCCCCAACCTTTGAAGGCCGAGCAGACGTCAGTGATCTCAAGTCATGTGCCTCGGGTGGGTCGGTGGCGCGAGAGCCAAGGCGGGAGGGAGCATGGGAGGAGATGCGGCTGGGCTCCGCTAGAGGGATTGGAGCCGGGGATCGCTCCAGATCCCTTCAGCGGGGCTGAAAGACTCGAGGCTGCGGCGGAGGCGCTGGAGGAAGCGGCCGGCTATGGCCCCGTCCACCACCCGGTGATCGTAGGAGAGGCAGAGATACCCCATCCAGCGGATGGCGATCGCGTCCTCTCCTTCCCGTGACACCACCACCGGCCGCTTCTCGATGGTGCCCAGGCCCAGAATTCCTACCTCGGGCTGATTGAGGATGGGCGTCCCGATGAGGTTCCCGTCCGCTCCGAAGTTGTTCACGGTGAAGGTGCTGCCAGTCAGCTCCTCGGGAAGGAGCCGCCCTTCCTGGGCGCGGCGGACCATGTCCGCGACAGTGACAGCGATTTCCGACAGCGACCGGGATCCCGGATCTCGGAGAACAGGGACGACAAGCCCATCCTCCAGGGCGATGGCGATCCCCAGGTGGATGGCCTTCCGGACCTTGATGCCCTCATCGGTCCAGCGGGCATTCAGAGTAGGGAACTGCTGCAGGACATGCGCGGCGGCCTTGAGGACGAACGGGAGGAAGGTGAGGCTGGTGCCTTTGGCATTTCGGAAGGCGGCCTTCTTTGCCTCGCGAAAGCGCGCGATCGCGGTGAAATCGGCCTCGGCAATCGAGGTAACGTGGGGTGCGACCTGTTTGCTGCGGACCATGTGCTCGGCGATGGTCCGCCGCATTTTCGTCAGTGGGAGGAGCTTTTCCTCCTCCGAGAGTTCGCGCCATTCCCGTGAAGCCTCGGGCCGCACACCCTGGGGCATCGCTGCAGGCGCGGGCGTAGATCCTCTGGCTTGGGAAAACACCTCGACATCCCGCTTGGTGACCCGTCCCCCCTCCCCGGTGCCCGGTACCTCGGCCAGGCTGACACCAAGTTCCTCCGCCAGCTTCCGGACCGCCGGCGAGTAGAAGCGCTCTTCCCGCTCTATCTCTCTCGGCTCTCGGCCACCCCACCCCGAGGGTACCTGGTCCTCGGCTCTCGGCTCCCCGAGAGGAGTTGGTGGCGGGGGAACGGTGACCGCCGCCTCCGCCCCGAGGTCAATCCCGGTCCCGGATGCGAAGCCTTCCGTGATGATCGCCAGCGTCTTGCCCACTGGCACGACCTCGCCCGCCTTCACCAGGATCTGGGATAGGACGCCGCTGGCAGGCGCAGGGATCTCCGCGTCCACCTTATCCGTGGAGATGGCCAGGATCCCCTCGTCCTTCTGGACGCGGTCTCCTTCCTTCTTCAGCCATTCGATAAGAGTGCCCTCGGCGACGCTCTCGCCGAGCTGGGGCATGACGACGGGAATGGGCATCGAAAAAACCGTTCGGTTGTTCGCCAGTTCGGCTGCTCGATTGTTCCCGGTTCGAGTGTTCCCGCTCTGCCTGTTCAGGCATTCCAGCCGGAACGATCGAACTGCCGAACGGCCGAACACTTTCAGTTGGTTTGTCAGTATGCCGCCAGTCGCTCCGCGGCCGCGGCGATCCTGTCAACGTTCGGGAGAAACGCCTCTTCCAGCGGGGTGGTGAAAGGCACCGGCGTGTCCGGTGCCGTCACTCGCAGGATCGGCCCGTCCAGGCGGTCAAACGCACCCTCGGCAATGGTGGCTGCCACCTCGCCCCCGACGCCACCCGTTCGCGTGGCCTCGTGGACGATCAGCACCTTCCCCGTCTTACGAGCCGTGGCCAGAATCGCCTCTCGATCCAGGGGCACGAGTGTCCGCAGATCTAAGATCTCCACAGAGATTCCCTTGGCGCTCAGCCGGTTGCACGCCTCGAACGCCTGGTGGACCATCGCGCCATAGGTGATCAGGCTGAGGTCGGTTCCCTCACGCTTGACCTCCGCCTTCCCGATCGGCACGATGAAGTCCTCCTCGGGGACCTTGCCCTTGACCCGGCGGTACAGGTACTTGTGCTCGAAATAAATGACCGGGTCCGGATCGCGGACGGCCGCCTTGAGCAGTCCCTTGGCGTCGTAAGGAGTGGATGGGGCTACGACTTTCAACCCCGGAACGTGGACGAACCAGCCCTCGGGATTCTGGGAGTGGAACGGCCCGCCATGCACCCCGCCCCCTGAGGGGCCGCGGATGACCAGCGGGACACTGGTCCCCGTCCGATAGTGGAACTTGGCCGCATTGTTGACGATCTGGTCGAAGGCGCAGGCGATGAAGTCGGCGAACTGCATCTCCACCACGGGCCGCATCCCCATGAGCGCCGCGCCCACGGCGGAGCCGATGATGGCGGATTCAGCGATGGGGGTGTCAATCACCCGATCCTCGCCGAACCGCTCCAGGAAACCCTGCGTAATCTTGAAGGCCCCGCCGTAGACGCCGATGTCCTCTCCGATGAGGAAGACCCGGTCGTCCCGCTCCATCTCCTCCCAGAGCGCCTGGCGAATTGCCTCGATGTACGTGATCTCGGCCATGACAAACCGTTCGGTCGTTCGGGTGTTCGGCAGTTCGGAAGTTCGGGCCGCAACTACCGAACGCTCGAACCACCCAAGGCCATTGGCCTCAGGTCGAATACACCCCTTGTTCTACGTCCTTGCCCTCAGGAAACGGACTGGCCTCGGCCCAGGCAACTGCCGCCTCGAGCTCGCTGGCGATGCGTTTCGTCATCCGGGCCTCACCTTCCTCGTCCAGGACTCCCCATTCACGCAGGCGCGCCTCCAGGCGCTGAATGGGATCCTTCTTCCGCCATTCCTCAAGCATCTCCCGGGGGACGTACGAGGCGTCGTCATGCTCCGAATGGCCCCGCATCCGCATCGTCTTGCATTCGATCAGGGTCGGCCCTTCGCCCCGCCTGGCGCGGCCCACTGCCTCGCGGGCGACCTGATAGACGGCAAGGACGTCGTTCCCGTCCACAGTGCTCCCGGGGATCCCATAGCCTGCTGCCCGCTTCGAAATATCCGGCACCAGGGTTTGCCTCGTCACGGGAGTTGAGTACGCGAACTGATTGTTGTTGCAGACGAACACGACTGGGACCTGGAGCACCGCCGCCAGGTTGATCCCCTCGTGGAAGTCGCCCCGGCTGGCCGCGCCGTCCCCGAACCAGGTCATGGCGACCCGCCCCTTGCCCTGCCGCTTCAGGGCCAACGCCACTCCGGTGGCCACCGGAATGCCGTCGGCCATGGGGCTGATGAACGCCACATCGCCGCGCTGGACATCCCCGAAGTGGACGTTTCCGTCTCGGCCGCGGGTGAGCCCCCCGATCCGCCCCAGGTACTGCGCCAGGATTTCCCTGGGCTGGATCCCCCGCAGCAGGTGTGCACCCATGTCTCGGTGGGACGGCACGGTGATGTCGCCGGGCTCCAAGGCGTAGGCCGCTCCCACCGAGACGCCTTCCTGCCCGGTGGAGAGATAGACCCCGCCGAAGATCTTGCCCTGGCGATAGAGGATCCCGATGCGCTCTTCCAGGGAACGGGTGAGTCGGAGGTGATAGTAGATGTCGAGGAGCTGATCGCGGGTCAGGCCAGCATCGTCCACGCGTGCCGCCTCCCTCCGCTTGTGCGTCAAGACGCCGTCACGCCAGCCGCTGCACCCGCGCCCCCGACCCATCCCGCTCACCAGGTATGTCGAGCGGGCGAAGCGCCACGCGAGAATCAGCCCCCGATGGCAGACATGGATCGGGAGGGCTTGACGAAGTCCGGCTGGTTGATCTTGTGCCCGGCCTCCTTCTTCCAGACGGCCGCGACGATGAAGTCGGCGATCTCCTCGTCGACCGCGCCGGAGCGCAGGAGCCCCTTCAGGTTGTGCTCGTGGAGCGAGAAAAGGCAGGTCCGGAGATGGCCGTCGGCGGTGATGCGGATCCGGTTGCAGTGATCGCAGAACGGTTCCGTGACCGAGGCGATCACCCCGATGGACCCGCCCCCATCGGCGAAGCGATAGACCGTGGCGGGCTCGCTCCCGTTGTTGCCGGCCGGCGCCAGGGGGAACGCGGCGTGAATGCGGGCCAGGATCTCCGCCCCGGGCACCACGGTCTTCATGCTCCACTCGCCCTGGGCGTCCAGCGGCATGTATTCGATGAAGCGGACCTGGTAATCTTTCTCCCGTCCCAGCCGAGCGAAATCCTCAAGCTCGTCGTCGTTGTACCCTCGCATGACCACGCAGTTGATCTTGATCGGGGCGAGCCCCACCTCGCGGGCCAGCCGCATCCCCTCCAGGATCTTGAAGACCAGTTGCCCGTCGCGGCGGACCATACGCTCGAATCGCTCCGGCTGGAGCGAGTCCAGGCTCACGTTGATCCGCTTGAGCCCCGCCTCCGCCAACCGCCCGGCCTTCTCCGTGAGGAAAAAGCCGTTGGTGGTCATGGAGAGATCCAGAGACGGCTCCAGGCGCGTGAGACCCTCGATCAGAACATCGATGTCCTGGCGCATCAAGGGCTCGCCGCCGGTCAGCCGGACCGTCCGAATGCCCAGGTCGATGAAGATGCGGGCCAGGCGCAGGATCTCCTCGTAGCTCAGGATCTCGCGCTTGGGGAGCCAGGCCAGACCCTCGGCGGGCATGCAGTAGACGCAGCGGAAATTGCAGCGGTCCGTCAGCGAGATCCGCAGGTCGTCAATGACCCGGCCGAAGCTGTCCTTCAATCGCGACACGCTATGCTTCCTCTCTGCTGGCAATCAGGCGCTCCCGCGTTCCAAGTCGCCGCGGTGCCAGATTGGCCAATCGCCGGTCCTATTTCTTGTCGGCTGGGGCCGCCTCGGCCAACTCCGGTTTCTGCGACGGTGCCGCCTCGACCAGCGCCGGAGTCTCCGGCGTGGGGTAAAATTTGTCGGCATGGAGCGCAGTCTGGTCAAAAACCAGCCCCATCCGATTGAAGGCCCCGATCTCGAAGTTTCCCGTCCACATGGTGATGGCGTCGAAGGGGCAGACCTCCACACACAGGTTGCAGTACATGCACAGGTTGTGATCAATGACGAACTCTACGGGGTGGCGCTCCTTCCCCTTGCCCGCCCCGATGATGGTGATGCAGCGGGTCGGGCAGATTTTGGCGCACGCATCGCAGGCAGTGCACTTGAGCTTCCCGGTCGCCAGGTCAATCGTCAGGACGTGGCGGTTCAGGGAGCGCAGGGGCAGCCGCCGCCTCTCCTTCGGGTACTGCACGGTGATCGCCCGGGTGGACAGGTGGCGAAGGGTCACCCCCATGGACACCAGGATGCTCAGGAATCCCAGCCACACCTCACGCAGGTACGCGATCATGATTCCCCTCGTCGAATGTGCTCGAACCGCTCGCTCAGGCCTTCGCCCCTGCCGACAGCATCTCAGGAACGGTCACGGCCGGCAGCTTCTTCTTGGCGATCGTCTCCTGGGTGATCTTCTCCTGAAGCTTCAGGATGCCGAACAGCAGGGCCTCGGGTCGCGGGGGGCATCCGGGCACGTACACGTCCACCGGGACAATCCGGTCCACCCCCTTCACCACATGGTAGGAATCCCAGTAGAACGGGCCGCCGGAGATGGCGCAGGCGCCCATGGCGATCACCCACTTCGGATCGGCCATTTGCTCGTACAGCGTCTTGATCCGGGGAGCCATCTTCTCCGTAACGGTCCCGGCCACGATCATCACGTCGGACTGGCGCGGCGAGGGCCGGAAGACCCCCGCGCCGAACCGATCCATGTCGAAACGCGAGGCCCCGGTGGCCATCATCTCGATGGCGCAGCACGCCAGGCCGAAGGTCAGCGGCCACGGCGAACTCTTGCGCGCCCAGTTGAACAGCCAATCGAGCGATGTGGTGACCACACCCGGCTCGAATCGTCCCTCCACCAAACCCATGCCCCGGCTCCTTTCCGTTTCCTCGGACTCTCGTGGAGTTCAGTCTCCACCTGGGAGACCGTCCGTGGCGGCCGTCACGTCCGGGTCAGATGATCGATGATCGCATGGCCATCTCGCGCGTCGTCGCGGTTCCCCCGAGATCACGCGTGACCGTCTTCCCGGCCTTGAGCACAGCCCGAATGGCCTCGTCCAGGGCCGCCTTCTCCTCACCCAAGTGCCGCAGCATCATCCCACCGGACATGGTGATCGCCAGAGGATTGGCGATCCCCCTTCCGGCGATGTCGGGGGCGCTGCCATGCACCGCCTCAAAGACGGCGTACTCCTCCCCGATATTGGCCCCGGGCACCACGCCCAGGCCCCCGAC
>JBIOJT010000071.1:0-15875 GCA_044451055.1 Methylomirabilales bacterium (SeqCode)
CGCCGATTGGCCCCGGGGTTGTCCAGGGTGTTCACGATGACCGATCTGCGTGTTCACGATGACCGATCCGGGTGTTCACCATGCCGATCCCGGCGTTCACGATGGAGCGATCTGAGCGTTCACGATGGGCCGAAACCCGCAGTGTGGGAGGGGAGTAGCAGGGCGCTCCCTGTTACCCCCTATCCCGATTGGTCAGACGACCGCGCCGGAGTTTGACGGAATTTGAGCTTGTACCATGTACAACTGACACCAGAAGCTGCCAGGGCCGGGGTGGTGTCGCTCCTCGGGTTGCGGTCGCGGCATATATTCGGCTCTCGCTAGGCTGAAAGGTAGGGCAAGGGTCTTGCGGTCGAGGCATCTTGGGTGGCCACCCGAGAGAGATCGTGGCTTCTCGGCCGTCCAGGTGCACGCCGGCGCGGTAATAGGAAGCATTCTGGGCCAAGCCCATGGTTCGGACAGCACCTACCATCTCGGGAGATCCACGACAGGGGGAAGGAACCGTAGGGAGAGCCGATGGCGTCAGCGAGGGCTCAACGGGTCCTCCGCACGAGGCTCGGGGTGGGAATTCAGCGGCAGCATCGCCAGGAAACGCGCAAGCGTCAGCGAGAAGTCAAAGCGGACAGCGGTGAAGCGCAAGCCGTGCGGGATCAGTTCCCCTGGCCTGCGCGTGTCTGGCGGGGCAACCCAGGCGATCGTCCCTTCCGCCGTGAGTGGCCCCGTGCGGCCCTGGAGAGTAACTTCCAGCGCCATGCCGGGCGGGAACGCCTGGAGGAGGCGGAGCGAGAGCCCCCCGCGGCTGATATCGCCGGTCCGGCCGTGGAGCGAGGGCCCGGAGTGCCCCTTGGGTCGAAAGGTCACGGGAAGCGTTACAGGCAGGCGCACCCCAGCCTGCCGCACCTGTTCCCGCGAGAAGATCAGGTCCCGGAGCGCCTGAAGCTGATCTTCGGCGACCTTCGTGAAGGCCAGGCCATGGGGCGTACAGCCCCTGGCCGAATTGGGCTCCCCGGTCCAAGCCACCCGCGCCTCCACTTCAAGGTGGCCTCGGCCTGTCTGGAGGCAGAGGTGGATGGGGGTTTGGGGCCAGAGACGCTCGGCCAATTCCACGCACGCGCCCCTCTCGCTCAGGTCCCGGGCCCAGCCCACCTCGACCTCGGTGTCCGTGGGCGCCGTGACCTTATACAGGAGCGAGAGGTGAACCATGTACCGGGGGAACCGGCGTTGCACTGCCCACTCGGGCATGGCGGACCTCCTAGGAATCGCACCATAGATGACCGGTGGGAACTTGGCAAGGGAGGTTTCACGGCTGGCACGCTCGGGCAGACACCCCACGCCTGGACAGCCTCGAGAGGGCGGACGATGTCTGTGTTTTCCTGGCCCCCAAAAAATTCCACAATCCCAGGGCGCCCAGGCCCTATGAACATCACAAGCCCCGAGGAGGCCCCCGACGCTCGTGAGATGCTCTCATGTGAATGCGACTACCCTGGCCGTGCCATCTCCACACGACCCGGGCCAAGCTGGCGAGGCCAGCCGGGCACAGACAGTGAGCGCAGGACAGTTCAGTGCTCTGGACGGACAATCACAAACTGCCGGGACCGGACATCATGCTCGATGCTCGGCGGGCGGCGGCGGTCCCGCCCCCGCCGGTCCGGCTCACACCTTTGGGCCCGCTGCCGCCGCTCCCCCAACCGGCGGTCAAGGAGGACCTCTACGTCCTCGTTCGCCGCAAAATGTTCTCGCAGCGAAAGGCAAAGATCAGGCTGGTTTCGGGTCACGATGATCAGGCTTCGCAGTCTGCGTCCCGTCGGCGGTGCGTCTGGTGACCGGCTTTCCGTTGGCATGTATTCTCCCTTCGTGCTGGAGGGTATTCACAGAACTCGATCTAGCAAGAAAGTTCCCCTCCCGCGTTAGCGTGAGGCGACTACACCCCGCGATGCTCTGGCGGCACCACCCCACCCAGCCCGACACGGCCAGAGCCGAGGAGGAGGCTGGAGGGTTCGGAGACGGGAGCGAAGGCTGGACTCCCGATGGCGATGACCTCTCCGCCTGTCTGCCCGAAAACCAGCTGGTCTGCCACAACCGGAGCGAATGCTCCGCTGTGACTCCAGAGGAGGGTGCCGCTCGCCTCGTCCAGTGCGAACAGGCCGTCCACGCCTGAGGAAAACACCCGCCCGTCCGGCAAGGCGGCTCTCGCAAGACCGCAGTCGCAGTCTTCAATGGTCGGCACGGCAGCAACGCCTGCTGAAACGCACAACAGTCCAAGACGTGACTAACCGGAACGGCTGGGATCGCGCCCGACAAGAACAGTGTGATATCGGCCGATTCCCTCAGCACTCCACCTAGCGTTCTGGCCGTCGAAGGTGCTTAGGCGGCGTTTCATTCTGCGAGGGCAGATAATTCCTGTGGAGCAAACCAATCCGATGAGATGGTAACCGTTATGGCCACTTTCCCGTCGCCTGGCTCGACCCGCACAACATCTCCCTTGCACTTGAGGCGAATCGAGCGGCTCCAGGACCTGCCTTCGAACACCAGGCTCAAATTAATCGGCGCTTCAGAGGAGAACGGTTGCTCCGTTTCGAAGAATACCCCCGAGAGGCTGACGTCGCGGGTGATGCCCGGTCCTTCCTCCAGTTCTACGGGGAGCGCCATCGGAAGGCGGATCGCCCGGCGTCTCTCGGTGATCATGTCACATAATATGGTGACTTCGCCCAGAGTGAACAATTCATCAGAGGATATACTACGCAGCGCGGAATAATAACTACACCGTTCCCCGCGCTGCTTCGTTCGCGGGGAAGGCCCTCGCCCTTGCACAGGACCCGCGGCAAGGGCTCAGCCCTCCCCACGGACCCTACCGAGATGGGCGGGCCGCCGCCCCTCCTCGGACTCTCCCCCGGACTGTGCGGTCCGGGAGGAACTGTCGCCTATTTTACGCACCGCACAGCAATCCTGCTACTACTTTCGATATACTGTTCCTTTCCGGGTTCGAATGGCGAAGGGTTTCTCCCTTTCCCCAAGCTGCAGGAGGCCCAGGTCCTGATCGAACGGTGGCGGCAGCACTACAACGGGATTCGGCGGCACAGCGCGCTGGGCTATCGCCCCCCCGGCCCCCGAGGCGCGATTCTGGCCCAGGCTTGTATTGCCTCCGCGATCGGAGTTAGAGTTGACCGCCGCTCGGAACTGACCTCGGGGTGGACCAGTCAGTGGGGGCAGGCCAAGGGGATGGTGAGAAAGAGGTACCGGACACCTCTTTGGAGCTCCGTGCGTGATTCGCCGGAGGGTGGTTACGACTTCTTCGTACTCCAACCTTCGGGTTGAGGCGGTTTTCAGCCGTATTCCTTTCGGATGGAAACCGAAGGAGAGCGTGTTGCGACCTCCAGGGGGTCTCACTTGCCACTGATTCCCAGACGCACATCGATCGCACCCACGAGTAATAAAACCCCGAACGGGGCGGACACAAGAGAGACTTATCGCTCGCAGTGCTCGGCCCCCTCTCTACGATGAACGTCCTGCTCGTCTCGGCCAATACGGAGCGGATCAACATTCCGACGCTGCCCTTCGGTGTGGGTCTGGTGGCCGCATCCGTCCGGGCTGCCGGCCATCAGCCGGTCATGCTCGATCTGATGACTGAGGGGGACCCCCGTTCTGCCATCGAGGATGCGGTCCGGGAGCACCATCCAGATGTCATCGGCATCTCGGTGCGGAACGTCGACGATCAGTGCATGCAGAGCCCCCGTTTCCTGCTCGACCAGGTCGCCAGCGTTGTGGCGGCGTGCCGGGCCTCTTCCCAAGCTCCCCTGGTGCTGGGCGGCGCAGGCTACAGTATCTTCCCTGCTGCAGCGCTGGCCTACCTTGGTGCCGACCTGGGCGTGTGCGGCGAAGGCGAGGTCGTTTTCCCGGCCCTCCTGGCGTGCCTGGAGCGTGGAGACCATCCGTCCGATCTCCCCGGTGTGTACACAGCCGGGCGAAGCGCTCGGGTGCTGGGGACGTTTGCGCGCACTCTGGACCAGCTACCCTTCCCGGATGAGGACCTGTGGTCCTTGGCGGACGCCAACGATCCCGATTTGTGGGTGCCGGTGCAGAGTCGACGGGGGTGTCCCCTGGACTGCTCGTACTGCTCTACCGCAAGTATCGAGGGCAGGATGCTCCGCGTCCGCTCCCCGAGGCTCGTGGCCGCGGAAATTGCCCGCATTGCCCAGGCGGGATTCAGGCGCTTTTACTTCGTGGACAACACCTTCAATCTGCCCCCGTCCTACGCCCTGGAACTGTGCCGCTGGATCACGGCCCAGCGGCTGCACATCACCTGGCGGTGCATCCTCTACCCTCACGACGTGTTGGAAGAGTTGGTTCGAGCGATGGCCGAGGCCGGCTGCGTGGAAGTCAGCCTGGGGTTCGAGAGCGGCTCTGCGCGGATCCTGCGGGCGATGAACAAGCGGTTCCTTCCGGAGGAGGTGCGTCGAATCTCCGATCTGCTGGCCACTCATGGAATTCGCCGCATGGGATTTCTGTTGCTGGGCGGACCGGGAGAGACACAGGCGTCGGTCGAAGAGAGCCTCGCCTTCGCCGACTCCCTCCACCTGGACACGCTGAAGATCACGGTGGGAATTCGGATATATCCCGACACACTGCTGGCCAGAATGGCCCTCCGCGAGGGCCTGATCGCGCCGGGGGATGACCTGCTCTTCCCGCGCTTCTACATTACCCCCGGCCTTAGGGTACCCTCCGCCGGATTCGCGTCGGAACGTGCTTGATTGCGGTGGCTCCTGACTCCAGAGAATCGGGCACCCATTTGGAGCTACGTGCCCCATGCTCTGAGGTGGTCTCACGAAATCTCGGGAGTCTCTCCCTCGGGCTGGGGCGATCTTCAACGACATTACCTCGTATGGAAACAGGAGGCATTGTGATGAGTACATCTCCGCCTTTAATACCTGAGCCGCTCTCACCCCAGGGCATCCTGGAGCCGGCCTGGGCGTTTCAGAGGAGCCGGGTCCTCCTGACGGCCCACGAGCTGAACCTGTTCACGGTTCTGGGGGATGGGAGTAAGACCTCCAGCGAGGTGGCGCGCGCACTGAGAACTGACGAGCGGGCCACGGACCGACTGATGAACGCCTTGTGTTCGATGGGCCTCTTGGAGAAAAAAGATGGGCGGTTCTCGAACGCACCGCTGGCCTCGCGGTTTCTCGTCGAGGGCAGGCCCGACTACCTGGCCGGCCTGATGCACATGGTCCACTTGTGGGAGACGTGGAGCACACTGACGGAGGCAGTGCGTCAGGGCCGATCCGTGGCGGACCGTACGGCGGGTGTGAATGAGCGGGGTGCGGACTGGCTGCGCGCGTTCATCGCGGCCATGCACTGGCGCGCCTGCCAGCATGCGCCGGGTGTGGTCGGCTTGCTGGACCTGTCGGGCGTATCCCGCGTCCTGGATGTGGGGGCCGGCTCTGGCGCCTATGCCATGGCGTTTGTGCGCGTCAGAGACGGGATCACCGCGACTGCCTTCGACCTGCCCAACGTGATTCCCCTGACCCAGGAGTACATCAAGCAGATAGGACTGCAGGAGAAGGTGAAGACCGTTGTGGGGGACTACAACGTCGACCCGCTGGGAAGCGGATACGATCTGGTGTTCCTCTCGGCGATCATCCACAGCAGCTCCCCGTCACAAAACCACGTCCTGATCCGCAAGGCAGCGGAGGCCCTCGCTCCCCACGGGCAGGTGGTGGTACAGGACTTCATCATGGACGAGGACCGGACGGGTCCGCCCTTTGCCGCGCTCTTCGCCTTGAACATGCTGGTGGGGACTGAGGCCGGAGACACGTACACGACGTCCGAAGTCCGCCAGTGGATGGGAGAGGCGGGCCTACGCCACGTCGTGAGGAAGGACACGCCCTTTGGCACGAGCCTGATCATCGGCAGGAACAGAGGCAGCCGGGATTGACCGGTATGGGGTTCTGTGCGATACTCCCTCGCCCGAGACTAGGGGCCTCCGGACAGGCTCACAGAGATGTGGAACGGACTCGACAAACTGCTCGAATTGCAGAAACTGGACTTGGCCGTCGCCCGGCTGGACGTTGAAACCCGGGAGATCCCGCAGCAGATCCAGGCGCTGGAATCCCGCCTGACAGGGGCGCGTGCCGCTCTGGATCAGGCCAAGGCCAAGGCAGACCAGATCCAGAAGGACCGCCGTGCCAAAGAGCGCGAGTTGGACGAGGCGATGCAGAACGTCAAGAAAAAGCAGGCGCGCCTCTTCGAGATCAAGACGAACGAAGAATACTCCGCCGTCCTCAAAGAAATCGAGTCCCTGAAGGAGAAGTCCTCCAAGCTGGAGACGGAGATCCTGGAGCTTCTCGAGCGCGGCGACCTGGCGGCCAAGACGGTGACCGACGCCGAAAAAGAGTTCAAGGCGGCCGAGGGGCTCCACCAGAAGGAGCGGGCGGAGAAAGAGGCGCAGCTTGCCAAGCTGAAGCAGGACCTGGCGGGCCTCAAGGAAGCCCGCAAGGGCCAAGCCAGCCGGCTGGACAGCACGTTGCTCCAGCAGTACGCGCGGCTGGCGAAGACGCGCGGCGTGGCCGTGGTTGCGGTGAAAGACGGCTCGTGCACCGGCTGCGGCATTGCCCTGACCCCGCAGACCTACAACGAAGTCCGCCGTAACGATCGCATGTTCACCTGCAGTTCCTGCAACCGCATCCTCTACTTCGCTGGGTAGCGGCGTGGACGCCGCAGACCTCATGTCCCGTCTTCGCCGACTATGCCACGCCATCCCAGGCGATGGTGTGTTGCGTCTGCCTGGCGGGCTCACGGCGCCGGAAGCCATCCAGACCATCCGCGCCGCATTGAAGGCCCTGGAACCGCTCGCGGCCGCACGGAGCAAACCAGCGAAGGCACGCGGCGGGGTTCGCATCCACATTGATGGCGCCGCCCGAGGCAACCCCGGCCCGGCCGGCGTCGGCGTTCTCATCATCGGGCCGGACGGCAAGATCGCGGAACGGATTCATCGCGGGATCGGCGAGGCGACGAACAATGTCGCGGAGTATCGCGCACTTCTCCTCGCACTGGAGCGGGCCCAGGCCCTGGAATACACGGACATCGAGGTATACTCCGATTCGGAGCTTCTGGTGCGCCAGCTCCAAGGACGCTACCAGGTCAAGCATCCCGCACTGAAGGAACTGTATGGGGCGGCCAGGGACCGCATTGGAGAATTCCGACGCTTCGGCATCCAGCACGTCCCCCGCGAGCAGAATGCCGAGGCGGACGCCTTGGCGAATCGCGGCATTGACGAGGCCCACCGACCGGGTCGCCGTGCGACGAAGTCCGATCCGGGCACCCAATGGTCCGGAGGGGAGGAATGAGCCGGTCCGCCTGGCGCCAGCCCGTCCGGATCGCTGATGCGATCTCCGGTGCATTTCAGCGTCTGGGCCTGGACACCCGATTCCGCCAGAGCGAGATCTGGAGTGTCTGGCCCACGGTCGTGGGTCCGCAGATCGCCCGGCACGCCCAGCCGCACGCCATCTCCCACGGCCGCCTCATCGTCCACGTCACCGATCCCGTGTGGTTGCACCACCTGAGCATGATGCGCCCCCGGGTGATTGCCGCCCTCAACGAGAAGCTCCGGATCTCGACCGTGCGGGAGCTGATCCTCCGGGTGGGAGAGGTGGCCGAGCCATCCACAACTCCCCCGGGCTCACCACGCCCAAGCCAGGAGCCGCCTCCAGACCCTGCTCAGGTGGCACGGGTCGAGGCCCTGCTCGCCCCCCTCGGTGATGCCCCGTTCTCCGAGGCCCTCCGGCGCCTCCTCCTCCGGGCGTATCGGCCGGCCGATCTGGATCCCTCCCGGTAAAAGCGCCACACTCCGTTGCAGCCGAAACACAGGCTACTGCGTTCCAGCCAAAGTTGTGGTATTCTGAGTGCTAAGAGTGAAATTTCCCTCTGTGTTTTCAATAAGTTGACAATATCATGGTTGGCGTTGAAAATGGCATATGGTTTGCAAAGTTGAACAGCGGTTTGGGTACAGAACTATCGATCCGCTTTGCGGCGTGCCTATTCACACGGAGAACATCTTGAGCCACCAGCGAACCCTTGAACGTCCAGTCCGCTGTGAGGGGATTGGATTGCATACCGGTGAGAAGGTCACCATGACTCTCCACCCGGCCCCGTCCAATCGCGGGGTGATCTTTCGCAGAACGGACCTTCCAGGGGCGCCCGCGATCGAGGCCCGGCCGGAACACGTGGTGGACACGCAGAACGCCACCACTATCGCCAAGGACGGAGTGTCGGTCCGGACCATCGAGCACCTGATGTCCGCCCTATCCGGGATGGGCGTGGATAACGTTCAGGTGGATCTCACGGGCCCCGAGGTGCCGGTCATGGATGGGAGCGCCGCGCCGTTCGTGGACCTCCTGCGGCAGGCCGAGTTGCACCGGCAGTTCGCCCCCAAGACGTTCCTCAAGGTCCGGCAGCCCATCACGGTTGAGGTGGGGACCCGGAGCCTTCGCATCGTCCCCTCCCAGCGGCTGAAGGTCATCTACACGATGTGCTTCGACCACCCCCTCCTGGGCGAGCAGACCACGGCCATGGAGATGAGCCGTGAGCGCTACGCGCGCGAGGTGGCGCCCAGCCG
Organism: Methylomirabilales bacterium (SeqCode); assembly: GCA_044451055.1. Lineage (GTDB taxonomy): Bacteria > Methylomirabilota > Methylomirabilia > Methylomirabilales > 2-02-FULL-66-22 > 2-02-FULL-66-22. Next base: position 8,606 of record JBIOJT010000071.1, read on the forward strand.
CACGTACGGGTTCCTCAAGGATCTGGACATGCTCGCTCGGCTGGGCCTGGCCAAGGGCGGCTCGCTGGAGAATGTCCTGGTCATCGGCGAAGAAGGCGTGCTGAACGGGCCTCTGCGCTTCCCGGATGAACTCGTCCGGCACAAGATCCTGGATCTGCTGGGCGACCTCTACCTCCTGGGGAAGCCACTGGTTGGCACCATCATCGCCCATGGCGCGGGCCATCAGCTCCACGTGCAGCTCGTGCGACGCATTCAAGAGCATCTGGGGGCAGAGCCCGAGCCATTCAGCCTCTCGGCCAACGCCGTAGAGCAGTGGGTCTCCCCGCTCCTTCCCGCCTCTCGTCCTTTGAAGGCAGCCGTCGTCTGATTCCCGCGCGGCCCTCCGTTCGATCGTTTGCAGATCGTTCGTCTGCCCTCCGCGGGGTTTCTGCGCGCCATCGACCCCCCGTGCACGCGTGACGCGTCAACCCCCAAGGGGCTTTTGCCTTGCCTTCACCTTCTCCGTTCCCCTATACTCTCCAAGGATTCTCCCCTGGACGGCGCTGCATTCACCCGATCGCACTGGTGCCCGCCGAACGGGGAGTGGCGAGGTGGGCGCATGCGCCTCGCGCGATCCCCGTCAGGCGGTGAGCCCGGCGGAACCCCGAATCTTCGATCCGAGACAATGACGCTGGCCCCAGAGAGCGACGCTGCGGCGCGTACGCGGCGCAACCGCATCATCCTGGCTTCGGTCCTGGTCCTGGTGGTGGGCCTGACCGCGGTGCAGGTCCTTATCCAGCAGCTCCGCTTTCCCAGCCCTATTGCCTCGAATATCCTCATCTTTGCGCTGGTCAACATCAACATCGTTCTCCTCCTGCTGCTGGTGCTCCTCCTCTTCCGCAGCCTGTTCAAGGTCTACCTTGAGCGTCGGGAGAACGTCCTCGGTTCCAAGTTCCGGGTGAAGCTGGCGGTGGCCTTCGTTGGGCTGGCCCTCCTGCCGGCGATCGTCCTGTTCCTGGTGGCAAGCAATCTGATCACCACCAGCGTGGATAGCTGGTTCAATATTCAGGTCGAGGAGTCCCTCGACAAGGCGCTGGAGGTGGCGCAGACCTACACGCGCGCCAGCCAGGAGAGGACCCTGATCCTGACCCGCCAGTTCGCGGCGCGGCTGGGCGAGGTGCTTGCCCCCGACGGTGGGGTGGAGGCGGCGCGTCGGGTGGGCAGTGACAAGTTCCGGGAGTACGGATTCGACGCGGCGCAGCTCTTCAACCGTCAGAGGGCGGAGCTGGCGCAGTGGCGAAGCCCGCAGGTCCCCAAGTCGGCCATGCTGTCTCCGGGGTCGCGGCTGCTCCGTCAGGGACTGGACGGCGAAGCGTTCGCCACGGTGCAGAGCATCCCGCAGGGCGATCTGATCCGGGCGGTGGCGCCCATCGTGCGCCCGGGGGCTCCCCGGACCGTCGTGGGCGTGGTGGCCGTGACGGCCGTCATCCCGGACGCCCTGCTGACCAAGGCGACGGAGATCGGCACCGGGGTCAAGGAGTATGAGCAGCTCCGCATGCTGAAGAATCCCATCAAAGGCATTTACCTGATGCTCTTCCTGATGGTGACCCTGGTGATCCTCTTCGGGGCCATTTGGGTCGGCGTGTATCTGGCTCGCGGGATCACGGAGCCGATCCAGCAGCTTGCCGAGGGCACGCGGAAGGTTGCGGCGGGCGACCTGAGCTACAAGGTCCAGGTCAAGGCCGACGACGAGATCGGGATGCTGGTGGAGTCGTTCAACCAGATGACCGAGGATCTCAGCCGGGGCAAGGTGGCGCTGACCCAAGCGTATCAGGAGCTGCAAACCTCCAACGTGGAGCTGGATCGCCGACGGGGCTACATGGAGACGGTCCTGGAGACGATTTCCGCCGGGGTGCTGTCCCTGGATGCCGAGGGTCGGCTGAACACCGTGAACCGGACGGCGGCGCGCATGCTGGGCCGGAGGGCGGAAGACCTCCTCCATCGCCCGTACCCCGAGGTCTTTGCCGGCGAAGCCCTAGCGCCGCTTCGCCGACTGGTCGGGCGCCTGGTGGAACGGGGCGAGGAGACCACGGATCAGCAAGTCAACCTTACGCTGAACGGGCGGCCGGCCACACTGGTGGTCACGGTGAGCGGCCTCCGCAGCCCAGAGGGTGAGGCCCGGGGCCTCGTGGTGGTATTGGATGACGTGTCGGAGCTGATCCGGGCCCAGCAGGCCATGGCCTGGCGCGAGGTGGCCCGCCGCATCGCCCACGAAATCAACCACCCGCTGACCCCCATCCAGCTCTCCGCCCAGCGCCAGCGGAAGAAATTCGCCGAGGGCGCCCCGGACGCGGCGCGGGTCTTCGACGAGTGCACCCAGACCATCATCCAGGAGGTGGAAGGGCTGAGGAACTTGGTGGACGAGTTCTCGCGCTATGCCCGCATGCCCAGCGCCCACCCCCGGCCGGGCGACCTCCATGCCGTGATCCAGCAGGTGGCGCAGCTCTACGCGGGCGTTCAGCCGGGGATCAAGTTGCGAACGGAGCTGGATTCCTCGGTGCCGTCCATCAACCTGGACCCGGATCACATGAAGCGGGCCCTCATTAATCTCGTGGATAATGCCGTGGCCGCCATCCCGGCCGAGGGGGAGATCGTGATCCGCACCCGGTACGTGCCGACGGTCGGACGGGTCCAGCTCGAGGTCGCGGATACCGGCCAGGGCTTCCCCCCCGAGGATCGGGACCGGCTCTTCCTCCCGTATTACTCGACGAAGAGCGCGACCGGCGGTCTGGGCTTGGCCATCGTCTCCCGGATCGTCGTGGAGCATGGCGGGGTGGTCCGAGTAGAGGAGAATCAGCCGAGGGGAACCCGGGTGGTCATCGAGCTACCGGCGCTGGCGCCTGCTGCCGCCTGACCTCTCCTCAATGCGTTCGACCGTTCGAGTGTTCGGCAGTTCGGTTGTTCAAGAGTACCGGTACCGCCGAACCGCCGAACCGACGGACGGCCGAACGCTCTTGACGGCAGGCCGGAGAACAGGTTTCACCAGAAGCGAGCGGGTATGAGCCACGAAGAAATCCTGGTCGTTGACGACGAGAAGAACATCCGCAGCTCCCTGGAAGGGATCCTGAAGGACGAGGGATACCGTGTCCGCGGGGCGCCCACGGGCGAGGAGCTGCTGAAGCAGGTCGCGCAGACCATTCCCGACCTCGTCATCCTGGACGTCTGGCTTCCGGGGATGGATGGGCTGCAGGCCCTGACTGAGCTGAAGCAACTGCACCCCGAGCTGCCGGTCATCATGATCTCCGGCCACAGTACGGTGGAGACCGCGGTCAAGGCGATCAAGCTCGGGGCCAACGATTTCATCGAGAAACCGCTCAGCCTGGACAAAACGGTCCTGACGGTGCGCAATGCCCTGGACCGGCAGCGCCTGGAGCTGGAGAACCGGGCCCTCCGCCAGGCGCTGGAGCAGCGCTACGAGATCGTGGGAGAGAGCCCGGCCATCCAGGCCCTGCGCGCCCAGATCGAATCTGCGGCGCCCAGCCATGGCCGCGTCCTCATCCGGGGGGAGAGCGGCACGGGGAAGGAACTGATCGCCCGGGCCATTCACCGGCAGAGCCTGCGCGCCGACAAGCCGTTCGTCGAGGTCAACTGCGCCGCCATCCCGGACGAGCTGATCGAAAGCGAGTTGTTCGGCCACGAGAAAGGAGCCTTCACCGGAGCCACCAGCAAGCGGCGCGGGAAGTTCGAGCTCGCAGACGGGGGGACCATCTTCCTGGATGAGGTCGGCGACATGAGCCTGAAGACCCAAGCCAAGGTCCTCCGGGTACTGCAGGAGCAGACCTTCGAGCGGGTCGGGGGCACCGAGACCCTCACCGTGGATGTGCGGGTGATAGCCGCTTCCAACAAGGCGTTAGAGGAGGAGATCCGGATGGGCCAGTTCCGCGAGGATCTCTTCTACCGTCTGAACGTCATCCCATTCGAGGTCTCGCCTTTGCGCGAGCGGAAGGGGGACATCCCGCTGCTGGCTGATCACTTTCTCCACTTCTTCTCCCAGGAATATGGGAAGCGGCAAAAGAGCCTGAGCCCCGAGGCCATGGACCTTCTCGTGCAGCATCCGTGGCCGGGCAACGTTCGGGAGCTTCGCAACGTGATCGAGCGCATGGTGATCATGGTCCCACAGGATACCATCAGGCCCTTCGACGTTGTGCCGTCACTGCGGGTTCGCCCGGGGGCGACGATCGAGGCGGCACCGGAGCAGGTGATGGAGTGGGACGGGACGCTGCGCGAGGCGCGGGAGCGCTTCGAGCGGGAGTACATTCTGCGCCGTCTGGCGGAAGCCCACTGGAACATCACCCGCACGGCGGAGCGCCTGGGAATCGAGCGCAGCAACCTGCATCGCAAGCTGAAAGCGTACGGGATCGAGCCGCCGAAGACGTAGAACCGAGAGCCAAGAGTCGAGAACCGAGCGCCAAGAAGAGACGCGATGACACCGACAGGGATGGCGATCGAATCTCGCTGTCGCCACCCCGAGGGTACCCGGATTTCGCGGTCGGTCCTCTGGTGGCTGAGAGCCGAGAGATGACGGCTGGGATATGAGCGACGATCGCGGCGTGATCTTCGATATGGACGGTGTGCTGATCAACAGCGAGCCGCTCCATTGCCGTGCCTTCCAGGACATCCTGGCACCGCATGGGGTAGAGGTGACCGAGGAGGAGTACTATGCGAAGTACCTCGTGTACTCCGACCGCGAGGTGTTGGAGCGGCTCCTACCGGACGTGAGGGTGCTGGATGGGGCCGTGGCGGCCAAGGAGCGGCGCTACTGGGAGATGTTGGAAGCCGGGGTCCCGGCCTTCCGGGACGGCCTCGCCCTGCTGGCAAGGACCGATGGGTGGCGAGTGGGCCTGGCGACGGGATCGATCCGTCGCGAGGCCGAGCTGGCCCTTCGGTGCCTTGGCATCCGGGAACGCTTCGGCGCGGTGGTCGCCCGAGAAGATTATGGGAAGGGCAAGCCCGATCCGGAGCCCTATCTTCGCGCAGCCGACGCGCTGGGTCTTTCACCTCGCCGGTGCGTCGTGGTCGAGGACGCGCCCGGCGGCGTCCGGGCGGCCAAGGCGGCGGGCATGGCCTGCATCGCCGTGACCCATTCCTGCCCGCGGGAACGACTGGTCGAAGCGGACCTGGTGGTGGACGATCTGGCGGCAGTGGAACTGGCATCGCTCCTGGCTGACGGAGGGTCGTCCCGGTGACCGAGTCCGCAACCCTGGATGATGGGATCCGCCATCGCCTGCGGGCCGTCCTGGCCCCTCTCCGAGTGGTGTACGGGGCGATGGTCGGTTCGATCTTGGTGTACTGGATTGTGGTGCAGGTGATCCGGAAGGTGGGCCAGATCCCGCGAGGGCGCGACGTCTTCGCCGCCGTGGACTGGCTCCGCTATCCGCTCTATGTCCTGGGGATCGCTGCGTGTGTGGCCATCGTGGTGACGCGCCAGCGACTCTTCGACCCCGAGAACGTGGTCCGTCGGGCGCGGGGCCAGAACCTGCCCGAGGTGCTTACCGCACTCTCCTCGAATCAGGTGCTGGTCTTCGCCGTGGGCGAGGTCCCGGTGATCCTCGGCTTGGCCCTCTACTTCGTGGGGGGATACCTCCTGGACTTTTACATCCTGGCCGGACTGTCGGCGGCGGCTTTCGCCCTGGCCTATCCGTCGGCAGTGGAATGGGAGCAGGCCCTCATCCGGATCCGTACCTTCCGGCCGGAACTGTTCGAGCGGCCCGGGACCTCCGGGTAGAGGCTCTTGGCCGTGGACACTGCTGCGAGCGCATCCGTTCCGACGGACCTGGAAACCAGCCGGCAGAAGGTTCGGGTAGCCAAGATCTCGGCGCTGGCGGCGCTGGCCCTGGTCACCGCCAAGGCCCTCGTCGGCTGGCAGACGGGGAGCTTGGGTATTCTTTCAGAGGCTGCCCACTCCGGCCTGGATTTCATCGCGACACTCATCACCCTCTTTGCCGTCCGGGTGGCGGACCGCCCGGCCGACCTGGACCATCATTACGGTCACGGGAAGGTGGAGAACCTCTCCGCCCTGGCGGAAGTGGCAATCCTGCTAGCGACAAGTCTCTGGATCATCTATGAGGCGATCGAGCGTCTGGTGGGGAAGCCCGTCGAGATCGAGCCGAGCTGGATCGCGTTCGCGGTGATGTTGAGTTCCATCGTCGTGGACGTCTCTCGATCTCGGGCCCTGGCCAAGACGGCCAGGGCGACGGGCAGCCAAGCGCTCGAGGCGGACGCGCTGCACTTTCGAGTGGATGTCTGGTCGTCGTGCACGGTCCTGGGGGGCCTCACCGCTGTTTGGGCAGGACGCCACTGGGGGATGCCGCTGCTGTTCATGGCGGATGCCGTGGCGGCCATCCTGGTCGCGGGCATCGTCCTGACGGTGGGTGGCCGACTGGCGAGGCACGCCGCGGACGCCCTGCTGGATCGTGCGCCGGTCGACCTGGTGGACCGGATCCGCACTGCCGTCAAGAGCGTTCCGGACGTCCAGGGGCCCGTGAGCCTCCGGGCGCGGCAGGTGGGCCCCCGCCTCTTTGTGGATGCGGCCGTGTCCATCGGGCGCGGCGCCTCCTTCGAGGGCGCGCACGCGGTCATGGACCAGGTCGAAGAGCGGGTCCACGACGTGGCGCCGAATGCAAGCGTCGTGGTCCATGCGGAGCCATGGCGGACCGAGGATGAGACCCTGGGCGATGCCATCCGGCTCGTCGTGTCCCGCCACGCCGCGGGGGCACACGATATTTTCATCTACGATGCCGACGGGAAGCCGTGCGTGGATCTGCACCTGGAGGCGCCCGGAAATCTCACATTGACCGAGGCGCACGCCTTGACGGAAGAGATCGAGGCCGACCTACGGCACGAGGCCCCCCGGTTGGGACGCGTATACATTCACGTGGACCCGATACGCGAGGATCACGCGCGGGTTGTTGCCGGCGTAGACACGGATGCTGGGCGCGTCGCCGGGCGTCTGCGGACGCTGGCGCTTGCCGTCCCCGGGATCCACGAGTGCAGGAATATCTCGGTCCGCTCGGTCGAGGGACGGATCTGGGTCACCTGTGATTGCACCATGGACGGCAGCCTCTCCTTGGATAGGGCCCACGAGGTCGGTCTGGAGCTGATGCGGCGTGCCCAGCAGCAGATTCCAGGCGTTGAACGGGTCTCCGTGCATGCCGAGCCTGTTGCTGGCCAAGCGTGAGTAGCCTGTTCTAGGGGAAAAGACGACCCCGGATGGATCCGCAGATTTCACCCC
>JBIOJT010000072.1:0-15867 GCA_044451055.1 Methylomirabilales bacterium (SeqCode)
ACCGGTTCCAGCATCGCCCGCGTGGTGAAGGAAGCGTTGTGTCCGTCCAGATTGATCGGAACCGTGTAGATCCGCGTGAGTCGGCGGAGGTCGCCCCTCGGGCCGGCCATTCGGATGCGTGGCGGGCTGGACGTCACCCGCTTCACCACATACCCATTGGTGGGTGTCCCCTCGACGCGGGGGCTCACTTCCACCTCCCGCTCCACGATGGTATCCAGGACCACGCGAACCCGGTGAGGGGTGACATCCTCGACCTCGATCCCTCGGGGGACATGGACCATCTCCGGCCGGATCGGAATGATGTTCTCTCCCTCCACGAAGTTCCTGGGCAGGCGCTCCAGCACGATCTCGCTGGGTGACAAGGTGGAGACCAGTGTCTTGGGGCCGCGCACTCGGACCTCCAGCGTGTCGGGCGGCTCGTTCACCATCGCCAGGTTGCGGGGCAGGCCCCTGATCTCAAGGGGGATGTTCATCGTGACCTCAACCTTTTGCTCTCCCACGACCACGGCCCAGAGGAAGACCGCCAGAACGATGGAGAGGAGCTTCAGGCCGAGATTGTCCAGGAGCCAGGTCCGCATCCTTACGCCCGCTTGCCCGCTTTGCTTTTTTGGGGTCACTTGACCGGGTCGCGAAGCGGGGTGGCCGCCCCGGCCTTCCGCCCACCGAAGGTCTTGAGGGGCGGGCCCAAGAACTCGCTCAACCGTTGCCGCAGGGCGGCCGCATCCAGGTTCCGTTGAAGCTCGCCGCCCGCGACCAGAGAGACCGTTCCCGTCTCCTCCGACACCACGATGGCGATGGCATCGGTCTCCTCGGTGACACCCACCGCCGCGCGATGGCGCGTCCCCAGATCCCCTGGCAACTCGGGGTTGATGCTCAGCGGCAGGAAGCAGGCCGCGGCCACGATCCGGTCGCGGCTGATGATGGCTGCCCCATCATGCAGCGGCGAGTACGGGTAGAAGATGGACTCCAACAGACGGCGGGACACCAGGGCATCCACCACCGTTCCCGAATCGATGCTGTCGCTGAGGCGCGAGTCCCGCTCCACCACGATGATGGCCCCGATCTTCTTGGCCGCCAGCGACGTGACCGCCCGCACGACCTCGTCGATCATGTGGGCTTCCTGGTAGCGCGAGAAGGCCCGCAGGAGGCTTCCCCGTTGTCCCACACTGGCCAGGGCCCGCCGGAGCTCGGGCTGGAACAGGATGATGATGAGCAGGAACCACACGGCCAGGAGGTTCGAGAGGGCCCAGTTCACGGTCAGGAGGCCGATGCGCAACGAGACCCTCGAGGCCAGATACAGGAGGGCCAGCCCCAGGAGCATCTGAAACGCCCGGGTGCCGCGAAGCGCCAGGATGATCTGGTAGATGGCGAACGTGACGATCAGGATATCCAGCGCGTCGATCCAGCGGAACTGATGGAGCAGGTCCAGCATCCCGTTACGCCCCCTGGAGCCTCCGAGATCGGTCGCTCCCCTTCATCTCCCCGTATCGGGCGCCCGGGCCGCTTCCTGGCGAGGCGAGTTCGCGCTGACAGGTCTGCCGTCAAACTGGCGGAGCATTGGAGCATGCGAAAGGCGCGGTGGGACGGGATCGGTGGCGCTGGCCCGGGCGGGCCAGCCAACGCCTCCGCCCGCCTGAACCATCAGGTGGGTGTCGGGGATCGGTGTGCCCCGGGTGGTCCTGACCCCCTGCCCCATTGGTCATCCGGCTCGGTGTCCCGTGACGCCTCGAAATCCCGCGGACCAGCACCTCGGGCGCGCGGCAGCGCCGACGACCGGACGAGGCGGCTACGCCGCCGCCGCGGGCGCCGGGGATCCGGCCCCTTTCACGATCGTGTCGATCTCCCGGCCATCCAGGACCTCGCGCTCCAGGAGGGCCTCGGCCAGGGTCTGCAGGGTCTCCAGGTGACTCTGGATGAGCTCCTTGGCCCGCTCGTAGTTTTCCATGACGATGCGGCGGACCTCGCGGTCGATCTCCATCGCGGTCTGCTCGCTGTAATCCTGGTGCTGGGCAATCTCCCGCCCCAGGAAGATCATCTCCTCGCGCTTGCCGAACTGCAAGGGGCCCATCCGCTCGCTCATGCCCCACTCGCAGACCATCTTGCGGGCGAGCTCGGTGGCCCGCTCGATGTCGTTCATGGCCCCCGTGGTGACCTCCTGCGGGCCGAAGACGATCTCCTCGGAGATGCGGCCCCCGTACAGGATGGCGATGTCGTTGAGCAGGTACTCCTTGGAGTAGTTGTGCTTGTCCTCGGTGGGGAGCTGCTGCGTGACGCCCAGGGCCCGCCCCCGGGGGATGATGGTCACCTTGTGGATCGGATCCGTGCCCGGCAAGAGCTTCGCCACCAGGGCGTGGCCGCCCTCGTGATAGGCGGTCATCTTCCGCTCCTTGGCGCTGACCACCAGGCTCTTCCGCTCCACCCCCATGAGGACCTTGTCCTTGGCGTTTTCGAAATCCGACATCTCCACCAGCTTCTTGTTGGCGCGCGCCGCGAGGAGCGCCCCCTCGTTCACCAGGTTGGCCAGGTCCGCCCCGGAGAAGCCGGGCGTGCCCCGGGCCAGGACTTGCAGGTCCACGTCCGGGCCCAGGGGGATCTTCTTCGTGTGCACCTTCAGGATGCCCTCGCGCCCCCTCACATCCGGCCGCGCCACCACGACCTGCCGGTCGAACCGGCCCGGGCGGAGGAGGGCCGGGTCCAGGACGTCGGGTCGGTTCGTGGCCGCGATGAGGATGACCCCGTCGTTGCTCTCGAACCCATCCATCTCCACCAGGAGTTGGTTCAGGGTCTGCTCGCGCTCGTCGTGGCCGCCGCCCAGCCCGGCGCCCCGGTGGCGCCCCACGGCGTCGATCTCGTCCATGAAGATGATGCAGGGGGCGTTCTTCTTCCCCTGCTCGAAGAGGTCCCGCACCCGGGAGGCCCCCACCCCCACGAACATCTCCACGAAATCGGAACCGGAGATGGAGAAGAACGGCACGTTGGCCTCGCCGGCGATGGCCCGGGCCATGAGCGTCTTCCCGGTGCCCGGAGGGCCCATGAGCAGGACGCCCTTGGGGATGCGCCCGCCCAGCTTCTGGAACTTCTGGGGGTCCTTGAGGAACTCGATGATTTCCTGCAGTTCCTCCTTGGCCTCGTCCACCCCGGCCACGTCGGCGAAGGTGACCTTGTTCTGCTTGTCGGAAAGGAGGCGCGCCCGGCTCTTCCCGAAGGAGAGGGCCTTGGCCCCGCCGCCCTGCATCTGGCGCATGAAGAAGATCCAGACGCCGATGAAGAGGAACATGGGCAACCAGGAGAAAAGGGCCTGCACGTACCAGGGGTTGCCCTCGGCCGGCTTCGCCGTGATCTTCACTCCCTGCTTGCGCAGGAGGCCGATCATGTCCTTGTCGTCGGGCGTGTACGTGCGGAAGACGGAGTTGTCGGTCAGCCGGCCGGTGATGTCATTCCCTTTGATGGTGACCTCGCTGACCTCGCCCCGCTCCACCTTGCTCATGAAGTCGCTGAAGATCAGTTCCTTCTGCATGGGCTGGCTCTGGTTAAAGATGTTGAACACCAGCACCATGATCAGGCCGATCACCAGCCAGAGGGCCAGATTTTTGAAGAACGGACTCACCCGAAATCTCCTTCCGCGCGACCGCAAAGATCGCGGCGACACACACCGTCCTTGTAACACGAAAGTCCGCGAAAGACAACAGGAAACATGACAAGACGGCGGCCTTCCGCGGTCACTCTTTGGCGCGCGCGGCGCCTCCAGGTGCGAACCGATCGACGGGAGGTCCGGTGAGAGGCGAGGCGGTTCAGGCCCTAGGTCTCAGGAAGGCTCTCCAGGACTGCAATGTGGGGGAGGTGGCGGTACTGCTGGGCAAAGTCCAGCCCGTAGCCCACGACGAAGGCGTTGGGGATGACGAAGCCGCAGTACTCGATAAGCGTCGCCACCTGCCGCCGTTCCGCCTTGTCCAGCAGGGCGCACATGGCGAGGCTCCTGGGGGAGGCCGCGCGGAGGAGCTCCCGCAGGCGGACGCTCGTGTGGCCGGTGTCGATGATGTCCTCCACGATCAAGATGTCCCGACCCGAGAGGGACACATCCGCCGCCTTGGTGAACCGCGGTTCCGCCAAGGGGGACAAGGAATCCCCGTAGCTCTCCATGGCGACGAAGTCACTTTGGCACGGGATGCGAAGGGCCCGGCAGAGGTCGGCCCAGAAGATGGCCGCACCCTTCAAGACGCAGATCAGCAGAAGATCCCTGTCCGCGTAGTCCTGGGAGATTGCCGTGGCGAGTTCCCGGACCCGGGTCTGGATCTCAGGCGCCGTGATCAGGGTTCTTCCCAGGCGGTGTCGCACGACGCACCCCGCGCCAATGGAAAATCTCATACCGACAACTGACAACCGGTCAATTCCGGAGTAAGACGGATGGCCGGTTGTCGGTTGTCAGTTGTCCGTTTTCGATTGGCCCGCCCCTCCCGGGAACTCGATCTCAACGAGACAGGCCGGGCCGTCTCCCCGAAAGCGGAAGTCCTCCGCGATCCGCCGCCCGATCACCCAGGCGATCCGCCCGCCAGCGACCAGCAAGGGGATCCGCGCCCGCTCCTGGCGAGGGACCTTCGCGTCCACAAAGAAATCCTGGAGCTTCTTCTCACCCGACATCCCGAGGGGCCGGAACCGATCCCCCGGGCGCCAGCTCCGGAGCGTGAGCGGCGCCTCCAAGAGGAGCGGGCTGAGGATCTCCCGCCACGGGGCCCGGCGGACCCCACGCGCGCCGGCCACAAGCCGTCGCAGGCGGACCCGGCAGTGGAGGGGGGACCACCGCGTCCAGACCCCCGGTCGGATCGGAATTTCCCCCGGAGGCTCCGCCGCCTGCGAATCCTTGTCCGAGCTCCCCGGTGCCGTCGCAGCCGACGGCCCAATCCGGATCACGGCGCCCTCGCGCCGAGCCTCGCACCGGCCCGGGAGGGGAACCACTGCCTCCCGAGTGAACAAACGGCGCAACGCCTCCAGATGGCGCCGGGTCAGGGCGTGCCGGCCCCGGCTCAGCTTCTGGAAGGCGTCCTGGAACACGCGGCGCGCGATGGGCGGCGGGGCGACGCGCAGCGCCTCGACGGGGAGACAGAGAGCCCGGCCGGCTTCCCGCGCCACCCCTGCGAGAAGCGAGGCGGCCAGCGCGGCGAGTGTCGCCTCGTCCTCGCGCATGAGGGCGGCCAGCGCGGCGAGCGACCCCACGATCCGGGGGTTATACTCCTTCGCCAGCAGGGGGAGGAGATGGTGCCGGACGCGATTCCGGAGGTACGCGTCCGAGGCGTTGCTCGCATCGGTCCGATAGGCGAGATGGCGCGAGGTCGCGTACGCCTCGATCTCGGCCCGCGAGACGGCGAGGAGCGGCCGCAGGATCCGATGGCGCACCGGGGGGATCCCGGCCAGCCCGCGGGGTCCGGTCCCGCGGAGCAGGTGGAGCAGCACGGTCTCGGCCTGGTCGTCCATGGTGTGAGCGACGGCGATGCGGGAGGCTCGCACCCCCGCCGCAACAGCATCCAGGCAGGCATACCGCGCCGTCCGGGCCCACGCCTGTATCGATTCGCCCCGACGCCGCTCCGCCGGATCCAGCCGGCACACGCCGGCCCCGAGGGCCCGCCGCGCCGCCTCGGCCACGACGAATGCCGCGTCCCGGTCGGCCGCCTTGCCTCGCAGGCCGTGATGCACGTGGGCCACGTGCAGCCGGAGGCCCAGCCGATCCTGCAGGCGGACCAGGACATCCAGGAGCACCACGGAGTCCACCCCGCCCGAGACAGCCACCAGCAGGCGCTCGTCGCGCGTTACGCCGGCTTCCCGGAGGGCGTTCGCCGCCCGATGGACCACGCTGTCCTTGGACATCCGTCCGTGCCCCCCCTGCCTTTTCCCTCGTCTGACTTGGCGATCCACTCTAGTGAAGCCGCTGTCCGCCGTCAACCGAAATTCCCCCGGCTCCTCATGACCACCCACCAGGCAGATTCTCCTTGAAAGCCGAGCCTCGCCTCTGCTATGGTTCCTTACCATGGAAACCCAGATGGCCGATACGGTGCTGGTGGTGGACGACGAGCGCTTCGTGCGCGAACTGTGCGTCGAGATCATCGCCGGTGAGGGGTATCGGGTCCTGGCCGCCCAGGATGCCGACGAGGGGCTGCGCATCGCCCGGAAGGAGCCGGTGGGGGCGATCCTCCTGGACCTGATGATGCCAAAGACGAGCGGCTTCGAGGCGCTCCAGATCCTCGGGCGGGAGCTGCCCGATATCCCGGTGGTCATCATGACCGCCCACTCATCGCAGAGCCGGGTCATCGACCTGCTCAAGCTCGGGGCCTACGATTTCCTCTCCAAGCCGTTCGAGCCGGGCGACCTCATCTACGCGACCCGCCGCGCCCTGGAACGCCATCAGCTGCTGACGGAGAACAAGCGGCTCGTGGGGGAACTCCAGGAGCGGGTCCAGTCCCAGACGCTGGAGATCAACCGGGGCCGACAGCTCTTGGAGAACATCATCTCCCACATGGGAAGCGGTCTTCTGGTCACGGACCGAGACGGGCGGATCTGGATGATCAATCAGCACGGGCAGGCGACGCTGGGGGTGGCCGCGGATCAGGTGGTTGGCAAACGCCTGCTGGACGTGTTCCCGGGCGGCGGCCCGCTCCTGGACGTGCAGGTGGATACCATCCTGCGGGAGTTGGATCTTCCTTCCCTCGACGGACGCACCGTGCCCCTGGGGTTCAACAACTCGCGCCTCCTGGATGCCCAAGGGCAGCCCGAGGGGACGATTCTTATCTTCCGCGATCTCTCCGACCTCCGGGCCATCCGGGCGGAGGGGCGGCGCAAGGATCGCCTCGCCGCCATCGGCGAGGTGGCCGCAGGCGTCGCCCACGAGATCCGCAATCCTCTCTTCGGGATCAGCTCGGTGGCGCAGATCCTCATGACGGAAGTGAAGTTCGACCCCGTCCACCAGGAGCTGCTGGCGGCCATGCGAGCCGAAATCAAGCGCCTGAATGCCCTGGTGGAGGATCTGCTCCACTATTCCCGGCCTTCCAAACTCCTGCGCACGCCGCAGGCCCTAGAACAGATCTGGGACGAGATCCTCGGCATGGCCAGGGAAGAGCTGGCCGGGGCCAAGGTAGAGGTGATCCGAGACATCGGTGACGCGTTGCCCATGGTTCCGGCGGACGGGGACAAGCTGCACCAGGTGTTCCTGAACCTGCTGAAGAACGCCATCCAGGCGACGGCGCCAGGTGGCCGGATCACCATCAGGCTCCAGCGCGTTCGTCGGGGCGCGATCCCGGCATCCGTGCAGCACAGCCTGGAGTTGCAGGCAGGCGCCGGCGAGCCGTCCCGCGAGTATCTGCTGAGCGTGGTCAGCGACACCGGGGTCGGCATCCCGGCGGCGGACCTGGATCGTGTATTCGATCTCTTTTTCACGACGAAATCCACTGGGTCCGGCCTTGGCCTGGCGATCTGCCGGCGGATCGTGGAGGATCACGGCGGCGCCATCAGCATCCAGAGCACCGAGCAAGTGGGAACCACCGTCACCGTGGCGCTCCCCCTGTCGCCCGCTGCGTAGCCGGCCCCGCCACAGTGCGCGGGCCTTGAACAGGTGCACGAGTCCAATGGCAGCCACCGTCCTCATCGTTGACGACCAGCCGACCATCCGGAAGAGCCTTCGACACCTGCTGGAGCGCAAGGGCTACCGCGCCTGTGAGGCGGAGAACGGCGCGATGGCGCTGCAGACGGCCCAGGCCGAGGAGCCCGAGGTGATCCTCCTCGACCTCAAACTCCCCGACGGCGACGGGCTGGAGGTTCTGGAGCGCCTGCAGGGGGTGTGCCCCGAGGCCGCGGTCATCCTCCTCACGGGGCACGCCAGCGTCGAGGTGGCCGTCACAGCCATCAAGAAGGGGGCGGAGGATTTTCTCGAGAAGGACCCCAGCAGCCTGGAGGTGACCGAGGTCCGCGTGGAGAAGGCGCTGGAGATGCTGAAGCTTCGGCGCGAGAACCGCTATTACCGCTACCAGGCCCACGGACGCTCTCCAGCCCAAATCCCCGGCAACTCGCCCGTCATGCGGGAGATCCACGCCATGGTGGACCTCCTGGCCAAGGCGCCGCAGACCACGGTCCTCGTCCAGGGGGAAAGCGGCTCGGGAAAGGAGCTGGTGGCCCGCGCCATCCACTACCGGAGCTCCCGCGCGGACAAGCCGTTCCTCGAGATCAACTGCGCAGGCCTCTCGGAGCACCTGCTGGAGTCCGAGTTATTCGGGCACGAGCGGGGCGCCTTCACCGATGCCAAGGCGTTGAAGCGGGGGCTCATGGAGATTGCCGATGGCGGGTCGCTGTTCCTGGACGAGATCGGGGACATGCCCCTGGCGATCCAGCCCAAGTTCCTCCGAGTCCTGGAGAATCAGGTCTTCCGCCGGGTCGGAGGGACGCGAGACATCTCGGTGGACGTGCGCGTCATCACCGCCAGCAACAAGAACCTGTCGAGTCTGGTGGAGAACAAGACGTTCCGCGAGGATTTGTATTACCGGTTGAAGGTGATGCCACTCACGGTTCCACCCCTCAGAGACCGGGGGAACGACATCCTGGTCCTGGCAGACCTCTTCGTCCAGGAGTTCAACGGCATGCTGAAGAAGCGCATCCGGGGGTTCACTCCGGAGGCGCAGCGGGTTCTGTTGGCCTACTCCTGGCCGGGAAACGTTCGGGAGCTCCGAAACGTGACGGAGCGGGGGATGATCCTCTGCCAGGGAGAGATCATTCCCGTCTCGTGTCTCCCCGTAGAGATCCAGCAACTCGCCGGCGCGGTGTCTCCCCCACCCCTTCTTGTCACACCCGAGGGACCTGCGGAGGCGCCCGCCGGGACGCCGGAGGTCGACCGGTCCCCGGGGGTTCTCGGGACACTGGAGGAGATGGAGCAGCGCTACATCCGCGAGGTCTTAGTGTCAGTGTCCGGCAACCGTAGCCAGGCTGCCCGGGTCCTCGGCATCTCTCGATCTACGCTTCAGGACAAAATCCGCAGGTACGGTCTCTCATAATTCCTTCGTTGGTACACCGCTTGCTGTGATAATGCCGCAGAAGCCAGGAATCCGATTCCCGGTCAGCCAGCATGCCCGGTTTCCTGGCAGGAGACCCAATGGCCGAAGCAGTTCGCATCCTTATTGTCGATGATGAGCCCACGATCCTGTTAGGGCTCTCACATGTGCTCCGGCGCACTGGGGCCACTGTGACATCCTGCCTCGGTCGTGACGAGGCTGAGGAGGCCATCCAGAATCAGGTCTTCGACCTGGCCCTCCTGGATGTCCGTCTTTCGGGCAGCGAGGCTCATGCCGGCTTGGATCTCCTCACCCTTCTGAAACAACGGTCCCCCCGTACTCATGTCATCGTTATGACTGCCTACGGGACGGACGAGGTTCGGCGCGAGGCCCTGTCACGCGGTGCGTCACACTATTACGACAAGCCGATCAACCTGGATCATCTGCTGGGCCTGGTCAGAGATCTGCCGACACTGTCCTCGTGCTCGTCGTGACCTTCTCGCGTGAAAAAGAAGCGCCCTTCCGGACAGATGCGCCGGAAGGGCGTTCGCATTTCAGCCCTTAGCAGGCCGCTGAAAAAGGCCCATCTGCGGCACCTATCCTCCGGATGGGTACCCGGCGCGCTCGCGCGGCGCTGTCACGTACGGACGAAGTACGCCTCGCACCTCGCATCGCGCACCGCCTTGCATCTCGACCTTTTTGAGCAGCCTGGGCGAAAACGGGTTTTTCAGCATCCTGTTAGGCTCTCGCTCGCACGCGTCGCAGGTGACGCATTCCGCGCGTTCGCCTCAGCCCCTCTGCTTTCCCCAGCTCAAGGCTCACCCCTCACCCTTCTCCGTCGGAGAAGTCCCCTCCTCTCGCGAGAGGACAAGCTCCCCGCCTTCGATGTCGGCCAGGATCCGATCTCCCTCCCGGAACTCCCCCTCGAGCAACCGCTGCGCCAACGGATCCTGCAACAGCCGCTGGATCGCTCGCTTGAGCGGCCGCGCACCATAGACGGGGTCAAAGCCCTCCCGGGCGAGGTACTCCCGCACCCGGTCGGTGGTGCTGAGTTCCAGCTTCCGGGCGCTCAACCGCCGCTGCAGATACCCCAATTGAATGCTGACGATCTGCTTGATCTGGGTCAGCTCCAAGCGATGGAAGATCACCATCTCGTCGACGCGGTTCAGGAACTCGGGGCGGAATGCCGCCTTCAATAGGTCGTTGATCTTGTCCCGGATCTCGGCCTCGTCCAGATCCTCCTGGATGTACTGGCTGCCGAGGTTGGAGGTCATGATGATCAGCGCGTTCTTGAAATCCACCGTCCGCCCCTGGCCGTCGGTCAGCCGCCCCTCGTCAAGGACCTGCAGCAGGATGTTGAACACCTCGGCGTGAGCCTTCTCCATCTCGTCGAAGAGGATGACGGTGTAGGGTCGGCGACGGACCGCCTCGGTAAGGTAACCGCCCTCCTCGTATCCCACGTAGCCGGGAGGCGCCCCGATCAGGCGGGCCACCGAGTGCTTCTCCATGAACTCGGACATGTCCAGCCGCACCAGTGCCCGCTCGTCGTCGAAGAGGAACTCCGCCAGTGCACGGGCCAGCTCCGTCTTGCCGACCCCCGTCGGCCCCAGGAACAGGAACGAACCGAGGGGGCGGTTCTCATCCTGCAGTCCGGCCCGGGCCCTGCGGATGGCGCTGCTGACTGCAATGATGGCCTCGGGCTGCCCCACCACCCGCTGCCGCAGCCGGTCCTCCATCTGCAGGAGCTTCTGGGTTTCGGTCTGGAGCATCTTGGCCACCGGGATCCCGGTCCAGCGCGAGATCACCTTGGCGATGTCCTCTTCGTCCACCTCTTCCTTGAGCATCCGCTCCGATCCCTGTGCGGCGGTGAGGGCCGCCTGCTCGGTCTTGAGTTCCTTCTCCAGGCCCACCAGCGTCCCGTAGCGGATCTCGGCCACCTTTCCCAGATTCCCTTCGCGCTCCGCCTGCTCTGCCTGCAGGCGCGCGGCCTCGATCTGCTCCTTCAGGGCGCGGATGCGCTGAATGCTGGCCTTCTCCTTCTCCCACCGACTGCGCAGGACGGCCTGCTGCTTCTCCAGCTCCGACAACTCGGCCTCCAGCCGCTCGAGCCGCTCCAGGGTGTCCGAGTCGGACTCGCGCTTCATCGCCTCCCGCTCGATGTTGAGCTGGCGGATCTTCCGCTCAACCTCGTCCAGCTCCGTCGGGAGGCTATCGATCTCCATCCGGAGCATGCTGGCGGCTTCGTCCACGAGGTCAATGGCCTTGTCGGGCAGAAAGCGGTCGGTGATGTAGCGGTAGGAAAGCGTTGCGGCGGCCACCAGGGCCGAGTCCTTGATCCGCACGCCGTGGTGCACCTCGTACCGCTCGCGCAGCCCGCGCAGGATCGAAATGGTGTCCTCGACGGTGGGCTGGCGCACGAGGATGGGCTGGAACCGCCGCTCCAGCGCGGCATCTTTCTCGATGCGCTTGCGGTACTCGTCCAGCGTGGTGGCCCCTACGCAGCGGAGTTCCCCCCGGGCCAGGGCAGGCTTCAGCATGTTGCTGGCGTCTACCGCTCCTTCCGCCGCGCCCGCGCCCACCAGCGTGTGCAGCTCGTCAATGAACAGGATGATCTGGCCTGCGGCCTCCGTGACCTCTCTGAGGAGGGCCTTCAGCCGGTCCTCGAACTCTCCCCGGTACTTCGTCCCGGCCACCAACGCCCCCAAGTCGAGCGCCACCACCCGCTTGTCCTTGAGCGACTCCGGGACATCTCCGCGCACGATGCGCTGGGCCAACCCCTCCACGATGGCGGTCTTCCCGACCCCCGGTTCACCGATCAGGACGGGGTTGTTCTTGGTGCGTCGCGACAGAACCTGGATCACTCGCCGGATCTCTTCGTCCCGGCCGATGACCGGATCCAGCTTTCCCTTTTGCGCCAGGTCCGTGAGGTCCCGGCTGTAGCGCTGGAGCGCCTGGTATTTCTCCTCAGGGCTGGGGTCGGTGATCCGCTGGCCCCCCCGCATGGACTGGAGCGCCGCATACACGGCATCCTTGGTTACGCCATTCGATCGTAGAACCTGGACGGCAACACCCGAGGTGTCGTCCAGGATCCCCAGGAGCAGGTGTTCGACGCTGACGTACTCATCCTTGAGTCGCCCGGCCTCCTCCTGGGCCCGTTTGAAGACCTCGTTCAGGCGAGGCGTGATATAGGTCTGGCTCGGTCCATAGACCTTCGGGAGCTTCCCCAACTCTTCCCGCAGAGCAGCGGTGACCGTCTTCGGGCTGGCTCCCACCTTTTGAAGCAGCGGTATCAGGATGCCCTCTGTTTGCTCCACCAAGCCCAGGAGGAGATGCTCAACGTCTACCGCCTGATGCTGCATTTCATCTGCGAGCTTCTGGGCGGTCTGGATCACTTCCTGGGCCTTGAATGTGAACTGGTCGAAACGCACGGTAGAATCCTCCAGAGACCGAAAATTTGGCAATCTCCTTCCCGCATAGAATAAGACTTGAGACGGCTATTGTCCAGTTCGCCTTGAAGCCAAATGCATCACGCGCCGGATGTCGGCTCGCCTCAAATTTTTGAGCCGCGCATGGATAATAAACGGCTCAGGAACGCGGAGTATCGCGGCCGGGAGAGGCCACCTCGAGGCTGAGCAGGTTGTGGCGCGCGAGGATGACCCCGATTGCGCGGCGCTCTTCCTCGGTGGCGGGAGCCAGGGGAGGAGACGGCAGACCATTGCCGATGCCGATGGCTGCGCAGGCGGCCTTGAGGGCGGGCCGCCAGTGACCATGACGGTGGAGGGTACAGAGGTCTGTGATCTGGGCCTGGAGGGTCACACACGTGGCGGCATCGCCCCTCGCCGCAGCCTGATGACCGCCGCTCGCTGCGTGCCCGTCAGCCACGCGCCTTCGCCACAGCCGCCCAGCACGAACAGGCCGCTGCACCTCCTGCCAGGACCTGCTCGACCAGCCGGCCTGCGGCTGCTTCGTCCGGATCCCCCGAGTTGGCCAACGGCGAGATCATGGGCGGGATGACACCCCGGAGCGCCGTGTCCCACGACCACGACTGCCTGACCATCCCTTTGTCGTTGGACATGGATAGGAACTCCCCGAGCCGCTGGCTTTCGGCGGTCATCCGCCGGCCAGCTTGGTGACGTAGCCCAGCTCACGCAGGTACTCGGCCACCTTCTCCCGATGATCGCCCTGGATCTCGATGACCCTGTCTTTCGCCGTCCCGCCGGCGCCGCAGAGCCGCTTCAAGTCCCCCGCCAGGGTAATGATAGCCGGCCCCCGTCCCGCGAGACCACGAATCACCGTCACCACCTTGCCGCTCCGTCCAGCACGCTCGCGAAAGATGCGAACCACGCCGTCATCCGGCACATTCGGTCCGGACTTCTGGGACGAACGGGGACGCTCAGCTGGGATCTTCACACGCCCGCCATCGGTGGAATAGACAAGCCGACTGTTGCTCACAAGCGCGCTCCACTCATCTCTCGGATTCCCTACCCGGCGACCTGAGGTCGGATCTCCCGGGCCAGGATATCGATGGTGTCGAGGATGGCCGGGAACGTCGTATACGACACGTCGAGGGCCACATGGCCGCACCCGAGGCTCCGGAACCCGTGCAACGTCTCGATGACCTTCGCCACCGAGCCTTCTATCACATACCGCCCGCGCAGTAGGCTCATGTCCACCGCGGCGCGGTGGACACCCTCGATGAGCAGGGGAACTCGAAGCGTCCAGATCGGTGTTCCCTGACGGCCCGCCTCCTGCCAAAACCGGAGGACTGCCTCTGTTCCCCGACGAAACGCCTCCGGGTCCGTCGAGGAGGCGTGCCAGCCATCGCCGAGACGAGCGACCCGTCGGAACGCGCCCTCGCTGCTTCCCCCGACGAGGATGGGCGGCCGCGGCTTCTGAAGCGGCATGGGGGACGCCTTCACGCCGGCGAGCCGGTACCGCTTGGTCTGAACCTCCGGATACTCCTGGGTCCACAACGCCCGGAATAGCTCCAATGCCTCATCGGCGCGGCTGGCTCGCTCCTTGATCGGGATGCCAAGGGCCGCGAACTCCCCCTCCATCCAGCCGATGGCCGTGCCGACGATCAGACGGCCACCGGAAAGGACATCCACGCTCGCCAAGAGCTTCGCGACCGGGATCGGCGAGCGGTACGGGAGGATCACCACGCTCGTTCCGAGCGCGATCCGCTGCGTCACTCCGGCCAGCCAGGGGAGGACCGCCAACGGATCGAGCATGTGGTCCCGATAGATGATCTCGAGATCCCGGGGGACGATGACGTGGTCGGTCACCCAGACCGAGTCGAGCCCCCGCTCCTCCGCCCGTCGGACGACCTCCAGGATGCGGTTGACCTCGATCAATCGGCCATAGTGTGGGATGCAGATGCCGAGTTTCACGCTCCGCCTCCTTCTCTTCACACAGAGGAGCCGGCTGTTCGACTCACCGGCCCATCGCCAGCTTGGGGGATCTCGCCCACACCCCTCAGCGTGAGTTCCTTGGCCCGATGGCAGCTTACAAGGTGGCCCGGTTGGATCTCCGCGAGCCGCGGCGTCTCGGTCCGGCACAGGTCCACCGCGTAACGACATCGCGGGTGGAAGTAGCAGCCCGATGGCGGATTCGCCGCATCCGCGACCTCCCCCTCGAGAACGATGCGCTGCGAGCGGAGGCGGGGGTCCGGCTTGGGGACGGCCGACATCAGGGCCTCGGTGTACGGGTGCTTCGGGGTGGCGAACAACGCGGCCGTGGGGGCCATCTCCACGATGCGGCCCACGTACATGACGGCCACCCGGTCGCTCACGTGCTTCACCACGCTGAGGTCGTGCGCCACGAAGAGGTAGGTGAGGCCGAGCTGGGATTGCAGCCTGAGCATCAGATTCAGGATCTGGGCCTGGACCGACACGTCCAGGGCCGAGACGGGCTCGTCGGCCACCACCAGGCTGGGGTTCAGGGCGAGCGCCCGGGCGATCCCGATGCGCTGCCGCTGACCGCCCGAGAAGGCGTGGGGGTAGCGCCGCATGTACTCAGGTCGGAGCCCCACCAGCTTGAGCAGCTCCGCCACCCGCTCGATCCGCTCCTGCCGGTTGCCGACGCGGTTGACCACCAGGGGCTCGGCGACGATGTCGAGGAGCGTCCGCCGCGGGTTGAGGGACGAAAAGGGATCCTGAAAGATCATCTGCATCTGCCGGCGGAGCGGCCGGAGCTGGGCCTTGGCCAGGGTGGCCACATCCACCACTGTGCCGTCCTCGGGCCGGAAGAGGATCTCGCCCGCCGTCGGCCTGACCGCCCGCAAGACGCAGCGCGCCGTCGTGGTCTTGCCGCAGCCGCTCTCCCCCACCAGGGACAGCGTCTCACCCTTCTCCACATAGAAGTTGACGTCGTCCACGGCGCGGACGTGGCCGACCACCCGCTGCATGACCCCGCGGCGGATGGGGAAGAACTTCTTCAGTCCCTTGACTTCGAGCAGGCGCGGAGAAGATCCCATGGTCACGTCCGGTCGTAGAGGAAGCAGCTCACCGCCTGACCGCCCCCCAGGTGGTGCAGGGCCGGTTCGCTCTGGTCGCACACCCCCGGTTTGAAGGCCGGGCAGCGGGGGTGAAACGGGCAGCCGGCCGGCCGGTTGTACGGGTGGGGGATGGAGCCGGCGATGATCGGCAGCTCCGCCCGGGCGGTGGAATGGATGCTGGGGATGGAGCGGAGGAGGGCCTGGGTGTACGGGTGCTTGGCGTTGTGGAAGATGGCGTCCACCGGCCCCTCTTCCACCACGCGGCCCAGGTACATGACCACCACCGTGTCGGACATCTCGGCCACCACGCCGAGGTTGTGCGTGATGAGGATGATGGTCATCCCCTCC
>JBIOJT010000073.1:0-15853 GCA_044451055.1 Methylomirabilales bacterium (SeqCode)
CCCGCAGGGCAACTCCCCAGTTGACACCTCGGATCGCCAGGGGTAAAAGGAGCCAGTAATCCCGCTCCTAATCGTGCCACAGACAGGGGGCGCTCGATGCTCGCAGCTTCCTCTGGCACGCCAGTCCCTTCCTCCTTCCGCCGGCCCGACGAATCGGTGTCGGCCGCCTGTCCATCTGCCCGCGGTCTTCACCGCGAAACCCTTCGCCTGCCCTTATCCCGGCTGGGGAGTGCAGTCGAGCAGTCCGCTGGCCCGCAATCCCCCGTTCGGTCTCGCCACCGGCCCCGGGTCTTGGGGCAAAAGCCCTTTGCTCGGCCCCGGGGTTCCGATACAATCCCCATAGCCTGTAGGCCAGCGGTTCAGTTCAACCGGTTTTACCCGGCGGGCCCGCTCGTCCCGTCGCGGGGCTGTACTCCGCGAGGCCCGCCGGATAAAAGCTTATTCGTTAGGACACCTCAATCGACACAAGAAGGTCCCGTGCCATACCTAAACATCAAGCTCACTGGACCGGCGTCCGTCGAGAAGTCCAAACAGGTGGCTGAAGTTCTGACTAACCTCACAGCCGGGATTCTGAAGAAAAAACGTGAACTGACAGCCGTGGCAGTTGAGTTCGTTGCACACGATTACTGGTACATCGGCGGCAGTTCTCTGGCGGCTCGATCAGAACAGAGTTTCTACCTGGACATCAAAGTAACGGGGGGGGACAAACACGAAGGACGAAAAGGCCCGATTTGTCGAACAGGTTTTTTCTGCTATCGAAGGCATAGTTGGCAATCTCGCGCCTGCCAGCTACATAGTCATCCATGAGGTACACGCTGATGCATGGGGCTATCAGGGCCAGACTCAAGAATTCAGGTACATCAATGGCAAGCCTATAGGCGGCCTAACCCCTCGCTCAACCCGGACCAGGCCGCGCGCGGCTTGGTCGGTTAGCTCAAATCGTGTGTGCCAGGCATGGCACAGACCGAGCGAGGTGAAAGTCCGCGCGCCAGGTTCTCGCGGAGCCGAAGGCTAGGAGAAGGGCAAGGGCGTCACCGCGAGGTGGGGTCTGGAGGAAGCCCAATCCAAACGCGGTGGGCGACGAACAGGAACCGGATACGAGTTGTGGTACACACCGTTCTGGCCCGTGGGGATTACGATGTGTGGCTCGATCCGCGTATCCGGGATCAAGAGCGACTGCAACCTCTCCTGCGCCCGTAACCTGCCGACGAGATGGTCGCGATCTCGGTCAGCATGCTGGTGAACAATCCGGCGAATGACGCGCCGGATTGCATCAAACCGATTGTTCCGTGATGATGGTATCGGTGGCTATTCGAGAACGACGATGCCTGGGTTGCCCTGGAAGACATTCCGCAAGGCCGAGCCGGGGCGCGAGTATCTGGTCCTGCTCACCGAATTGCCCTTGAAGTCATACCTGGCCATCCCGCGCTTCCTGCTCTTCACCCGCCAGGTCCAGCAACAATTGAGCAATGCCCCCGGTCTTATCGGCTACTCGCTGCTGGCCCGACCCCTCCGAAAGCAATCCTGGACGCTCTCGGTGTGGGAAAGCGAGAAGGCCCTAATGGAATTGGTCCATGCGATGCCCCATCACACCGTGATGGCCGCCCTGCGGCCCGCTATGGGACCGACGCGGTTCATTCGGTGGATGATTCACGGGAAAGGCTACCCACCCACGTGGGAAGACGCATTGGCCAGGACAGCCTTGCATCCACCGGGTGGAACGCCACCATCTGCGTAGGACCAGCTATAACCATTGCGCCCGACCGCATCATGTCCCTATCCACTCGCCTGGTAGGGTCGAGGACTGGCGCGGTACCCCGAAGGCTCCCCTTGGCTGTGTCCGCCGTTTCCAGCTTCGTGCCCGATTAGGGTCGCCGTAGGCCCGTCTCCAGTCCCCGCCCACGCTCAGGGCTGGGGGATCTTCGGGTCGATGGAGGACTGGGAGTTGAATCGGGTAGCGGGGGATGCGACGGTGCTCCGATGCGATGGGCATGGTGCGCCTCTGGGTGTTGGGAGCCTATGCCGATCGCCAATACCTCCGCGGGGGGAATCATCTGGACACCGGGCCCGCCCGTGAGCCACGGAGAGCACTTCCTCTGTGTTGGCCGTGGCCATGGCAACCCCCGATGCCGATCGTATCCGGACTGCTCCCGGGACTACAGTGCGGACCCAGCCCGCACCCCAAACACCACGAGCGCCGAGACGGAGGGGCGCCCACCTAGGCTACCTGCGAGAGGACGAGCGCCAGGGAGAGCGACTGGGACCAGCCGAGAGCGGTGAAACGGACGCCGTGGCGGATCGGCTCCCCGCGCTTGCGCTTCTCGGGTGGCTCCGCCCAGACGATCTCCCCCTCGGCCGTGACCGGCCCACTCGGGGGGTGCAGGGTGAGCTCCAGGGCCGTTCCGGGAGCGAGCGCCTTGGTGAGCCGGAGCAAGAGGCCTCCCCGGCCGAGATCCTCTGTCCGACCCTGGAGTGGCAGATCGGCTTGCCCTCTGGGCCGACACTTTACGACGAGGTCGGTCGGGAGCCGGAGCCCGGCGCGCCGCTCGCCCCGCCGGGAGAGGAGCAGGTCGCGGAGCGCTTGGAGCTGGTCCGGGGCCAGGTGGGTGAAGAGCACCCCGTGGAGGATGCCGCCTTCGGCCGCCCCTGGCCGCCCGGCCCCCACTTCCCAGACGACCTGAGCCTCCACCTCGATGGCCCCGCGCTCCGTCTGGAGGCAGACCTGGAGCGGCGTCGAGGCCACGACGCGCTCGTCGAGCTCCACACACGCACTCCCCTCGCTCAGGTTGTGCGTCCAACCAGTGCCAGTCCTGGGCGGTGCGGGCGCTTTCAGCTTGTGGAGGAGGGGGAGTTGCACCGGATGCCGGGGAGGTCGTCGTCGGTCCGCCGCGATGGTGGGCATGGCTGGCCTCCGCTTTTTTTGTCAGCATACGCCGACCGGCGTCCCCTGCACAAGGGGAATTTCCTGCTCACCCGGCCTGGACCGGGAGCCAGGGAGAGCGCCCTCCTCTGTGGACCGTGTCATCAGCAGTCCCCGGCACCGCCCGCTCCCATCGGGGCCGAACTGGCAACGGAACAGCAGAAGTGTTGCCGGTTCCCCTGGGCGATCCCCCGGAAGTGCTGGAAAGTGGGGACGAACTGTTGCGACTTTCTGAGGCGATCTCAAGCTGATTGTAACCAGAGGCACACCAAGCGGCCAGTCTCGGGCCAAGCAAGGTCTAAACTGGTTGCCTCGGCTAGAAGCTGGGGCGAGGCTGGCTGTCACATCGGGACTTCATGCAACATTATATCGGCGTCCCCGCGTTTCCCCTCGTAGAGAATATAAGGGTTGGTGCCGGGGGACCGGACCACCGGTTGAGCAAAATAGTCTATCCCAATCGCGAGCATCTGCTCCCCCCTGAAAGACACGGCTGCTTGCCCATAAATGACCGATCGTTCGATTAGCGCCTTCAGGAGACTACCGGTTCTTTACGACCTTCAATGATACGAACGGTTGGGCTCCCCGACACTCTCTGAAACCCGCTGCCACTCCGGCCCTTCCGGGTGTGTGCGCAGAGGACCTTCCGAAATCGCTGTCCTTCTCACTTACCCACGCCCGCACATCTTCAGTTTTTGCCGTTGACACGCGGGGGGCTCTTCGATACCCTCGCGTCCGAGCCTCCCGGACTTTCTCCCCTTCCACGGGAGCGCTCGCCCACCGTCTTCTAACCGCGCACAACGGGCCGCGCTTGCCCTTGCTATCCTCTCTGCTTGCGCATCGGGGACATTCGCTTGGCCCTGATTCTGATCGAGCTACCACTTCCCTGTCGCATGCGAAGGGCTGGCGGCTCCGATGGCCAATGCGTTCCGACCTCACAGCGGGGCGAGAGCCCTCGCTGCGAGGGAGGCGATCGGCGAGACCCCTGCAAGACCTAACGGGTGCGCTATGGACTGGCAGGCAATCGAGCCGCACAAAGACGCCGTGATCTGGGTGCGGGAACTGCGAGCGGGCTGCTGGATGGCCGCCGTGACGCCCCTGCCAGTGCCCCCCGCGAGTATGCCAGGCGTCGCCTCCCCCTCGGGGGAGATGGTCCTGCAGGAAGAGTTTGAATCCCAGGCGGCGGCCGTGGAGGCCGCGAAGCGATACCTCCATCGGGAACATGAGCATCCCGTCGGAGGACAGGAACTCCCCGGAAGGGATACGCGAGCCCAGCCCACGAAAGGGGCGGCCATGCGGCGACAATTTACACGAACCCCAGTTTCCTTGCCGGTCATCGGCCGGGCGCCGCAGTTTCGGGAGATGGCACTCCACGGGATGGTGCGGTCCGTCGGTCCGGGCGGGCTGATGGTGGAGTTCCCCGTGGTGGTGGTGCGGGATAGTATCCTTTGCCTGGCCCTCCAGACGGGACTCGGGCCCCTGGAAGTGGAAGCCCGGGTTGTGTGGACCGCCACCACCAGGGGCGCCATCCGCCACGGCCTGGCCTTCCCGGAACCGAAAGGCCCGGACTTCGCCGCCGAACTGCACATTGCCGAGGGTCAGTCCGAGGGCGAAGGCCGCCCTTGAGGCCCAGCCGACTCTAAGCCGGGAGTCCCTACTGCGCTGGATCGCCGAGGCTTGGCTGGCGGGGCAGCGAGGGGCAGACGGGAAAGAGCAGGGATTAGAGGTGAGTTCGGAGACCCTGATTTGGGACGCAGGAGGGGCCCGAGGTCTCTGGTGTGCTGTGGAACGGCGGGGACGGGCCTCCGGGAAGACGACAGCCAGTTCTCACTGTACTGCGGGAACCGGTTTCACGCTGTGCCGTGACAGGAGATGAAGTGTGACGCGACTGCTCCAGGATCGGCGGGCGGCTCTCGGGTTCAGCCTGGGGTTTCTCCTCGCGCTGGGCTATGTGGATTATGTGACCGCATTCGAGTTCGACCTCTTCCTCTTCTACGCCTTCCCCGTGGCCATTACCGCCTGGTGTGTCGGGAGGGTCCCGGCCGTGCTCACCGCCCTATTCTCTGTGGTGGTGTGGTTCGGCGCCAACGTGTTCTGGACAAATCCGTATTCCTCGCGGTTCTTCGAGTATTGGAATACCGGGCTCAAATGCGGCTGGGTCTTGATCGTGGCGCTAACGGTCTCCCGCATCCGGGAGGACCTCGAAAGGGAGAGGCGACTGAACGGGGAAGTCGCCGAGGCGCTCAACCAGGTGAGGCAACTGAGCGGCCTGCTGCCGATGTGTGCGTGGTGCAAGAGCGTTCGGAATGATGAGGGCTATTGGGAAGAAGTCGAGGAGTACGTCAGCAAGCATACGGACGCTCAGTTCACGCACGGAATCTGTCCGGCCTGCAGAACGGCCCAGTTTATGGACCGGAAACAGGACCAGAGTTGAAGCAGCGACCCATCCCCCTCGCCGGAGCAGGGCCGGTGCCGCATAGCCAGGGCGGCATGCGCCTCGCGACTATACAGCCCCCAGCCTACGGTCGCGCCGGGGCCCAAGTGATTCCGGTTTGACTCCCTGTCGAGCATCGGTCCCATGCATCGTCGGCCTCTCCCTCTCAGCCTCCGATCTCGCCGCCACTCCGCCCACGCTCCTCGCCACTGCGGAGCGTGTCGGCGACAGCGACAGGATCACGGACATCGCCTCGAAGGGCGTCAACCTCCGCAGCCGCCTCGGCGGCATTGCTCCCCCGGGTTCGCCCACGACACGAAGCCGCACATGGGTAATACAGATAGGTTGCGTTCGTGCCGGGCCTAGGGGGAGTCGCACTTGCAGTATTCGTCGTCAACCTCCCTTTTGGCTTCTGGAGGGCAGGTGTGCGGAGGCTCAGCCTGCCCTGGTTTCTGGCGGTGCACGCTCCCGTTCCTCTGGTGATCGGGCTACGGGTTCTGTTGGGGCTGGGATGGCACCTCTCCACCGTCCCGGTCCTGGCAAGCGCGTTCTTTGCCGGGCAATTTCTCGGGGGAAAACTGCGGCATTGGTGGGGAGGGAGAGATGCTGGTGCCACCCGACAAGATCCATCGTAGAGTCCTCCCGCTTCCCCCACATGGACACCCCGGCGATCGCCCACGGCACGGCACCGGACCAGCCCTTCGATGAGGAACCCCGGAGGCGTGGATTGAGGAGACAACCAGAATGAAAGCCAAAGCCTGGGTTGCGGCCATCGTGCTGACCCTCGCCGCCTGCTCCCGGTCCGGCACCATCGCCGGGGACATTTTCGTGCAAACCCCTCGCGGAGAGGTGAACCCGGTCGCTCGCATCGGCGTGAGTGTTATCCGCCCCACAGAGGCCTTCGAGCGCGACTCGGCCGCGGCCCTGGCGGCGTTCGAGGCGGAGGTCGAGCCCGCCCGCCAGGCGCAGCAGGCGGCGGCGGCCTCGGTCGAGGAGGCCAGGCTGGCGTGGGACCGCGCCTTAGCGGCAGGGCGCACGGCTGGCGCGGGCGCGAATCGCCGGCACAGAGGCCCCCGGACCACAGCCCGGGAGCGGCAGCTGTGGGAACAGCTGCGTGCGGCGGAACACGTCCTGTTCCAGGCGAAGCGCCGGGTGTGGGAGGTGGCCCGCAAGCACGATGGGCAGGCGGATTCCTTGCTTGCCAAGCACATAGCGGAGCGCGTGGAAACGGATGCGGCCGGCCACTACGTGTTGGCAGGGCTCCCGGCAGGGAAGACCATTCTGTACGTCAGGGTTCCGGTGCGCGATCAGATATTGGTCTGGTTCCTCCCCGTCCTGGTGCGGGCCGGGGTGCAGCGCGTCGACCTGAACGAGGCAAACAGGGGTGGCTGGCCGTTCGTGCCGTGACTCCCAAGGGGCTCGCGGGCGATGTGGGCGCAGGGGGACGCGTACGATAGCTTGGCGGCGCTTCGGCGGCGGACCGGGCTGGGTGGAAGCCAGGACGGGGACCTCATTCTCGGGTCCGCGGAGACGAGCGAATCCTTCCAATTCGAAGGGGCCGGCCAGGCTCGGGCTGAGCCACCGATCGAACGACACTGGCGCTGCATCGCAGAACTCCAGAACAAGAAGGCAAAAGCCTAAAGGAGGTGGACGTGCGCACCAACAGTCTCAAGCGGAGGCTGACGGCAGGCCAGCGGGTATGCGGGGTCCTGGTGGAGTTCCACAATCCGGAGATGGTCGAACTCTTCGGGCACCTGGGGTATGACTTCGTGTTCCTCGATGGCCAGCACTGCGGATTGAACGTCGAGGTGGCTCGCGGCCTAATCCGGGCGGCCGACGTCACCGGCATGACCAGCCTCGTGCGGGTGCCACGCAACGACGCTTCGGTCATCCTGGAGTACCTGGACGCAGGGGCCGGGGGGATCATCGTGCCCAACATCACGACGCGGGCCGAGACCGAGGCCGCCGTCGCCGCCATGAAGTATCCGCCGGTGGGCCTCCGGGGCGGTTTCGGCCGCTCCCGGGCGGCGAACTACGGCATCACCCAGACCCAGGTGGAGTACTTCACGAAGATGAACGACGAGGTGCTCTTCGTGCCCCTGATCGAGGACCAATCTGCCCTGACCCACCTGCCGGCCATCTGCTCCACCCCCGGCGTGGACATCGTGGTGATCGGCCCGGGGGATATGTCCCTCTCCATGGGGATCCCGGGCGGCTGGAAGGATCCCAGCGTACAGGCCATCGTCGGGCAGATCCGGGCGGCCGCGGCGGCGGCCGGCAAGCCAACCATGATCGTCGCTCTCGATCCCGCGGACGGCCGGGCGCTGTACGCGCAGGGCTTCCAGTTGCTCATCGTCAGCGCCACCAGCCTGCTCGCGAACTCCGCGCGGGGATTCCTCAAGGAGCTTGGACGGACCTGACGCCGCGCGAGGCGAACCCGGAAGGGGGCGGGGGTGTACGGGGTCCGCTGACTCCCGGCGAGCCTTGCCGCCCTTGACGTCCCGTCCGCCGGAGGCGGACTCGCCAGTGGCGGCCGGGCGGTTGCGCCCCGGACTCAGGGGACCGTAACGGACACTTCGGCTGACGGCGCGCTTTCGTTCCGTCGGCGGGAACGGTCCACGGCGGTGACAGTGTAGACGTAGGTCGCCCCGGGGCGGACCGCCCGGTCGGTGAAGGTCGTGGTCTGGACCGGAATGTCGGTGGGGCGGACCGGGATCAGGGCGGGCGGCTCCCGCCGGTAGACCAGGTACCCGAGGAGGTCCGGTTCGGTATTAGGGCTCCAGCTCAGGGACACGACGCCCGGCGCGGGGATGGCGGTCAGCCCCCGGGGCGGCGCCGGGGGCGTGAGGTCGATCGGCGTCGCCGACGCCTCGATGGAGTTTATGCTCTCACGCCACGGCGGACGCTCGCCTCCCGCGCTTCGCACCACGTAGTAATAGGTGGTCTCGTTCTCCACCGCGGCGTCGCGGAACTGCGTTTCGACGACCGGCCCGGCGTTGACGGGCTGGGATCCATAGACCCCGGGCTCAAGACCACGGTAGATGTTGTAGCCCCGCGGCGACGTGGCGCCGGGCGGGACGGCCCCCGCAGGTGGCCTCCAGGTCAAGGTGACCACTGTATCTCCCGCCACCGCAACCAGGTCGACCGGCGGCGGCGGAGCCAGGGAGAAGTCCACGGAGACTTCCGCCGACTGCGCGCCCGCCACCCCACGGCGATTCACCGCCTGGAGCCGGTAGCTGTACCGGAGGTCGGGCGTGAACCCCGCACTGCCCCCGTCGTCCCGAAACGCATACCGGTCGCCCTGAACGACGGCATTCTCGGGCTGGTCGGCCCGCACCGTCGCCAGCAACGAAAAGGCGGGCCGCCCTCTGGTCTCCCGGGGCGCCGTCGGGCCGACGGCGCGAAACAGCCGGAACTCGAGGAGATCCATGAGGGGCAATCCATCCTCGTTCTGAGTGGGCCGGTTCCATGTCAGGAGAATGGTGCTGTCGAGCAGGTCCGCGCGGAGCGCGCCCACCGCGGCCGGGGCCTCGGGCCGGGGCGGCACCGGTACGCCCCTCCGACCGCAGCCCAGGAGGCCCGCGACGAGGAGGGCGGAACCGAGGAGCATCCGCGCGGCGGGGGATCGCGGGTGGGGAATCCTCATGGAATGCGCAGGGTCTTCTTGGCTTGGCGGATGGCCTCGCCCACCAGGCGCGAGCTGGTGCCGCCGGCCGACCGCCGCCGTTCCACGCAAGATTCGAGGCGGATGTACTTGGCGGCATCGTCGCCGAAGGCCCTGGAGTAATTGCGCAGGCGCGAGAGCGGCAGGTCCTCCAGCCGCTGCCCCGATTCGACGCATTCCCGGACGATGCGGCCCACCATCTCGTGCGCCTCGCGGAACGGCACGCCCTTCGTGACCAAGTAGTCGGCAAGATCCGTGGCGTTCAGGAACCCGTCGGCCGCGGCGGCGCGCATCCGCTCGGTACGGAACTTGATGGCCTTGAGCATCGGGGGCAGCACGTCCAGCGTCTGCCGGATGGTGTCCACGGCGTCGAAGATCGGCTCCTTGTCCTCCTGGAGGTCGCGGTTGTAGCTCAACGGCAGGCCTTTGAGCATGGTGAGCAATGCCAGCAGGGCGCCGTACACCCGTCCGGTCTTTCCCCGGGCCAGCTCGGCCACATCCGGGTTCTTCTTCTGCGGCATCATGCTGGATCCGGTGGTGAAGGCGTCGGGCAGCTCGATGAAACCGAACTCGGCGCTGGCCCACAGGGTGAGTTCCTCCGCTAAGCGGGAGATGTGCATGGCCAGGATGGCGCAGCACGCCAGGAACTCGACGGCGAAGTCCCGGTCGGCCACCGCATCCTCGCTGTTGCCGGCGACCTTGGGGAAGTCCAACAGCTTGGCCACGTAGGCGCGGTCGATGGGAAACGTCGTCCCCGCCAGGGCCCCTGCGCCCAGCGGCAAGACGTTCACCCGGGCGAGGCAGTCGACAAGGCGGTCCCGGTCGCGCTGGAACATCTCGAAGTAGGCCAGGAGGTGATGTGCCAGCAGTATCGGCTGGGCCCGCTGAAGGTGGGTGTAGCCCGGCATGATGGTTCCCAGGTGAACCTCGGCCTTGGCCGCCAATTCACCCTGAAGGCTCCGGATCCCTTCGCGAATCTGGCCGATGGCCTCCCGCAGGAAGAGGCGCAGATCCAGCGCCACCTGGTCGTTCCGGCTGCGTGCGGTGTGGAGCTTGCCCGCCACCTCTCCGATCCTGTCCCGCAGGCGCTGCTCGATGTGCGTGTGGATGTCTTCCAGAGCCGGATCGGTGTGGAACTCCCCCCGCTCGATCTCCTGGCGGATCTCGTCGAGGCCGGCCACGATGGCATCCACCTCGCTCTTGCTCAGGATGCCGCACTTCCCCAGCATCCGGGCGTGGGCGATGCTGCCTGCGATGTCGTGTTCGGCCAGCCGCTGATCGAAATGGATCGAGGCCGTGAAGGCCTCGACCTGCCTGTTTGTCTCACCCTCGAACCGGCCGCCCCAAGGCTTTTTTCGTTTCATGCCGTCGCTCCCACGGTCAATACTGCTCCTCCCGCCTGTCCACACCCGAGATGATCTCCTCCCCTCCAACTTGCGCCGCGCTGCGCCCGAGCCCTTAGCTCTTCTTCCGTGCCTGGGTCAGCGCGCGGATCCGCAGGCGGAGGGCGTTCAGCCGGATGAAGCCGGTGGCGTCCCCTTGCTGGTACACCTGGTCGGCCTCGAACGTGGCAAACTCCGGATCGTACAGGGACGCCGGGGATTTGCGTCCGACCACGTCGCAGTTGCCCTTGTACACCTTGAGGCGGGCGGTGCCCGTCACGTTCTTCTGCGATTCGTCGATCGTCATCCGCAGGAGCTCCACCTCCGGCGAGAACCAGTAGCCGTAGTACACCAGCTCCGCAAAGCGCGGGATCAAGGAATCGCGGAGATGCATCACCTCACGGTCCATGGTGATGGATTCCACCGCCCGGTGCGCCGCCTGGAGGATGGTGCCGCCCGGCGTCTCGTAGACCCCGCGCGACTTCATCCCCACGTAACGGTTCTCCACCATATCCACTCGGCCGATCCCGTTCTCGCCCCCCAGCCGGTTGAGATGCGCCAGGAGCGCCGCGGGCCCCATCCGCGCCCCGTCGACGGCTACGGGCATCCCCCGTTCGAAGTCGATCTCGACGGAGGTCGGCCGGTTGGGGGCCACCTCGGGCGAGATCGAGAGCACGTACATCTTCTCCGGCGGCTCGGCCCAGGGATCCTCCAGGATGCCTCCCTCGAAGCTGATGTGGAAGAGGTTCCGGTCGCTACTGTAGGGTCGCTCCGCCGTCACCGGCGTCGGGATGCCATGTTTCTTGGCGTACTCCACCAGGTCCGTACGCGAGCGGAGGGTCCACTCGCGCCACGGTGCGATGATGCGGATGTGGGGATCGATGGCGTAGTAGGTCAGCTCGAACCGAACCTGATCGTTCCCCTTGCCGGTGGCCCCATGGGAGACGGCGTCCGCCCCCTCCTTCTTTGCCACGGCCATCTGGCCTTTGGCGATGAGGGGCCGCGCCATGGAGGTCCCGAGGAGATACCGCCCCTCGTACAGGGCGTTGGCCTTGAGACAGGGGAAGACGAAGTCCCGGACGAATTCGTCCTGCAGGTCCTCGACGTAGCATCGACTGGCGCCGGTCCGGACGGCCTTGTCGCGGACCGGCCCCACCTCCTCGCCCTGGCCGACGTCGGCCACGAAGGCCACCACCTCGCACTGGTACGTCTCGATCAGCCACCGCAGGATCACCGACGTGTCCAGCCCACCCGAGTACGCCAGCACGATCTTCTTCACAGTTCCTGCCATGCCCACCGTCCTTGTCCCCTCCCACCGTTGGGTTTTAGAACGTTCGATAGTTCAAGCGTTCGGCAGTTCGGTTCTTCCCGAACTCCCGAACAGTCGAACCGTCGAACAGTTCTTCGTTACATCACCGCGCCGCCGTCCACCATCAGGGCCTGGCCGGTGATGTTCCGCGCCTCCTCCGAGGCGAGAAACACGGCCGCGTGGCCGATGTCCTCCGGCGTCTGCTCGCGCCGGAGCGGGATCCACTCCTGCACCCGCCGCTCGAACATCTGCCGGGGCGTGAGGTCCGCATACGCGGGATTCGTCGCCCGGATCACCTCGCCGATGCCCTTCCACATGTCGGTATACAGGAGACCCGGGCAGATGGCGTTCACGTTGACGTTGTAGGCCGCCAGCTCCTTGGCCACGATCTTGGTGAAGGTGATCACCCCCATCTTGGACACGCTGTAGGACGGCATGGTCTGGCTGGACAGCGGCCCCGCAATGGAGGCGATGTTGACGATCTTCCCGGACCGTCGCTCCATGAAGTGGGGGGCGATGGCCTTGCACGTGAAGAAGACGGACTTCACATTGATGTCGAAGACCTTGTCCCAGTCAGTTTCTTCCTGGCGCGTGAAGGGCAGCCCCAGCCGGGGGGTCACCCCGGCGTTATTCACCAGGATGTCTATCCGTCCGAACCGCCGGATGCCGTCGGCGATGGCTTGCTTCACCTGGACCTCCTGGCTGACGTCCACCGGGATGGCCGCCGCCCTCCGCCCCAGGTCCCGGACCTCTTTCGCCACGCCCTCGGCCGCACCGAGATGGATGTCGGCCACCAGGATGTCGGCGCCCTCGCGCGCCTTGGCCAGGACGATGGCGCGGCCGATCCCCGCCCCGCCGCCGGTGACCATGGCCACCTTCTCCGCCAGGCGCACTTCCCCTCCTTCTACGCTCCCGTGTTCCCCCGGCCTTCAGCCGTCAGCCGTCAACGCCCGGTCTTGCCAGGCAACTGGTCGATTCGTCGATTCGTGAATTGGCCGTTACGAATTGACGTCTTGCACCCTCGGCTCTCGGCCACCCGCGCTGTCGCGCGGGTACCCGGCTCTCGGCTCTGCTCCCCTTCCCAACAGTCTCACCAGGATCGCCTTCTGCATGTGCAGGCGGTTCTCCGCCTGGTCGAAGACGATGCTCCGAGGCCCGTCCATGATCTCGTCGGTGATCTCCTCGCCGCGATGCGCCGGCAGGCAGTGCATCACCAGGGCGTCCGGGCCGGCCTGGTCCACCAGGGTGCGGTCGAGCTGGAATCCCTGGAAGTCGCGGAGGCGTCGGACGTGCTCCTCCTCCTGGCCCATGCTGGCCCAGACGTCCGTATAGAGGACATCAGCGCCCCGCGCGGCGGCGCCGGGGTCGTGAGTCACCGTGAGACGTGCGCCGCTCGCCTTCGCCTCCTCCTGGACCTGCGCCATCACCGCCGGGTCGGGCTCGTACCCGGAGGGGCAGGCGACCGTGAAGTGGACGCCCATCTTGGCCGCCCCTTGCAGCCAGGAGTGGCACACGTTGTTCCCGTCGCCGATGTACGCGACGCGCAGGCCGGCGACCGGCCCCCGCCTCTCCCACAGGGTGAACAGGTCGCACAGGATCTGGACCGGATGGTGGCCGTCGCTCAGGCCGTTGATCACGGGCACGCGCGAGTAGAGGGCCAACCGCTCCACCATCTGGTGGCTGAAGGTGCGGGCGACGATCCCGTCCACCCACCGCTCCAGGTTGCGGGCCGCGTCCTGCACCGTCTCCCGCTGGCCCAGACGGATGTCGGCCGGCGCCAGGTAGATGGCATGCCCGCCGAGCTGGGTCATCCCGGCCTCGAAGGTGACCCGCGTCCGCAGGGAGGGCTTCTCGAAGATCATGGCCAGGGTCTTCCCCTGCAGAGGTCCGTGGGGGATCCCCTGCCGTTGCTTGGCCTTCAGCGAGGCGGCCAGGTCGAAGAGTTCCTGGATGTCGCCGGCCGTGACATCATCCAGCGTGACCAGATGGCGATTCATCTAACAACTCCTTGCCAATGAAAAACTGACAACCGACAACCGAAAACCGACCATCCGTTACGTCCAGTTATGCGTTGTCAGTTGTCCGTTGTCGGTTTTACATTGGCTTATTGCGCGAGGCCCGCCAGCACCTCGCCAAGGATGCCAACCCCTCGGTCCACATCCCCCTCGGTGACGATCAGGGGCGGGACGAACCGCACGACGTTGTCGCCGGCCGTGAGGGTGAGCAGCCCGCGCTCCATGCACCCGGAGACGATGGTCCGGGCCGGCACCGAGACCTCCAGGCCCAAGATCAGCCCTTTGCCGCGCACCGCGGTCACGATCCGGTGCCTCTCCTTCATTGACGCCAGGCGATCCAGGAAATACTTCCCCACGCGGGCGGCATTGCCCGGCAGGTCCTCCTGGATGATGGTGGTCACCACCGCGTGGGCCACGGCCGACACGAACGGGGTCCCGCCAAAGGTCGAGGCGTGCGTGCCGGGGACGAAGCTCGCCGCCACGTGTTCCCTGGCCAGCATGGCCCCCACCGGGATGCCCCCAGCCAGCGCCTTGGCCAGGGTCATGATGTCCGGCTCGACCCCCCAATGCTGGTAGGCGAAGAGCTTGCCGGTGCGACCCATCCCCGACTGGATTTCGTCCAGGATCAGGAGGATGCCGGCCTGATCGCACAGCCGCCGGAGGCCGGGCAGGTAGTCGTCCCCGGGGACGTTCACCCCGCCCTCTCCCTGCACCGGCTCCACCATGACGGCGCACGTGTGCGAGTCGATCGCCCGCTCCACCGCGGGAAGATCGTTGTACGGGACGTGCTTGAACCCGGGCAGGAGCGGCTCGAACCCGTGCCAGTACTTCTCGTTGTCCGTGGCCGTCACCGTCGCCAGCGTCCGGCCGTGGAAAGAATGGCGCATCACGATGATCTCGAACCGGTCGGTGCTCCAATGATCCTTGGCGTGCTTCCGCGCCAGCTTGATGGCGGCCTCGTTGGCCTCCGCGCCGCTGTTGCAGAAGAACGCCCGGTCGGCGAAGGAGTGCTCGCACAGCAGCTTCCCCAGTCGGATCTGGGGCTCGATGTGGTACAGGTTGCTCACGTGGATCAGCGTCTCGGCCTGGGCCCGGATGGCCTCGACCATCCGCGGGTGGCAGTGGCCCAGCGCATCCACGGCGATGCCGCCCACGAAGTCCAGGTACTCCTTCCCGTCCGAATCCCAAAGCCGCACCCCCTGCCCCTTCACCAGGACGATGGGGAAGCGCGCATAGGTGTTGGCCAGGTACTTCGCCGATGCCGCGATCAGTTCCTGTGTGCTTATCATCATCGCACCTCGGATGGATTCCTGTGACTTCCCCAGCTGCGCCGCTCTACGGGGCCTTCTCGAAGAGCGGTCGCAGCAGCGAGGTGAACTCCAGGGGGAAGACGATCTTGGTGGCCGGGCTGGCCCCCAAGGCCTTCAGGGTATCCAGGTACTGGAGGCTCATGGTCTTGGCGTCCACCGTGCTGGCCACCTCGAACACCGTGTGCAGCGCCAGCGAGAATCCCTCGGCCCGGAGGATCGCCGCCTGCTTGTCGCCCTCGGCCTTCAGGACGGCCGCCTGCTTGTCGCCCTCGGCCACCTTGACCGCAGCCTCCCGCCGGCCGTCGGCCTCGGTCACCATGGCGCGCCGGTTGCGCTCGGCCGCCATCTGCTTGTTCATCGCCTCCTGGACCTCTTTGGGCGGGACGATCTCCCGGATCTCCACCGTCGTGACCTTCACACCCCAGCGCTCCGTCACCTCGTCGAGCTTGGTGCGGAGGACCTGGTTGATCTGCTCGCGCTTCGCCAGGACATCGTCCAGCGGGATGTCGCCGACCACCGCCCGCAACGTCGTCGTCGCGATCCCCTGGGAGGCGCCGGCGAAGTCTCGCACCTTGACCACGCTCAGGGCCGGATCCACCACCTTCCAGTAGACCAGGAAGTCGATGGCGATGGGCGCGTTGTCCTTGGTGATGCACGTTTGGTGGGGGATCTCCAGGAACAGCTCTCGCAGGTCCACCCGGACCGGCCGGTCGATGAGCGGGATGATGATCACCAGCCCCGGACCCTTCTGCCCGATGCAGCGCCCCAGGCGGAAGACCACCAGCCGTTGATACTCGGGCACGACCCGGATCGCGTTGGCCA
>JBIOJT010000074.1:0-15817 GCA_044451055.1 Methylomirabilales bacterium (SeqCode)
GAAGGGAACCGGAGGAGGACAACGCTGACCTGACAGAGAGTGAAAGAGCGAGAGTGATGTTATCCAACTGGCAGTAACAACTGATGGGGGTGGGGCCAAATCAGACCATCACAAAGGGGCCAAATCAGGTTGACAGAGCCAGTGGAAGCCCCTGCTGGCCCTGGCCGGGCTCCGCTACCGGGGACCTCACCAGCTCCGGCACACCTGGGTCAGCCTGCTCTTGATGCAGGGTGAAAGTCCAGCCTACGTGAGCAAGCAGGCGGGCCACGCCTCGATCGGGCAGACCGTGGACACCTACGGGCATCTGATCCCCGGGGCGAACCGCCAGGCCGTGAACCGGCTGGACGATCCGGAGGCCGTTCTGGACGCAACCAAACGCAACCCAGGCGCAACCTCAAACGACCCGATCCCCGTAACTACCCGCCAGAATTAGCGCGCGTCTCCTGCCCAAGAATCCCTTGACAATTCTTTGGAGGTGATTTACTCCTCCGCCGTATCGGTCTTCGCGAAACCGGCTGATCGAGAAGCCGCCGGCAAGGGACCAGCCCGCGCAAGGTGAACGGGACGAGCCTGGCGATCCCTGGGACAGGGCATCCGAATCAGCCGCACGTCGCCGATACCCAGTCGCTGAGTCCCATTACCCTTCTGCGAAAGCGCTTCGGCACTCAGGCATTTGAGAGAGTCCTGCACCTTCTCTTCGGGAGTTCCAGGTGCTTTTCCTGATCGTCGAGGATGATCGGGCCGTGGCGGACGTCCTGTGCCAGGCCCTTGCCAAGCACGAGCACGAGAGCCTCATCGCCTCCACCGCCCTGGTCGGCGTCGACCTGCTGCGGACTCATCCGATCGATCTGATCCTCCTGGATATCAATCTGCCCGGCGGCCTCTCGGGTTACGCGGCCTGCGAAGCCTACAAGAGTCTCCGGCCCCAACTTCCCGTCATCCTCATCAGCGGGGCCTTCACCAGCGATGCGGACGCCCGCCTGGCGGATCACGTGGGAGCCTCCGGGTTCTTGCGAAAGCCTTTTGCCTTCGAAGAACTCTTCGCAGTGATCCACCATGCCCTCATGGCTGCCAAAGCCGAGCCCCCGGACCTCTTTGCCTTTCACTGCCAAGAGTGCGGAGCGGAAAGTCGGGTGCACCAGCAGATCGGAGACGCACGCCGCCTGCGGTGCCCGAACTGCGGTGCCGTCCGCGTCGTCAAGATGGAGGAGTTGAGGCCTCTCTCCGACCCGCGCTTGCACCAATCCCCCACGGCGTTCCAGCGACGCATCCTCGTGGTCGACAGCACAGAGCGCTTCCGTCTCTATCTCCTGGACCTGCTGACGGAGGCGGGTCACTACGTCGTCACCGCCCGAGATGGGCAGGAGGCCTTCCGCCTGGCCCAAGAGTGGGTGCCGGACCTGGTCATCGCGGACGTTCTGCTGCCCGGGATGGATGGCATCGCCCTGTGTCAGAAAATCAAGGCCCGCCCCCACCCAGTCCTAACAGGATGCTGAAAAACCCTTCTTCGCCCAGGCTGCTCAAAAAGGTCCAGATGCAAGGCGGCGCACGATGCGAGGTGCGAGGCGTACTCAGTCCGTACGTCGCAGCGCCGCGCGAGCG
This sequence comes from Methylomirabilales bacterium (SeqCode), assembly GCA_044451055.1. Taxonomy (GTDB): domain Bacteria; phylum Methylomirabilota; class Methylomirabilia; order Methylomirabilales; family 2-02-FULL-66-22; genus 2-02-FULL-66-22. The sequence goes on from JBIOJT010000074.1 coordinate 1,603, forward strand.
CGCCAACGCCGCAGATGGGCCTTTTTCAGCAGCCTGCTAATCCAAGAGCTTGAACCGCCGATACCAACGGCACCGCCGCTGGTGCGCCAATCCCGCCCCGGGCGGGACTAAGGATACGATCTTCCGATTTCTCCGCCAAAAAGCACGAAAGCGCGCCCACGGGGGCCTCAGAAGTTCCCTTCGTATCCTCCGATAAGCCCTTCTGGTCTTGGCGTTCCTTCCCGCCAGGGGCGGATTGGCAGTTGGCAATTTCGGATTGGGGCTAATTGTGGTAAAAAGAGAAGGCTGGTGTGGAAGGCCCCGCCGTGGTCCAGCAGATCGGCGAGGCGAAGGCGGCGGCTCCGACTCCACCGGAAGACTACTGACAGACCCGGGGCCGGGCGGGTGACGCCCGGCCTCCCATTCGCGCTCCAGAGGCGAGCAGACAGGAGGATCAACGATGGCAGGTCGGTGGGTTCATGGCGCGGGGTCTCCCCGCAACTGGTGCAGCGGGCGGCCCGCGCTCTTGGTCGGGCTCCTGGTAGCGCTGCTCGTCCTGGTCGCGCCACGGCCGGTCCTGGCGGCCGGTGACGAATCGGCGAAGCGAGACGACCGGCCCGAGCGGGGCATCGCGATCTACTCCGACTATTCCGGAGTCATAGTCCCCGTGGGCGAAGGGGTCCGGATGGACCTCACGGTGGAGAACAAGGGCAAGCGTGATGAGAACGTCGCACTGAAGCTCCTCTCGGTGCCCAAGGGCTGGCGGGCCTCCCTCAAGGGCGGTAGCTTCACCGTCACCGGCGTCTCCGTCCCCGATGGAAAGACCCGGACCCTCGCCTTCAGCGCGGATCCGGAGAAGGGCCTGGGTCTCGGGACCTACGCGTTCGAGATCCAGGGGGTGACGGCCGACGAGAAACTGACGGTGAACTACACGATCACGGTCACCACCCGCGAGCGCAGTCGCCTGGGCACCGAGGACATCCAGGTCACGACGTCCTACCCTGTCCTGCGGGGGCAGACCGACGCCACCTTCGAGTTCTCCCTGGACGTGGCCAACAAGAGCGAGAACGACCGCACCTTCAACCTGGCCGCTCAGGTCCCCGACAAGTGGGAGGCCAGCTTCAAGCCCGGCTACGAGGCCAAGCAGATCTCCAGCCTGCGCATCCGGGGGGCCGGCAGTCAGACGGTGGCGGTGTCGATCACCCCTCCGCGGGATGCCACCGCCGGCGAGTATCCGGTCCTCGTCCGGATCAGCGCGGGCGATTCCAAGGCCGATGTCCCGTTGCGGGTCGTCCTCACCGGCATCTACAAGCTGGATGCGGCGACCCCCTCGGGCATCCTCTCGACGGAAGCCGTGACCGGACAACCCACCACGGTCTCCCTGCTGGTGAAGAACACCGGCTCGGCCGCCAACCGGAACATCAGCTTGAGCTCGTTCAAGCCCGAGAACTGGAAGGTCGAGTTCAAGCCCGAGAAGATCGAGGCACTGGAGCCGAACGCGTTCAAGCAGGTCGAGGCCACCATCACACCGGCGGCCACTTCCTTGGTGGGGGACTACTCGGTGGGACTCATGGCAGATGGCGAGAAAGGCAGCAGCAAGACGGTGGAAATGCGCGTCACGGTGAAGGCTCCCACCACCTGGGGCTGGATCGGGGTTGGCCTGATCGCCCTGGCGATCGGGGGGATGGGTGGCCTGTTCGTCTGGCTGGGCCGGCGCTGACCACGATCCGAAATCGCTCGGAGTGAACCCCTCACCCGGAAGGCGTCCCTTGCAGGCCAAGCCAGCGCTCGCAGGAGCGTGGCCGCGGACGCGATTTCGGATCGACAGGAAACCTTCATGGATACCATCATCGAGACCCACGAACTGACCAAGCGCTACGGCAGCCAGACGGCCGTCGACCGGCTGAACCTCCAGGTCGCCCGGGGCGAGATCTTCGGGTTCCTGGGGCCAAACGGCGCGGGAAAGACGACCACGTTCTTGATGCTCCTGGGCCTGAGCGAGCCCACTGCGGGCTCGGCCCGCGTCTGCGGATTCGATCCCACGCGGGAGGCCCTCAAGGTCAAGCGAGTGGTGGGCTACCTGCCGGAGAACGTCGGCTTCTACGATGACATGACGGCCGCGGACAACCTGCGCTTCGTGGCCCGGCTGAACGGCATCCGGGACGGCGCCCTGGCGGGGAAGATCGAGGAGGCCCTGGGCCGGGTCGGCCTCCTCGGCGAGGCCCGGAAGCGTGTCGGCGCCTACTCCCGGGGCATGCGCCAGCGCCTGGGGATCGCCGAGGTCTTGATGAAGGATCCTCAGGTGGTCTTCCTGGACGAGCCGACCCTCGGCCTCGACCCTGATGGGACGCAACGGATGCTGGAAATGGTGCGTGGCCTGAGTCGCGAGCGGGGGATTACCGTGTTCTTCTCTTCCCACCAGCTCGATCAGGCCCAGCGGATCTGCGACCGGGTGGGCATCATGCTGCAGGGCAACCTGGTGGGCGTTGGTCCCATGGACGACTTGGCAAAGCGTAAGCTGGGGGTGGATCAGGCGCAGTACACCCTGGAAGAGATCTACATGAAGTACTTCCAGGAAGGCGTGCCGGCCGCCTGAGAACAGGAAACAAAGGCGTTCCACCGTTCGATCGTTCGGCTGTTCGGCTGTACTCGTCGAACCGCAGAACCGCCGAACCGTCGAACGCTCTCTCATTCGAAAACCGGAGGATGTTCCATGCACGGATTGCTCGTGATGTACCGGAAGGAGTTGGAGGACCACTTCAGCAGCACCCGGTTCGTTCTGCTCCTGACCGTGATCCTGATGATCAGCCTGGTCACCACCTACATGGTCGGAAGCGGACTTCGGAAGGAGTTGGAGGGATTCGCCAAGCCTTCCCTGGTGTTCCTGTTGCTCTTTACGTCCACCGGGGCGTTGTTCTCGCTGGTGCAGTTCATCGCCTTCTTCGGGCCCCTCATCGGGATGATCCTGGGGTTCGACGCCATCAGTCGGGAGCGCTCCTCGCGGACGCTGAGCAAGCTGCTCTCCCAACCCATCTACCGCGATGCCGTGATCAACGGGAAGTTCCTGGCAGGACTGACCATCGTCAGCCTCATGCTGCTGTCCATCGTCCTGCTCATCTCGGGGATGGGGCTCTGGGTGCTGGGGGTGGTGCCCGGCTGGGAAGAAGTGGGGCGCCTGGTTGTGTACCTGGTGGTCAGCATCGTCTACATCGGGTTCTGGCTCGCGGTCTCCATCCTGTTCTCCATCCTGTTCCGCGGCATGGCGACCTCGGCCCTGGCCTCCCTGGCTCTCTGGATCTTCCTCGCCTTCTTCATGGCGCTGGGGGCCAGCCTGGCATCGGATCTCATCTCGCCCATTCCCCCGGGGCAGGACTCCGACCCGGAAGTCATCATCCGCCACGAGCGGACACGCGAGACCGTCGCCAGCATCTCGCCCATCACGCTGTACAGCCAGGCCACCGCGACCATCCTGGACCCGACGCGGAACACGACCCGGTCGCTCATCCTCATGGGGCCCATGGAACGGCTCTCCCTCAGCCGGTTCCAGAATCCCCTGCCTTTGCTGCAGAGTACCCTGATCGTGATGCCGTATCTGGTCTCACTGGTGGCCATCACCATCGTGTGCTTCGCGATCTGTTACGCGTGCTTCATGCGACAGGAGATTCGATCCACATAAGGCGTGCGTGGGGAAGCAAAACGAAGAGGGGACGCATGACTCCCCTCATCGAACGGGTCGTATCAGCGAGGGGCCGAGGCAAGCGCCTGGAGCAAGGCGGCCGCCCGCCGCTGGTCGGCAGGCGTGAGAGGCTCACCGCCGAAGCGGACCCGCTCGTAGAGGGCGGTGAGCTCCACGACGGGGGCGTGCACCTGGGGACGATCGGCGAGGGCGGACGCGAACTCCCGGGCAGTGACCGTGGGAGGTCGCGGGCAACCCCGTCGAGCCAGGAGGCGAAGCATCCGCGAGTAGAAGGCCACCGGGGCCTGCCGGGCTCGCACGTGAAGGAGCCAGGCGCTGCCCATGGCCCTCACTGGCACCTTGCGCAGCAAGAACAGGCCGATGACGAGGAGGGTGACCAGCACGCTGAGGGTGTACCCGTACTGCCGCCAGAGGCGGTGCACGGTGCGCTGGACCTTGAACGACCAGAGGTCCCAGGTCCGCCCGAGTCCCTGGCGGAACGCCATGGACTGCCGCCGCAGGTTCATGGCGATCAGGGCCTGATCTCCCACGTTGTAATCGATCACGGAGCGGTTCCAGCGCATCCGCAGCGCGTCGAAATACTTCCCCACCCAACTGCTCGCGCCGAAGGCCTGCTCCTCGAAGGCCGCCCGGGGCGAGGGGTCGAACGTCACCCAGCCGAGCTCGGGGAAGAAGACTTCCACCCAGGAGTGGGCGTCCCGCTGGCGAACCGCGTAGAACTGGCCGACCTCGTTCCACTCTCCCCGCTGGAAGCCGTTCACCACGCGGGCCGGAATTCCCACGACCCGCAAGAGGACGGCCATGCTGGCGGCGAAGTACTCGCAGTTTCCCGCCTTCCGGGAGAACAGAAAATCGTCCAGCGGGTCCAGGTTCGACTCCCGCCGCAGGTCCAGCGAGTACCGCAGATTCCCGGTGAGATAGGCCTCCATCCGGCGGGCGACGTCGTAGGGGGTCTCGGCGCCCAGCGCCAGCTCGCGCGCCAGCGCTCGTAGGCGCGGCGAGAGCTTCGGCAGTTGCAGGTACGCCTCCCGGATCTCGGGTGGATAGTCGCCCGGCCGGACTGGCTGGCGCAGCTGCTCCAGGCGAAAGCGCTCCGGCTGGGACACCGCCATATAGCGCAGCCGCGAGGAGGGCGGCGGCGCAAGGCTCAGGCCGTTGGCCGAATCCTCTGTCAGGCCAGCGAAGCGGCCCTGGATCGACACGACCCGCGCCAGGGTGAAGATCACCTCTGTCCCCATGGGTTCCAGGAAGACTTCGTAGGTCAGAAACGGCGCCCTCCAACGCGGGGGGGCCAGGAGGAAGTATCCCTCCCGGCTCCTGCGGACCGGGGTTCGGCCCGGATCGCGGAGCGACCAGCTCTGCCCGTCGAAGTTGTCGAAGGCCACGCCCCGCCAGCGGAGATCGGACAGGCGCTCGGGACTCACCACGCTCTCGGGAAAGCTCACGCGCATCACGATGGTGGGATCGTTCTGGATCGTGCCGTAGGTGCCCAGGTCCATCCGGTCGGTGAAGCCCGTCGTCATGCTGCCGATCTGCGTCTTCAGGGGGAGGTAGGTGCGCCCCACCCGGGGGATGACGAAAAAGATGGTCAGGGTGAGGAGCAGGGACGTCACGGCCACGCCCACGCTGCTGAGCAAGAAGCCGGGCGCCACGAGGTCCGATCCTGCCAGGAGCTCGCGACTCCGCTCCGGGAGGGCGAGGTCCGTCTCTCGCTTCAGGTGGAGCAGGATGAGCCCCCACGTCCCGAGGACCATGTACAGGCAGAAGACCAGCAGGAAGCCGAAGCTGATCGTGAGGGTGCACACGACGGTGAGCTGCAGGAAGGTCAGGATGAAGATGTCGAGCAGGTCGCGGTGGCTGCGCGCGTTGTACAGTTTGTAGGCCTGCAGGAACAGCAGCAAGTGGATCACCACGGCAATGAACGACTCGGCCAGGAAGAGCAGGTCCAGGACCGCGTAGATGCAAAAGACCGCCGTGATGACATCCCAGAGCCGGCGATAGTTGGGGGTGCGCACCCGGATCTCGTCGGCCCACCAGCTCCCCAGGATGGTGAGGAGGGTCGCCACGAGTCCCGGCCATTCTAGGATTTCCGTGAGGTACAAGGCGCCGAAGGCGTCCAGAACCAGCAGGTACAGCGTCAATTTGAAGAACAGCGAGAACGGCACGGTCAGTCCTTGGCAGCCAGGGGCGCCTGTCGGGCATCCAGCCGGATGTGGACGGCTCGTCCGGCTTCCATCGGAATCGTCAGCGGGCGCGGCGCTGCCGGCGCCTCGTACAGCGCCAATCGCTCCAGCATCCAGTCCAGGTGCGCTTCACCCTGCCCGGACCCGGTCGAGCCATCGGCGGTCGTGAGGTCGACCTGCGATCCCAGCCGGATGGCATGGGCGGCGAGCGACGCGACATAGCAGAGGTTCGCCTCGATCACATCCGGTGGCGCGCCCGGCGCGGGATCCTCCACCACCAGGCGAATGTGGGGCCGGTCCTCGTCACCCAGCTCTTTCACCATCAGGTCGCCGGCCTTGGCCGAGGTCTTCCAGTGGAGTAACCGGGGATCATCGCCAGGGCGGTACGAGCGCAGGTTGCGCAAGCTGCTCCCGTGACCCCGGCGATCCCTTTCCCGCCACCCGGGGTCCAGCGCGGCCGGGATCTCGCCCGGCGTCAGGGCGCGAAGCGCGGGGTACACCAGGACCGGATCGGGGTGGATGGGTCGGCTCGCCTTGGCGAACAGCCCGAAGGGGAACCGGGTGAGTGTCTTGAGGCCCGGCAGGCAGTGCCTGCCGCGACGGGGAAAGGTGAGGCTGTACTGCCAGGTCTCGCGACCCTGTGGCGGGACCTTCAGGAGAAAGTGGCTCGCGGTGCGGCTGCCGGCGGGATCCGCCTCGCTCAGGTGCAATGCGAAGGAGGGCAGCCGGCGCTTCCGGTTGGTGAGGCGCACGCCGAACGGGGCCGGGACGCCGGCGAAGAGGCGCCGCGGCCGGTCCCGCTCCAACGTGAGGTGCCGCATGGTCTGCTCGGACAGGACGCCCGAGATGACCATGAAGGAGAGCATCATGGCCAGGATCAGGTAGAGCAGGTTGTTCCCGGTGTTCGTGGCGGCCAGCCCCACGGCGAAGGACGCGCCGATGAACCACCAGCCCTCCCGCGTGGGGCGGATCGTGCGGGGAAGCCAGTAGTTCGTGCGAGGAGGCTGCGGCGCAGCGGGGCGAGGGTGCAGGGGAGCCGGGGAGCGCGGGAGACTCGAAGTCCGGGACATCATCGCATCATCTCGCGCGGAGTGAGATCGGCAGACTCACCCAGGAGGGAAGAGACCTCTCGGCTCTCGGCCACCCGCGCACTCGCACCCACGCACCACGTGGGTACCCGGTGGCCGGCTCTCGGCTCATCGAGGGACCGGGATCTCCTGGACGATCTCCCGGATCACCATCTCGGGATCGTCGGAGCGATCTCCGGTCGCATCCCAGTGACTGCGCAGGATCACGCGGTGCGCCAGGGCGGGTACGGCCAACTGCTTGACGTCGTCGGGAATGCAATACAGCCGGCCCTCGGTCAGGGCCAGCGCCTGCGCCGCCCGCGCCAGGGCCAGCGAGCCGCGGGGGCTCACTCCCAGGGCCAGGGCACTGTGGGTTCGGGTGGCCTGGACGATGGCCATCACGTAGTGGAGCAGGCTCTCCTCGACCTTCACCGCCTCCACCCGCGCCTGCAGGTCCAGCACCGCCTCCCCGCTCAGGACGGGCTCCAGCCGATCGAGGAGGGCCGACCCCGCGCCGCGCAAGATGCGCCGCTCGTGGGTCTCGTCGGGATAGCCGATCCGGATGCGCAGGAGGAAACGGTCCATCTGCGATTCCGGCAAGGGATGCGTCCCCTGGTACTCGATGGGGTTCTGGGTGGCCAGCACCATGAAGGGCCGGGGCAGGCGGTAGGTATGGTGGTCCAGGGAGACCTGGGCCTCGTTCATCGCCTCCAGGAGGCTCGACTGCGTCTTGGGTGTGGTCCGGTTGATCTCGTCGGCCAGGATGATGTTGGCAAAGATGGGGCCGGGCTTGAACTCGAACTCCGCCTTCCTCGGGTCGAAGATCGACACGCCCAGGATGTCAGAGGGCAGCAGGTCGCTGGTGAACTGGATGCGCTGGAAGGTGAGGCCGAGCGATTTGGCCAGGGCCTGGGCCAGCGTGGTCTTGCCGACGCCCGGCACATCCTCGATCAAGAGGTGGCCGCGGGCCAGGAGCGCCACGACGGCTTGGCGGACAACCTCGGGCTTGCCCACCAGGGCTTGCTCGACATTGGCCTGAAGCTTCCGGATCGAGTCCGCGAGATTCGTCCCCACGCTGTTCGACCCTTGGGATGGATGCTGCTTTGGGCCGGCTCTCTGAGACGGCGGGCGAGCCCGCACGGGGCCCGGGATCCTTCGGCACACCCGTTGGGAAGGCACCTCCCGAACCGCACAGGGATGCTAGCGTCCGGCTCCGGGGTTGGCAAGCGATTTCGCGGCAGTTTGGCCGAGATGCGGCCGGAGCCCCCGGCGCGGGACCGCGAGCATGGGTCGCCCACGGCTGGTTGCGGGCCTGCGAAGGGGATGCTACCCCATGATCGGGTATCCGCCGAACTCCCGGGCCGCATCGAACATGGCGACGATGTTCACCGGGGGTACGTTGGCCTGGATGTTGTGCACCGAGCCGAAGACGAACCCCCCGCCCGGGGTGAGGTCGTGGATGCGCCGCTTGACATCCTCCACGACCTGCCGCGGCGTGCCCGTCCCCATGATCACCGGGTCGCAGCCGCCTCCCCAGAAGGTCAGGTCCTTGCCGAACTCGCGCTTCAGGCGGGCAGAGTCCATCTCGGCCGCGTTGACCTGGACCGGATTCAGAACCTCGACCCCGATCTCGATGAGGTCGGGGATCATGCGGTAGATAGAGCCACAGGAGTGGAGATAGATTCGGGCCTTCGTCTTCCGCTTGATCGAGGCGATGAGCCTGCGCATGCGCGGCTTGTAGATGCGCCGGAACGTCGTGGGGGACATCATCGGGCCATTCTGGGCACCGAGGTCCTCGTTGAGTTGCACCAGGTCCACGTAATCTCCGACCCGGCTGAGCAGCATGTCCCAATAGGCGATTTGCCACTCCATGACGCGCTCGGTGAAGGCCTGCATGAGTTGCTCGTTGCTCGCGAGATTCACGAAGGCTTGCTCCAGCCCGAACATATACCAGGAGTGTTCCCACAGGCCTGGCATCGCCCCACACATGATGATGACCTTCTCGCCGGCCGTATATGTCGCCTTGATCTGCTCCGGCAGGCCGGCGATGCGTGCGGGGTCCGTGGGGTTCGGCCAGCGGAATTTCTTGAGGTCCGCCTCCGTCTCGGCATCGGCGAGAGGGACCGTGTGCATGTCGTAGTAGTAGCCGTCCGGAGGCATGTAGTACGTGGTCCCCCACTCGTCCACGTAGGTGTTGGTCTCCGGACCGATCCTGAAGATGTACCCGCTGGGGGCCTTGGGGAAGAACAGGGCGCTCACCCGCTCGAAGCGCTGCAGCAATTGCGGGTCGGGTTCCACGAGGTACGTGTGGTAGCTGCGGATGTGGGGCTTCGGCCCGCTGAGGCCCAGGTGCCGCATGAGGGCTTCGTGCGCGTAGAGGTGCAGCGTCGTGTGGCGCCCGCCGAAGTCGAGGGGGACCCGGTCAGGCTCTTTGTGGTCGAGCGCAGCCAGCGTCCTTTGGCGGCCGTTCATGGTCGTCCTCCAGCGGCAAGTTGCCTCTGTGCGCGATGGCGAGAGCCATCACGCTCTGCGAGTGGCTCAATCCGGTCCGAAGATGGCTCCTCTCCGCTGTGTCTGTCAAGAGAAAGCCGTTCTCCTTCTTCACGTCCCTCCGGATCCGCTCCCATCATCGCCACCGCTCAAAACACCTTGATCGCGATCGCTCCCAGCGTCACGGCGACGGCCGCCAGGTAGCGCACCACTCCGAAGCGCTCCTTCAAGAACAGGGAGGCGAAGACCGTTCCAAAGATGACCGATGTCTCGCGGAGCGCCGCGACGAGTGCGATCGGGGCGACCGTCATGGCCCACAGCGCGAGTCCGTAGGATGCCGTCGTGCACATTCCCCCGAAGAACCCGGCCTGCCACCGCGTCCGAAACTGGGTCACGAATGCCCGCGGCCGGGTCAGCAGCGTCAGGCAAAGCAGGGGCAAAGGGATCAAGACGAACAGCCAGACGATATAGCTGGACGCATTGCCGGAGAGGCGGACGCCGATGCCGTCAACCAGGGTGTACCCCACGATCACGACGGCGTTCAGCAGACCGAATGCAGTCGTGGCGAACGGGAGCCGACCCGAGCGCCACGAATCCCCCGTGAGTGCAAGAATCCCGGCTGAGATCAGCGCGATGCCAAGCCAGGCGCCGAAAGACAGGGGCTCTCGAACGGTCACGGCGGCCACGACCGCCGTCAGAGGCGGGGCTGAGCCGCGCATGATCGGATAGGCATAGCTGAGTTCCCCCGTCCGGTACGTCAGTGCAACCAGCATGAAATAGGCGAAGTGGATGGCCATGGAGGTTCCAAGGTACGGCCAGCTTGCCTTCTCGGGGAGGGGAACAAAGGGCAGTGCCAGGACGGCGATGGTCGCGGCCCCACACGTGACCAAGATGGTATCGAGCAGTTTATCCGAGCCTGCCTTGATGATGACGTTCCAGGTCGCGTGCAGTGCCGCACCGAGCAGCACCAGGAACATGACAGCCAGCGACAATGTCTTTCTCCCGTGCCCCAGCGTTGGGGTTTCGGCCTCATGCGGCGGCGGATGCCCTCCGGCCGACTCGAGTCTAACGCCTGCGCCGAGAGCAATGACACGCCACTGAGAACGATGCCATTGACCTCACGGCAGCTTTTAGGTATCGTGCTCTCGGCCTAAAGTCAAAAGGAAAGCGCGGCAGACGTGGGTTCCAACACAAGAACATGGGACGGCCTCCTCGCGCCGGGATCCGGCATCTCTTTCAATGGGGTTGACAGCTCAAGAGCGCTTGTGTGAGCATTCAGAGGGCATAGCTCACCACGTTTCATCGGAAGAGACGATCAGGTCCGGGATGGAGAAGGCGATGGGGACAAGATTGGCGACGCATTCGCGAGCAGTGATCCTGACTTGCCTGGTTGCCCTCACCGCTTGTGCCGCGTGGGGAATCCGTGAACCTTTGAACGTGACCATCGCCGACATTACCCCTCTCGAGATGAGCGTGCTGGAGCAACGGTACGCGGTCAAGGTCCGACTCCTGAACCCGAACGACACCGAAATCGCCTTCGACGGGGTGGTGTTCGACCTCGAGATCAACGGCAGTCCCTTCGCCAAGGGCGTCAGCAGCCAGGGCGGTGTCGTCCCCCGCTTCGGCGAGGCGCTGATCGACGTGCAGGTGGTGAGCGGTCTGCAGAACATCCTCCGGCAGATCGCCCAACTCCAGAAAGGCGACCGGGCCGGCTTCAGCTACCGGATCAAAGGCCGGCTGCACTCCGCCGGAGGCCTCGGATCCATCCCCTTCGACAAGAGCGGCGAGTTCGCCTTCCCTGCCGATGGCGGGAAGTCGGGGATATGACCGGACCGACGTTTCGGAGGGACTGCCACGGATCGTTTCGTCTCGGGAGCAGGAGACATCTGAGGTGGTGGATCGCAGCTTCCGGGAAGCATCTGCGCCCGCTGCCAACTAACAGGATGCTGAAAAACCCGTTCTCGCCCAGGCTGCTCAAAAAGGTCCAGATGCAAGGCGGCGCGCCGGGTACCCATCCGGAGGATGGGTGCAGGTGCGAGGCGTACTTAGTGCGTACGTCGCAGCGCCGCGCGAGCGCGCCAACGCTGCAGATGGGCCTTTTTCAGCAGCCTGCTAATCCAGGAGGGCTTCCATGCCAGTACTGTTCACACCCTTCGCCCTGCGCGGCGCCACGCTTCGCAACCACATCGCCATGTCCCCCATGTGCATGTATTCGGCTGGCGAGGATGGCATCGCGACCGATTTCCATCTGGCCCACCTCGCGGCGCGCGCCACGGGCGGTGTCGGGCTGATCATCACCGAAGCGAGCGCTGTCGAGCCCCGCGGGCGGATCAGCACGAACGACCTGGGACTGTGGGACGATGCCCAGATCGAGCCGCTGGCCCGCATCGTGCGCCTGTGCAAGGCGCAGGGCGCCGTGATGTGCAGTCAGTTAGCCCACGCCGGGCGTAAGGCCTGGACCCCCACCAAGGGTGCCGGGCCCCTGCCGGCTGTCGCCCCGAGCGCCATTCCCTTTGACGCGGACTGGGTCGTTCCGCACGCGCTGGCCCCTGCGGAGTTGGATGGCATTATCTCCGCCTATCGCGCGGCGGCCCAACGCGCCCTGCGCGCAGGCTTCGACGCGATTGAGCTCCACTCGGCGCACGGCTATTTCCTGCACGAATTCCTGTCGCCGATTTCCAATCACCGGACCGACGACTACGGCGGTTCACTGGAGAACCGCGCGCGGATGCTGCTGCGCGTGGTGGACGCGGTGCGCGCGGTGTGGCCGGAGTCCCAGCCCCTCCTCGTGCGCCTGTCGTGTACCGATTGGGTCGAGGGCGGGCTGACACTGAACGACCAGGTGCAGGTGGCCCGCTGGCTCAAGGCGCACGGCGTGGACCTGGTGGACTGCTCCTCGGGTGGCAGCACCCCCCAACTTCCGCCGGTCGGGCCGGGCTACCAGGTGCCGTTCGCGGAGCGGATCCGACGGGAGGCCGGCATCGCCACGATGTCGGTGGGGCTGATCACGACGCCCGAGATGGCCGAGGAGATCGTGCGGAACGGTCGCGCCGACGTGGTGGCGCTGGGCCGGGAGCTGCTCCGGAATCCGTACTGGCCGCTCCACGCTGCGCGCGCCCTCGGGCACGACCTCGCCTGGCCGAAGCAATACCTGCGGGCCAAGCCGGTGAATTGATGGGATGTTTCTTTCCCATCCCGTGGACCACGGCCCAACCGAACCAGATCCCGCTGGTCCTGAGGGAGGACTTTCAGCACGGACTGGAAATCGAGGGCATTTCCATTCGAAATCCCTTGCTGTAGCGCACCCATGGCGAAACGGCCGCGACTGATCGGCCATATACCACAAGTCCGCGGCTGAATCCTGCGAGAAAGAACCCGCGATAACCGTTCCACCTTTTGCTTTCAAGTCCCCCCGTATTCAAGACCTGCCCGGAGGAGGCGGCGCAAAGTCGTCATCGTCCCACATCCGGTTTCGCGGCGGCCTGATCTTTCCGCAGGCAATGATCCCCTGCCGACAGAGCGTGGAGCGCCACTCGTACTTGATATAGACCTTCTCTGCCACCGTGCCTTCCGGTTCAAACGCCACGACCCGCACGGGAGAATGCTCCTCCCTGCCGAAGCCGGTGCCGGCGCTTTCCCCTTCGGCCTTCGCCGAGGGGGCGGCCCGTTGTTCCGATTTCGGCAAAACCTGGGACAAATCCGCAGGCCCCTCGCGCCGCGGCACCTCCGGATAGACCGCAATCGCGATCACCCCCATCGCCGACTCGTCGTGGAAGGCAGCGGCATATGAATCGGCGACATCGGTGAAGTAGAAGCGGTTGATGCTGTCCAGGCTGGTGCGCCACCCCTTGAATTCTCCCACCCCGTACGGTTCCAGGATGTACATCCGCTCATCATTTCGCAGCCATGACTGCTTGCCGGAGATGATGTTCCGGCCGTCCACCGCCACCACGACCCCAACCCGCCGATTCAGCAGGTTGCGGACGATGATGCTGTAGAGGTCGCCTTTCACCGCCTCTACGTACACCTTCCGGTTCGGGGAGCCCGCCGCCACCGGGTACAGCGGGAGCATCCTCCCGCTCTCCGACCTAATCTGTACCTCGACGGCATTTCCAGTGCTCCCGCCCCAGGCGCTGGCGGCAATCCCCATGAGCAGCACAAAGAGCACACAGGTTCTCATAGGTCCCTCCTTGTGTTGATGTCCCCAGGGACATCTCGCCGTTTTGCTCCATTAGACAAGGGAGCCGCGGAAAGGTTCCCGAACCTCCCGCACGATTCCAGAGCACCGGTTCCAGAAGGTGCGAAGCGAGATACGACTGCTTCCCCAGGGACTGCTCGTCGGGTCTATCCGCATAGCGCTTGAGGAGAGCGACCGGGACGATCAGTGGGGGGAGTTGGTCGTGGTGCTGGCGGATGCAATCAAGCAGGCAGCAAGCAGCTATCAGCCTTCAGGCATGAGCAGTGAGCTATGAGCCCCCCCGCCCTGATCGTCGTTCGCCTCCATTCCGCATTCCCCATTCGGGTACCCCCTGGGTATTCCGCATTTCCCCAAAGCCGGGAGCGGTCCGCCTCGACTCTGCGCAAACGGCCGGGTCCCTCTTGCTGTCCCTCGGCAAAGTGGGCTCGGGGCCCATGGTTTGGCGAGATGTTGAGTTCCTTAACAGCCCGTTGATTTATGCCTTGGCCTGCAGGGCGGCCGGCCAAGCCGGCAGATCGGCACCCGGCGACCCCCACGCCACCCCCGGGCGCGAGAACGCGAGCATCGACCGACGATGACTTCTCCACCAACGAAGCAGGGC
>JBIOJT010000075.1:0-15704 GCA_044451055.1 Methylomirabilales bacterium (SeqCode)
CCAGACCTCACCCTGAGAAAATCATTGAACAGTTAGACCCTGAGAGAATTATTGATCTACCACAATCGCCGATGCGGCCTTGACACCTCCCCAGGGCCGAACTAACGTACGCGGCTAAGCTGAACGATCATTCACTCGGGGCGGGGCGCCGGGCAGATCCAGGGGAGATGATGTGGCGCGGGTGAGGCGAGAGGGGCGTCGATTGGAACGGCGCCAGGCCATCCTGAAGGCCGCCCTGAAGATCTCCGCCCGGCGTGCGTACGCCAAGCGACCATTCGGGCGATCGCCCGAGGGCGCACATCGCCCAGGGCACCATCTATATCCGAAAGGAGTAATCATGCGACGCGTGACTGAAGTGTGGGCATGTCTCCTGCTGGTCCTGCTGGTGGCCGCCACCCCCGTGCTGGCGGGCGAGGCCGCCAATCCCGTGCGGCGGTTCCTGAACCTGGATCTGATGCTGGCCCAGACGGGACCGGGCCAAGCCCCGGCCGTCCCGCCGTCGGGGGCACTGCCCCTGTCGATTCGGGACAGCATCGCGCTGGCGTTGAAGAACAATCTGGACATCGCCGTCGAGGGATTCAACCCCCCCCAGCGGGAGCAGGACCTCATCAACCAGAGGGCGGTGTTCGATCCCAGTGCCTTCCTGGAACTTACCCGGACCGATAACCGAGTGCCGCTGGGTGTGCAGGTGATCCAGGGGAACCGCATCGCCTCCGATTTCTGGGATTACAACACCGGCCTGCGGCAGATGCTGCCGACGGGCGGCACCTACGAGCTGCGCTTCAACAACGAGTACAATGATGCCCCATCCGTAGGCAGCACCCAATTCATCAGCAAGTTCGGCGTGACCCTCACCCAGCCCCTGCTGAAGAACTTCGGCTTCGAGCCCACCGAGACCAATATCCGGATCGCCACGAACAACCAGTCCATCTCGCTGGAGCAGTTGCGGCTGAAGGTGAGTGACATCGTGACCAATGTCCAGAACGACTACGCGGAGCTCATCTTCGCCATCCAGAACCTCGAGGTCCAGCGCGAGGCGCTCCAAGTGGCGAAAGACCTGGTGGCCTTGAACACGGCCCGGGTTGAGACAGGGGTGGCCGCGCCCGTCGAGGTGATCCAGGCCAAGGCCCAGGAGGCCACCGCGGCGGAGGGTGTGATCAAGGCCGAGAAAGCCGTGCGGGACGCCGAGGACACCTTGAAGGTCATCCTGAACCTGCCGGCGAGCGGGGGCTGGGGGCAAGAGATCCAGCTCACCGACGCGCTGACCTTCGAGCCGAAGTCCGCCAATCTGGACGAGAGCCTCCAGAAGGCCCTGGAGAACCGCTACGAGTACAAGAGCGCCAAGTTGGATATTCAAAACAAGGAACTCAACGTGCGGCTGACGCGCAACCAGCTCCTGCCGGACCTCGCCCTGACCGGCAGCGTGTTCACGAACGGGGCCGCCAACCCCTATGGCAGCGACATCAGCGTGATGGGGTCCAGCCACTTCGTCTCCTACGCCGTCGGGGTGGTCCTCACGGTTCCCCTGGGGAACCGGGGTCCGCAGGCCAGCTACATCAATGCCAAGCTGGCGCAGGACCAGGCCAAGACGTCGCTCAAGAATCTCGAACTGCAGATCATCCAGCAGGTTCGGGAGGCGGTGCGCCGCATCGAGACCAATGCCAAGGAGGTCGATGCGAGCCGGGCCGCGCGGGCGCTGGTGGAAGAGCAGCTCCGGGTGGAGGAGCTCCGGCTAGAGACCGGCGTCAGCACCACCTTCAACGTTGTGTCGTTCCAACAGGCCCTGACAGCGGCAAAAGCCACCGAGATTCGGGCCATCGCGGACTACTACGAGGCATTGGTCAACCTGGACCACGTGCGGGGGACCGTCCTGGAGGCGAACCATATCGAGATGTAGGTCCGAGGGCCCGACGACCGTCGCGGCCGTCTACACGGACCGCTGGCAGGTCGAGCTGCTGTTCAAGCTGCCCCAGCAACACCTCGAGATCAAGGCCTCCGTGGGGACGACCGGAGGCGGATCCAGTCAACGTCCCCACCTGCAGACACTCCGCGAGCGCCTCGACTCGTTCGCCCCCTCCGAGGCCATCGACCAATAGCTCAAGCGCCTCTACACCCTGGGCATCACCGCTCCCGGCCAAAGCCCCACCGGAACGGAGAGCCTCTCTCACCGGTGGAGCGGCGGATCCCATCCGCCTACCATTCGAGATGGCTTGACGGGGCTTCATTGCAGGCCGGCGCCGCCCGAGGAGGTCGCGGGAGCATGCGATGAGACTCGCCGATGCGGCGCCGATGCGGCCTTGACACCTCCACATCTCCGAAGTAACGTAACAAATTCTGTGAACGCTCATTCAGAAGGCCCGCCCGCTAGAGGCCGAGGAGGGCAAACGTTGGCACGTCCGAGCCGGGAGGATCTTCGACAGCAACGGCGCCAGGCCATCCTGAAAGCCGCCATGAAGACCTTCGCCCGGCGCGGGTACGCCGCGGCGACCATCCGGGCAATCGCCCGGGAGGCGCACATTGCCCAGGGCACCATCTACCTGTATTTCGCCAGCAAGCGGGACATCCTCCTGGCCCTGTATCGTTCCATGATCCTGGAGTCGCTCGAGGAAATCCTGGCGCGCCCGGAGAAGGGGGACGCCGAGGCCTTCCTCAGGTCGCTCATCGTGGATCGGATCGGGCGCTTCCGCCGGAACGCACAGGCGGTCCGCTTCGCCTTCACCGAGCTGCCCTTCCACCAGGAACTCCGGGAGAAGTTCCACCGCGACATCGCCCTGGCACAGCTCGAGCGGGTCCAGGCCTTTCTGCAGGACCGAATCGCCGCGGGGGAGTTCCGCCCGGTTCGAGCGGAGATCGTCGCCCGCGCCTTTCAGGGAATGTATGCGATCTTCACGCTGGCCGAGACCGTGTTCGGCGACCGCGCCGTGGCGCGGCTCACGCCGGAGGAGATCGCCGACGAGGTGGTGCGCCTCTTCCTCCACGGGGTGCTGAATCAGTTTGCTCCTCAGCCGAAGTCCACATTCGAAAGGAGTAACCATGCGACGCGTGACTGAAGTGTGGGCGTGTCTCCTGCTGGTCCTGCTGGTCGCCGCCACGCCCGTGCTGGCGGGCGAGGCCGCCAATCCCGTGCGCCGGTTTCTGAACCTGGATCTGATGCTGGCCCAGACGGGACCGGGCCAAGCCCCGGCCGTCCCCCCGTCGGGGGTACTGCCCCTGTCGATTCGGGACAGCATCGCCCTGGCGTTGAAGAACAATCTGGACATTGCCATCGAGGGATTCAACCCCCCCCAGCGGGAGCAGGACCTCATCAACCAGAAGGCGGTCTTCGACCCCAGCGCATTCCTGGAATTGACTCAGTCCGATAACCGTACGCCGCTGGGGGTCCAGATCGTCCAGGGCAGCCGTCTCGCCTCGGAATTTTCGGACTATAACGCCGGCCTGAGGCAGATGCTCCCGACCGGTGGAACGTACGAACTGCGCTTCAACAACGAGTACGATGACCTCCATTCGGTCCCTTTCACCGGCTTCATCAGCAAGTTCGGCCTGACCCTCACCCAACCCCTGCTGAAGAACTTCGGCTTCGAGCCCACCGAGACCAACATCCGGATCGCCACGAACAACCAGTCCATCTCGCTGGAGCAGTTGCGGCTGAAGGTGAGTGACATCGTGACCAATGTCCAGAACGACTACGCGGAGCTCATCTTCGCCATCCAGAACCTCGAGGTCCAGCGCCGGTCTCTCCAACTGGCCAAAGACCTCGTGGCATTGAACACGGCCCGGGTTCGGGCCGGGGTGGCTGCGCCCGTCGAGGTGACCCAGGCTGAGGCCCAGGAAGCCGCCGGGGTGCAGAATGTCATCCTGGCCGAGAAGGCCGTGCGGGACGCCGAGGACACCTTGAAGGTCATCCTGAACCTGCCGGCGAGCGGGGGCTGGGGGCAAGAGATCCAGCTCAGCGACGCGCTGACCTTCGAGCCGAAGTCCGCCAATCTGGACGAGAGCCTCCAGAAGGCCCTGGAGAACCGCTACGAGTACAAGAGCGCCAAGTTGGATATTCAAAACAAGGAACTCAACGTGCGGCTGACGCGCAACCAGTTGCTGCCGGACCTCGCTTTCACTGGCAGCGTGTTCACGAACGGGGCCGGGAATACCTATGGAAGCAACATCAGCGAGATGGGGTCCACTCACTTCATGTCCTACTCCGTGGGGGTGGTCCTCACGGTCCCCCTGGGGAACCGGGGGCCGCAGGCCAGCTACATCAATGCCAAGCTGGCGCAGGACCAGGCCAAGACGTCGCTGAAGAACCTCGAACTGCAGATCATCCAGCAGGTCCGGGAGGCGGTGCGCCGCGTGGACGCCAATGCCAGGCGGGTCGACGCGAACCGGGCCGCGCGGGTGCTGGCGGAAGAGCAGCTCCGGGTGGAGCAGCGGCGGCTGGAAGCCGGCGTCAGCACCACCTTCAACGTTGTGTCGTTCCAACGCGACCTGACGGCGGCGCAGGCCAACGAGATTCGGGCCATCGCGGACTACTACGAGGCATTGGTCAACCTGGACCACGTGCGGGGGACCGTCCTGGAGGCGAACCATATCGAGATGTAGGTCCGAGCCTTAGGGGCGTCGCATCGCGAGGAACCGGATGAGACGAGGCACGCAGGGGCTGCTCCGGCTGGGCGTGGCCCTGATGGGGAGCGCGGTGACCGTGGCCCTGCTCAGTCGGCGGGGCGAGGCCCCGGTCCGTGGCGTCACGCTCAAATGGGAGGACATGGTCATCAGCGTCTCCGCAACGGCCATGGGCACCCTGGAATCGGAGGCCGAGGTCAACGTTCGCGCCGAGGTCCCGGGGCGGATCCTGTGGCTGCTCGTGGATGAGGGGGATCGGGTCAGGCCCGGCCAGGTGGTGGCTGAGATGGACCCGCAGGAAGCCGATTCGCAGATCGCCCTCGCCCGGGCCGAGCTGGCCACAGCCCGCGCCCGGCTGGAGGAGGAGCAGGCGGGTGTGGCCATGCTGCGCGAGCGCATCCGGACCAAGATCAAGGAGACGCGCGCCACGATGGAGCGTACCGCAAGAGACCTGGAACGGCTAAGAGCCCTGCACGCCGAGGGCGCCATCCTCCGGCTTTCACCACCATCCTGAAGATCCTCACCGCGGCGCTGGCCGGTATCGCCGGCATCTTCCTGCTGGTGGGGGGGATCGGCATCATGAACATCATGCTGGTCTCGGTGCGTGAGCGAACGCGGGAGATCGGGATTCGCAAGGCGGTGGGAGCCCGGCGCCGCGACATCCTGGGGCAGATCCTGCTGGAATCGGTGGTGATGAGCAGCCTGGGTGGTGGTCTGGGGATCGTGGTCGGCGGGGCAAAGGCCCTCTCGCTCTTCTTTGCATACCTTCCTACTCAGGTATCTCCCTGGGCCGTCCTCATGGCCTTTGGTTTCTCGACTGTGGTCGGGATCTTTTCCGGCGTATACCCGGCCCGCCGGGCCGCCCTCCTGGATCCGATTCAAGCCCTCCGGTACGAGTGACAAATCGATCGCCGGTCACGCCTGCCGCCCGGGCCGTTCACGGCAGGTGGGATTGGCAGCACCCGTGGTCCATTCGAGAGTGCAACCGGACGCCTCCGAGTGCTGCCTCGATTTCACGTGACGTGTGATGTTGATGGAGAACCTGCGGACAAAAAAGAGGCCGACCTCACCGGAAGGTGAATCGGCCTTGTCTGCCCCTTGGTTATTTGCCCGGACTTCTTCCGAGTCGACCCGTCAGGCGCTTAGTCTGGCACGTTCCGGACGAAGGAATTGGCCAGCGTCTTGCGCAGCTCGGCCGCCAGGGCAGCATCCGGGATCTCCCGGAGGATCACCCGCACGGTGAACCCGCACTTCTTGCAGCGCCTGTACTGGAAAACCCAGCGATTATCTTCCTGGGGCTTGCCGACCTCCTCCATGTCGGAGAAGCAGCAGGGCCCAGAACGAACGGGGGAGATGATCCGCGCGGGATACTGGTTCTTCGGGCGCTTCCGGTCGGTGTACTCCACAATCGTCGCCATAGTCTGCTCCATCAGCTCACTATGTTGGGACGACCGCGCGCGTCGGTCCCGCCGTCCCTGCAGAATCGTTCGGCTCATGCGTCGGCCCTCCCGGGTACCTGGGTATCCGCGATCCAGCCTGTGGCAACCGGAAAGTGGTGCCCCCGGCGGACCGCTTTGAAAACGCGTCGCCGCACACTCAGGCGACGCGGTACTGGGCCAGATGCCCCTTCAGTTCCTCGACAACGCCCGCCACGACATCGGCATCCTTGTGCAGCTTACCCATCATGAGTGCCCCTTCGAATCCCGCGACGATGAAATGGGCAAGGCGAGGGACGTCGGCATCGCTGCGTAACGTTCCCTGGGCTCTAGCCTGGGTCAACGATTCCTCGATCCGAGATCGCAACCGATCGAATGCCTTGTTGAGGCGTCGACGAAATTCCTCGTGGATGTCGCTCATCTCGATGGCCAGGTTTCCCAGGATGCAACCCCCGCTTCCGTCTTGTTGCCTGGCCCGGTCCACCAGGAAACCCAGAAAGTCATGAATCTGTTGCCACGGATCCTTCTCCGGGTCGAAGCTTTTTTCGACGAGTTCCGCACCGAATCTCTCCAAGCTCCGGTCCAGTATGGCGAAGCCTAATTCATCCTTGCTCTTGAAGTAGTAGTAGAAATTCCCTTTTCCGACGCCGGACTCCTTGAGGATTTCGCCCACCGAGGTATTATTGAATCCGCGTTGGTGAACCAATCGGCTTGCGGCGTCAAGTATCTGCTCTCGAGTACCTGTCATCTCCCGCCCTTGTACTAACCGGTCAGTCCCGCAGAAAATAAAGGATAGAAAGAGTCCTGTCAAGGAATAAAATTTCACAATCTATGGTCTATAAAACACAAGTATTTGATTTTAAAAGTGTGTACTGTATTGAAATATTTTTCTGACGCGGTGTATCAGAGCAGGTCGATTGGAATCAACGGACAGCAAAGCACGCCTGAGGCATAAGCGTAAATGGTTGGACACAGAACTTCACGCCCCGTGAGGCACGCGGGAAGGAATTCCAAAACGATTTCAAGAAGCCGGGCCCCTCGTCCAATGGGCCAGGATGAATCCCTCCAGGACTGTGGCGGCTTCCTCACTGAGCGGATCGAAGGTTACCTCGGCCCCCTGCGGCTTTCCACCGACGGGCCGCGGATGCGCTGAGGTCACTCGGACGCCGACCTCCAGGGATTCCCCCTTCAGAAAGATTGTGAGCCGCAGCTTCTGGTCCATCGTCAGCGGCTCCGTTGTTTCCAGGAAGAGACCGGTCATCCGGAGCATCGTGGCGCGCGCGTTGAAGTAGGGCCCTGTTCCCTTGACTCCCACTGGAAGGTCCACACTGATTTCTGCTTTGAGGCCTGGTGCGCTATCCGGACCAGGGATCGGGAGAGCGCCCGAGGCGGCAGCGGCCGCTGCCGCCCTGGCATGGGGCGTCCTTTCCAGAGGCAGGCTCGTCGCCTGCCAGGCCGTGAAGCCCCCGGTCAGGACGGCGACCCGCGTGAATCCTCGCTCCATGAGGAGTTGCGCTGCACGGATGCTGGCTGTCTCACCCGGGGAGTCGCAGTACACGATCATCCCTTGATCGCGCGACAGCGCGTTGCACAACTGGAGGATCTCTTCTGGGTTGGCTCGCAGGGCACCCTTGGCTTGTACCGAACTCGCCGCGTAGGACGCCGGAGTCCGGACGTCTACGATTACCAAGTCCGTCCGCTGCGCCAGGGCGCGGGCCAAGTCCGCTGCCGACAGGTGCAGGGGCTTGGGCGCGGAGTCTGCGGCAGGGACGGCTTTCACGGCTTCGGGCCCCTCGGCGGTGACGATCACCGGGGCCGGTCGCCGCCGCCGCCGCACCATCGCCCACGCTCCGCCGCCCGCGGCCAGCACGGCGATGGCGACGCCGCTGAGCAGCAGCGGGTTCGACCACGGAGAGGGCTGGAGCAGGTGGAGCTGCGCATCGGTCTGCAGGCGTTGAAGGTCCGGGAGGTTCGCAACCAAGCGATTGGCCGCATCCAGGCGTGACTGGGCGCCGGCCCAATCCCCCCTCGTGTACCGGTCCACCGCCTCGTGCCATACGGCGTTGAAGGGGCTCGGCCTGTCAAGTGGCACCCCGGCGGCCCGGGCGAACTCCTTGACGGTGTTCACCGGGACGAGGAAGTTGAATCCCTGGATCGCCTGGGTCTCGTCTGGGGTGAGGGAGATGAACGTGAGCATACCCACCACTTCCCCACGCTCGTTGATGGCCGGCCCGCCGCTGTTCCCCCAGGAGGCGGCCGCGTCCGTCTGGATCACCGGGCTACCGCGCGCGTCCAGCTTCAGGCTGGAAACGAGGCCGGATGTGATGCTGGCCTCGACGGCGCTCCGCTTGTCCAGCAGGTCGTGGTACATGACGACCCCGGGAAAGCCGAGGATGCGGATGGGCTGGCCCACCTGCACCTGGTCCGAGTCTCCCAGCGGGATCGTGGGCAGGTTTTTCGCGTCGATCTTCAACACGGCGACATCCTTGCCGGATTCTGTCACGCCTCCCCCACCGGAGGAGACCTGCTTCCCCGGTCGCTCCGCCAGGGGCGGGCTGTAGGCCTTGACCTCGGCCACGAACTTGTCCCGGTTGGGCAGGACCACCGTGAGCGTCTTCTTCAACTCCACGCCGACTGTGGGCGCAACCCGCGGGTACAATTGCTGGACCGCCGCTTGGGCTCGCTCATCTGAAAGGCCGGGTTCAAGGCAGGCTTCCTGGATGGCGTTGCGGACGAAGGTCTCCCGGATCTCCCGATCATCCTTCTCGTAATACGGCTGGACTACGTGCCCATTCGTGATGATGTAGCCGTCGGGGTTGACCAGGTAACCGCTCCCGTGGGCCTGGCTGGAAGGTGGCGTGACCCGCTGGGCCGATCGGTTCGGGCAGCTCAGGCGGACATCGCCTGACACCTCGGTCACGATGATCACCACCGCCGGCTTCACCCTGAGGAGGACGCCCGTCAAGGGCTCTGACTGGCCGGCTGCGGCCGAGCCTGCCACTCCGAGCGCCAGCATGCAACCCCAGACGCCGACGATGATTCGTTGTATCATTCCGGCTTCTCCTCCGAGAACTGAAGGATGCACGAGCTGCCGCCCTGCCACATCGCCCGATCACACCTGAGCGTTTCTCCAGCACGGCGGTGGGTGGAGGTGGACCTGCCCGGCGCCGACTCCAACGCCGGTTCCTCCTTGACTTGGGCGTGGGCGGGTGTAAGCTTCCGGGGCGATCCAGAAGGGAAGAAAGGAGGCGTCGGTGGCAATGGCGGCATCACAGGCGAAGATCCTCGTGGTGGATGATACGGAGACCAACATCAGGCTACTCCGGGCGTTGCTCAAGGGCGCAGGCTACGACGTGGTGACGGCGGCGTGCGGCATGGACGCCCTGACCGTTGCCGCGAGCGAGAACCCTGACCTCATTCTCCTGGATATCATGATGCCGGACCTCACCGGATACGAAGTGTGCCAGCGCCTCCGCTCCGTGCCCGGGACCCGCCAGACCCCTATCGTCTTCCTCACCGCCCTCCACGAGATGGAGGATCACATGAAGGGGATGGATGTCGGGGGAGACGATGTCCTCACCAAGCCCATCAACAAGCTGGAACTTCTCACCCGGGTCAAGTCGCTGCTCCGCCTCCGGGGCCTGGCCGCCGAGGTCCAGGAACAGCGTCGGCTCATCCACGACCTCCTCAAAGCCTACGTGTCGGAGGAGGCGGCCAATCGGTACCTGGCCGACCCCGCCTCGGTCTTCTCCCTTGACAAGCTCAAGTCATCCCCATGAGAAAACCGTCAACCACCAAGGCGGCAGGATTCCTACAATTTCGAACTTCGAAATGATCGTGGCTCCTTAGCGGTTCATGATGCTCCCCGGTTCCCCAGAGCCTTGGCTACCGCCTCGAGGAACACCCTCTTGTCAATGGGCTTTGTCACGTAGCCTGAGCAGCCCGCTTCGAAGGCCTTGGCCTCGTCTCCCTTCATCGCGTAGGAAGTGACGACCAGTACCGGGATGTCGCGGGTCGTCGGGTCCGCCTTCAGCTGCCTGGTGGCCGTGAGGCCATCCATCCCCGGCAATTGGATGTCCATGAGGATCAGGTCCGGTTGCCTCTCTTTCAATGATTCGAAAGCTTCCGGGGCACTGGTGACCTCCCAGACCTCGTATCCCTGAGACTTCAGCAGGAACTGCGCCAGCCGCCGATTGATCGCGTTGTCCTCAATCAGCAAGATCCGTTTGCCGCCCATCGCGCGTCTCCTCGGTCTTCAGGATACCTCATCCTATCACGGGAATTGCGGCTGCCGCACGCTCTCGTCCTTCCACAGGGTGACCAGACCCTCCCCGCAGCGCGTTCATCTCTCGGGCCCTGGCGACGCCGGAAGGCGTCGTCACGCACTGGTGGTCGGAACCGTGAACGTGAATGCGCTTCCCTGTCCGGGGGTGGAGGCAACCCGGATGGTTCCTCCGTGCAACTCGACGAGCTTCTTCACCAGGGCCAGACCGAGGCCCGTCCCCTCCTGCCTGGGACGAGTGCGGTCCGCAACTTGCTCGAACTCCTCGAAGATGCGACCCAGGTCCTCCACCGGTATCCCGATCCCGGTATCGGTCACGCTGACCTCAAGCCAGCCGCCGGTACTGTCAACTGGCCGACTTGTCGATTGGCCTGATGGTCGAGACGAACCGACCAGTTGATCACCTGAGGGATCGACCGTCCGCGCGGTCACGGTGACGCACCCCCCCTCCGGGGTGAATTTGATTCCATTGCTCAGCAGGTTGTAGAGGATCTGCTTCAGCCGAGGCGGATCCGCCCAGGCCGGGGCAAGGTCCGGGGCGAGCTCGCTGCTGACCCGGATGTGTTTTTTCGTCGCCAGTGGCTTCACCGTGCCGAGGACCCCCTCCACCGTCTCAGCCAGGCTGACGGCTTCGAGGTGGAGCTCCATCTTGCCCGCCTCGACCTTGGAGAGGTCCAGGACGTCGTTGATGAGGCGGAGGAGGTGCTTGCCGGAAGTGAGGATGTTGGTGAGGAACTCCTGCTGTTCTTCCTCGGGGACAGGACCCATGTTCGGATCCAGAAGGACCTCGGAGAAGCCGATGATGGCGTTGAGGGGGGTGCGCAACTCGTGGGACATGCTGGCGAGGAACCGGGACTTGTGACGCGAGACCTCCTCCAGTTGCCAGGCCTTGTCTTGAATCTCGCGAAAGAGGCGGGCGTTCTCCAGCGCGATGGCCGACTGGCGGGCGAAGGTCGTCACCAGCTCAACTTCGCGCGGCGAGAATTCGCCCGCTTGTTTCCGCCGGACGATCATGGCCCCGATGACATTCTCTCCATGAATGAGGGGGACCGCGAGGACCGCGCGGTATCCCCAGCGAAGCAGGAGGTCCCGGTTCGGATAATCCGAGGGGGCCGTCACATCCGGGAGCAGGATCGGGGTCCGTTCCATGACCGCCCGGGCGATGAGGGACCGGCTCCGCGCCGTGGGGTCGGTGGCGACCCCGGATCCCAGGAGGCGCAATTTCTCGGTTTCCAGGATGTATTCCTCGGGCGTGTTGTAGGAGGCGCACACCTCGAAGGTGTCCTGTTGTTCCTCGTGGAGGTAAATGCTGGCGGAGTCGGACCGGGTGACCTGCGCGGAGTGGGTGCTGATCGTCCGCAGGATTTGATCCACCTTCAGGGAGGCGCTCACCTCCCTGGTAACCTCGAACAGGGCGGCCAGCTCCTCGTTCCGCTCCCGAAGGTCCTTGAGGAGCCGGGCCCGCTCGATGGCCAGCGCCGACTGACCGAGGAAGTCCCGGTCCTTCCTCTGGATCCGCTCGCACATGGTCGTGACCAGGTTCCGCGCCATCTCCGGGTGGCGGGCGAAGGCCGCGTCGAACCGATCTCGGGACAGGGTCCACACCTCGCTCTCGGTCAGGGCCGTCACGGTGGCGGTCCGTGGTTGATGGATCAGAATGGCCAGCTCGCCGAACCAGCTCGGGGCCTGGATGATGCCCACTGGTGGGCTTTCGGGGTCGCCGCCCGCGACCGTGATGGCAAGCTGGCCGGCAGTCAGGAGGAAGAACTCCTCGGCCGGATCCCCCTCCCTGGTGACCACCGCGCCCTTCGGGAGCAGGCGGCGCTGTAACTGCCCCGCAATCCGTCTCAGGCTGGCTGCCGGCACGCCCTCGAAGATCTGCATGGATTGCATGAGGCTGATAAGTTCGGCCATCGGGGCCGGCCGCGCACGCCCCTTTGCGGCCCCGCCTTGGGCACGCTGCCCGTGTCCTTGCGCCGCCGGTCGCCCCAATGCCCGGGGCCTCGTCCCTGTGGTCTTCCGTGTCGTCACAGCCTGGGCTCCTCTCGGTCTCGGGATCTTCGGTCAACCGGGTGAGCAGGCAAACTTGAGAAACCGGTTATCGGCAACGTGAAGGTGAAGGTGCTGCCACGACCGACCTCGCTCTTCACCCAGATTTGTCCCCCGTGCATCTCGACGAACTTCCTGGCCAGGGCGAGGCCCAATCCGGTTCCCTCGGGTTTGCCGGCATCCCTGGCGGTCTGGGCCTGCTGGAACTCCAGGAAAATCCGTTCGTGATCTTCCGGCGAAATCCCGGGGCCCGTGTCGCCCACCTCCACGCGCACCGATCCATCCTCGGCGGCCGCCCGGACCCAGACCCTCCCTCCTTGCGGCGTGAACTTGATGGCATTCCCCACCAGGTTCAACAGGACCTGCTTGATCCGTGCAGCGTCCATGGGGAACGAGCCGATCCGGCCGTCGCTCTCAATCGCCAGCTCGATGGTCTTCTTGGCTGCCAGCGGGCGCATCGTGCCCTGGACCGACTCGAGGACACCGCCCAGATCCGCTGGCTCGATGTTCAGCTCCATCCGACCGGCCTCGATTTTGGACAGGTCGAGGACTTCGTTGATGAGGTTGAGCAGATGCTTGCCGCTGTTCAGGATGTCCATAAGGAACTGCGCTCGTTCTTCGTCGCTGACCTGCAACGCCGGATCCAAGAGGACCTCGGAGAAGCCGATGATGGCATTCATGGGGGTGCGGAGTTCGTGACTCATGTTGGCGAGGAACTGGGACTTGTGGCGGTTTGCCTCTTCCAGCATCCGGCCTTTTTCAGTCACGTCGCGATACAGGCGGGCGTGCTCGATGGCGATGGTCGTTTGACTGGCGAAGGTGGTGAGGAGGCTGAGGTGCCGCTCGCTGAAAGCGCCGGGCGTCTTCCGGACGACTACCACCGTCCCCACGATCTGACCATCCCGCTGCATGGGGACCGAGAGGACGGCCCGGTAGCCCTCCCGTGCCAGGATGTCCCGGAAGGGGTATTCCGGTTCGGCCTGGATATCGGGGACCTGAACGGGCTTGCCCGTGGCCGCACTGCGGCCTGTGGCTCCCTTCCCCATCGTGACCTGAGCGCTCCGGATAGAACGGATAAACTCCTGACTGGCGTTCCAACTCGCGGTGGTGTGAAATTCACCCGTCGTTTCGAGGAATTCCAGGATGAATCCCGCATCGGCCTCGCACAGCTTTGCGGCCTGTTCTGCGATCGTGCAAAGGACCTGTCCCAGGTCCAGTGAGGAGCTGACGGCCTGGCTGACATCGCCCATGACGCGCAGCTCCTCCAGCGAGAGCTCGAGAGCCCGGGTCCGCTCTTGGATCTCGTTGAAGAGGCGGACGTTCTCGATGGCGATCACCGCCTGGTCGGCGAAGATCTGGAGGAGGGTAGTCTGTTTCTCCGAGAAAAGGCGAACCGCAGTTCGGCGGATCACGATCACTCCGATGGGAACACCCTCCCGCAACAACGGTGTACCGAGCGTCGTCCGATGGCCCATCCGCCTCGCAATTTCCCTACCTTCGGGGAAGTCGGACGTTTCCCTCAAGTCCTCAACATGAACTGTCTGCCTGTCCACGAACGCTCTACCGGCCACTGTCCCTCGATTGATAGGCCACGTCATTCCAATGGGCATATCGATCGGTCCATAATGCGCTACCACCTGGAGGTCACTACCGTCTTTCAGAAGAATTATCCCGTCCCGGGCATCACACAAACGCGCTGCCCTTTCCGCGACCGCATCGAGAACTGGTTGAATATCCGTCGGCGAGCTACTGATTACACGCAGGATCTCGGCGGTGGCCGTCTGCTGCTCGAGAGCCTCGGTCAGCTCTCGCGTTCGCTCTTCGACCTTCTGCTCCAAGTTCGCGTAGGACTCCTGGAGCTGGGCGGTCATGCTGTTGAACTGGTCGGCCAGGGCCTCCAGCTCGTCGCCGGTCCGGACCTGGAGGCGGTGGTCTAACTCGCCCGCGCCGATCCGGGCCGCCCCGGCTTGCAGCGCCTGGATCGGCGTGACCATCTTGCGAGCGAGCAACAGGCTGGCCAGAACCGACGTGCCGAGACCCACGAATAACAGCACCACAGTCCGGACAATGGCAGAGTAGAGGGGTGCAAAGGCCTCCGCCAGGGGCTGCTCTACGAAGACCAACCATCCGAGCGGTGCGATGGCCGCGTGGGCGGTGAGGACCTGCCGCCCCTGGAGGTTCCGCGCGATCGTGGCCTGGTCCCGAGCCTCGCCCAGCTTGGGAGGACCTGCAAGGGCGTCCCGGACTTGGGGCAGCGAGGAAAGGGAGGTCTTCTGCAAGACCAGGCTGATGTCCGGGTGCGCAATGAGATTGCCGCCAGAATCCACCACGTATGCGTACCCAGCCTTCCCGATTCTGATTAGAGACACCACGTCCCAGATGAACTTCAAATTCACCTCGGCCACGGTGACGCCAGCGTCCTTGGCGCTGCCGGCCATGGCGAGGGTCATGTACGGTTCCGATTCCTTCCGGAAATACACAGGGCCGAAGTACGTCTTCCCGGCTTTGGCCTCCAAGAACTTCGGCTCCGTGGAGAAGTCTGCCTGGCTTCCCACCACGTCCATAGCCAAGCGGGAGACTCGGAGCTGTTCTTTCCCTGCCAGATCCAGGTAGCTGACCTCGGTGATGCTTGGAGCCTGGCGAAGAAGCCGGAGAAAGTCGAAGCGCCGCTGGTCCGTGGCCGCGGCTTGCGGCGCGAACGAGGAATGCGTCGTCCATCCGATCTGGTTCTCGATCTCCCGGATGAACTGCTCGATCCTGGCGGCGGCGGCCGTCGCCTTCTCCCGCTGGACACTCACAAGGGCTGTCTTGTTTTCCCGGTAGGAGAAATAGATCTCGATGACACCGCTGGTCAAAAGCGCCCCGCTCACCAGGATCACGAACAAGACGACGTATTTCCAGAACAGGCGAATCCGAATCTTCATTGAATTACCTGGTCCGCTCGGATCACGACTGATTAGAGGCGGTCATATTCCGCATCTCTCCGGTTATCCCAGAACTGCGCCAGCACCGGATCGGCCTTCTCCGTCAGGGCCAGCATTCCCTCGGTGCGGTCGCGGCGATCCTCGCGGAGCCGATCCTCGATCGCCTTCAGCACGTACTGCCGGATCGTCAGATTAGGCTTCACTGCCGCCAAACGCAGGCGCCGCTGCACCTCTGGCTGCACGTCAATGCTGATCCATGGTCGCTTTGCCGCGGACCGCATGGGTCACGCCTTGACCTCTCCCCTACATCGGGGAGGATGACACAAAGTATTTGCGGTTTCAATGACGCCATCTATCCTTCTCCGGCGTCTGCGCATCGGCGGCGAGCGGGGTCAAGAG
>JBIOJT010000076.1:0-15441 GCA_044451055.1 Methylomirabilales bacterium (SeqCode)
CCTGTCGGAGTAATCCCTCGGAGTCCATTTCGGGGGGTCCTCGGATCATGGACCGCGCCGAGATCGTCGATCCTGAGCCAAATGTGGAGGTCGTTATTCGGTCGTACAGCCTCCAAACCCAATTCTCCGACAGGCTCCTAGTGGAGCTGAGGCCGCCGCCCATTGTCATGGCCATCGTCAGTCTCCCCGTACCCGCCCCGCTTCCGAAAGGCCGCCAGGCTCTCGTGCTAGATCCCCTGTGCTCCGCACCACGGGAGGAATCCGCCTGGCAAAGGCGTCAAAGGATCATATTCACGGCCTTGAACCATATGACTCGCTCCAGGTACTTCAAGTCCAGCGGCTTCGTGATGTAATCGACGGCCCCCATCCGTAACGCCTGGCGCCCCGTCTCTTCCTCGTGCACCGCCGTGACCATGATCACGCCCACCTCATGGTCGATCTCCCGGATCTGCTTCAGGACCTCAAGACCGCTCATCTTGGGCATGCGCACGTCCAGGAGGATGAGGTGAGGGCGCTCCTCCTTGAGCTTGTGCAAGGCCTCTTCGCCGTCTGAAGCCGTGAGCACCTCATAACCCTTGCCCAGCAGGAACTCCTTGAGGAGTTCCACCGCGTCCGGCTCGTCATCGACGACCAAGACCCGTAGCATGATATCCCCGCTATGGCCCTCAGTTGGTTGGCTCGGACTGGCCCAGGTGCGCCAACACCTCCCGCTCGGCCTCTTCCGGCGTCGCGCCGAAGAATGCCAGCCCTTTCAGTTCACCCGCCTCTGGGACCAGAACATCGTCCCCTACGATCATCGCCGCCCATCCATCTGCCCATCTGCTGCACGTAGACTCGAACCCAGAGCGGTTCGTTGTTGGGGCCGAGGGTCAGCAGGCGAGGCATAGCCTTCCCCCGCCTCGCCCGATGTTGAGGAGCGTGCCGGGCACGGCAGCGAACGCGACGACTTTCGAGGTCGGGAAGATTTCCACACATACGGGGATCACCACTGGGATTCGGGAAAACTCGCGCATATCTCGATCGCCTGGCTGGGATGCGGTCGTCGGCACATCTGTTCTAGGCATTCTATCCCCCTGCTTATCGGTTCGGACAGGCTGAGGGAAAGCAATGAGAGTGCCAGCCAGAATCGCAAACGAGATTGTTTCGGTAACCCCTGGTATCTCAATGGGTTACATGGTGGGGAGGTTGACCTGTGATATCAGATGACAGGACCCTCGGTACGGGGGTGGATACGTGGAGGTATCTGCCCGGATACAGCAGAGAGGTCGCCCCATCGCAAGCTGTGGAAACGAGCCACCCGGAAGCGCAGCAGACCATCATCGTCTGAGCAGGTTGCCGTGAATGCTTCGGGGTGATCGGAGGGTGCGACCTGCTAGGATGAGACGTGCAGAATTCGGGAGGTGGCTACGTATGAATGACGGGGCGCCCGATGTGCCGGCCCGTCCCCTCGATGATCTCCTGGCCATGATACCGGCAGGGGATGCCCAGGAGGCACCGGCTCACCAAGACCACCGGGCGCGCGCCGAACACCAGACCGTCCATCCCAACAACCTCAAAACTGGCTTACATGCCCGCCGTCCACAGCTCGTTCCTACCAGGGCGGATCGTCCGACGTCGCGGCGCCTCGTTCGCGAGCGCTGGCGGGTCGCGCTCCGGTGTCTGTCTCCGCTCGTGTTACCCAGGTGTTACCCAAGAGGCTCCATACAAGCCAAAGGCCCCGGAGGTCTAACCCCCAGGGCCTGTGTTTTCAATCAGATGGATGGTAGGGACGGGCGGTCTCGAACCGCCGACCTCTTGCGTGTCAAACACCTTCCGGTTTTTCATGCTGCTCCGGAGTGTTGCAGATTATTCATGTGTGTCAAGCACTTATCGCCTTCTGTTTTTCAGGCTGTCCTAGCCTCGTATGGGCTGCTTTGGAGTCCCCTGCTGACCAAGTGCTGACCAGGGGCAGAGTCGCGAGCCCCGTCATGGTATCGAAGCGCGCCACCTGTTCCTCGCCGAGAGCCATCTTGCCCGCCAGCTTCCCGTAGACGTCCATGGTGAGCTTGATGTTGCTGTGGCCCACGCGCTCCTGCACCAGCTTGGG
The DNA here is from genome assembly GCA_044451055.1 of Methylomirabilales bacterium (SeqCode). GTDB lineage: Bacteria > Methylomirabilota > Methylomirabilia > Methylomirabilales > 2-02-FULL-66-22 > 2-02-FULL-66-22. Next base: position 2,087 of record JBIOJT010000076.1, read on the forward strand.
ATGCGTCCCGGCTTCGACATGGAGAGCAATGAACGTCCGGCGGAAGTCGTGCGGGCGGATCCCGGAGAGGCCCAGGGCCTTCAAGGCCGGCGCGAAGTAGCGGCGCCGCACATTGCCCGGGGACAAGGGCGTCCCCTCCTCGCTCGGGAACACGAGGCCCAGGGGGTTCGGCGAGCCGTTCTGCTTCTCCCGGTGCGCCGCGAGGAAGGGCACGAGCGGCCCCGGGATCTCCACCACGCGCTTGCCGGCCTCAGACTTCGGCTCCACGAGCTGCCAGCGGGGCTCCCCGGCCGCACAGTCCTTCCTCCGGCGCCAGATCGCTTGTCGCTGGATGAAGAGGCGACGATGCCCTTCGTCCACGTCCGGCCATTCGAGCCCCAGGGCTTCCCCGATCCGCAGCCCGCAGAAGGCCATGACGAGGAACAAGACGCCATAGACCCGGCCCACGCGCTCGCACAGGGCCTTGACTTGCGCCGCGGAAAGATAATGGAGCTCCCGCTTCGGCACGTCGAACCGGCGCACGGCCTCCATGGGGTTCACGTACAGCCGGCCCTTCTTCCGGGCATCCTTCAACATCGTTCCGAGCACGGTTCGGCAGATCTCCACGCTTCGCGGGCCGGGCTTGCCATTCGCCAGAAGCCCCGCCTGCCAGCGTTCGATATGCTCCGCCGTGAGGTTCTGAATGGGCGTAAGGCCAAAGGCCGGGATGAGGTACAGATTGACGGCCCACTCGTACAGGGCACCGGTGTTCTCGCTGACGGCTGGCCTGGTTCGGACCAGCCAGTCCTCGGCGAACACCTTGAAGGCGATCGGCCGCGGGTCCGTGTACGTGCCATGGCGGAGGTCCGTGCTCACGGTGTCGCGGTAGTCATCGGCCTCCCGCTTGGTGGCGAAAGCCCTGGAGAGTTGCGCCTTCGTGACGGGATCCCGCCAATTCACGAAGTAGGGAAGCGGACGATCAGCGCGCTTGATAATGAAAGCCATGGCTCATCCCTCCTCAGACGTGCGGGGCCACAACCGGACCCCCATTATCGGGCTTCTTCGCTTGCCGGAACGCGACCAGGCGCTCGAGGGCCGAAAGCTGGTCCGCAAAATTTCTGATGTTGTAGCGGTGGAACATGGAGTCGGTGACGTGGCCGAGCGCCTGCTTGACAGTAGTCGGGTCGATTCCCGCACTCACCATGTCCCGCCCGGCGGTACGTCTTAAATCATAGAAAAGCCGCTTCGGAAACCCGGCGGCCGCGGCGGCGTTCCTCCAGACGTAGTTTCTGTGAGAGTGGCGAATGTGCTTCCCGCGGATGTGGAAGACGAACTCGCTGACGAACCGCTGCCCGTCCTCCCGGTACCACGTCCGGGCCGCCTCCCGCCGGTCGATGATCGCTGCGATCGGCCCCGCCAGCGGCACGAGCCAGGGGCGCCGGTTCTTCGTCTGGGGGAGCCGGATGACGCCCTCCTCCCGGTACACGTCGGCCCACCGCATCTTCTCCAACTCCGAGGGCCGACGGCCGGAGTTGTAGGCAAGCTCCGCCATGTCGGCGATGACAGGCAGCTTGATCTGGGCGAGGATTGCCTGGTATTCCGCTGGCTCGCAGAACCCTTGCCGGGCGTTGTCGGGGCAATACAGGCTGATCCGTGGCATATACGGGACCCGCCGGTCCAGCACGGCCAGGTGGTAGGCGGCGCGCAGATTCGCAAGTAATCGGTCCACCGTGGCCTCGGCGTAGCCCCCCTGCACCATCTCGGCGCCCCACTGATCGATGGTTTCCGGCAGCAGGGCCTCAGCCGGGATGGCACCGAAGGCTTTGGTCAGGATCTCCACGGCATACAAGATGGCGACCCGGTTCTTGACCTTGTGGAGCCGGGCCCGCTGGTAGGCTTGGAGCATCTCGCCGACAGTGAGGGCGCTCTCCGGCGGTCCCCCGCCGGCGGCGAGGATATCCAGCGGCGGCCGGCCCCGGAAGGTCCCGGCGATAACTTTGGCTTGTGGGGTCGCAAACTTTCTGGTACCATTATTCCTACCCATGGGCTCCTCCTCTCCTCGGTCTGTGGGCCAGGCCCCCGGTCAGGTGACGCTGACGCGGGGGCGTCCTATTCCGGTCCGAATGCCTCTCACAGGCCTATCCTCACCGCGCGCGGGCACTCGCCGAAGTGTCGGCGCCCGCAGAGCATGCAGGCCAGCGGCTTGCGGCGCCGCTTCGGCGGCTGGGTCTTGAAGGTGCGATCGGCGCGCTTGGACTTCGTCCTCACGGCTTCAGCCTCCTTTCGCTGCTGTGCGGATCCGTCGCTTTTTCACTCCAGCAATCTCCCCACCTTCACCTTGAGGGCCTTGGCGAGCTTCTTCAGCGTTGTCAGCGTGGGGTCTTGCTTCCCGGTTTCGAGTCGCGCCACGTACACGCGGGAGATTCCCGCTTTCTTCGCAAGACTCTCCTGCGTCATACCCTGATCCGCTCGAAGCCGCCTCAGCCGCATGATGAACCTCTTGTGTGTTGTCATCCTTGTAGCCTATCGTTTACAGGTTGTCAAGCGCAATCTTCCGACCTCACCCGCCCACATACTTCTCCAGCTTCGCCTTGGCCTCCCACAGCCGTTCAATCATCGCGGTCGCGTCGGCCTTGATCTCCGTCACCCGCTCCATGGTGGCCGTCAGGAGCGCCCGGAGATCCCGGAGGTCCTTCGCGGGGATCGGGACCCGGTTGCGCCGGCTGAGGGCCGCCCGGCATCGGCCGCTGCAACAGTGTTGATCCGGCCGCCCGCCAAGCGGCGCCCCGCAGATCACGCAGCCCCGTGGAGAATCTACCACAGGTGGGCTAGCTGGCGCACGTGCGGCTCTTTCTTGGTCGGTAGCTATCTCGGTATGGCTTGCCATGGGATCGTGGCTCCTGGGGGCTATGAGGGACGTGGGAGAGAGCGATCGGAGGGGCTCGCCTGTGGCCTTGGCGATGGCTGGCTCGGTTCCCGGCACGCCGGACATAACCCCGAGAGCCACTCGCCCGGCTGGAGGAGGCTTCCGCACCCATCGCAGAAGTTCAGGCCCCGATAGGTGAGCTCTGGATCCGGCTTCACGTCTCTTCTCGCAGCCCGCAGCGGGGGCATCGGGGACCCGCCTCGTTGGTCAGGATAGTCCAGCCGCACCGGGGGCAGATCCAAGGTTCCGGCGGGAGCCAGGAGAAGCACTCTCTTTTTTTTATAGGGGTCACTTGCGGCACTTGCATCGCTCCCCTACCCTGTCCGGAGAACCCATACCCCCCACGCGAGCAGTCCGATCGCCCAGGCGAGACACAGGATCTCCAGCCACCGCGGCACCGATCGGGGGTACTGGTCACGCAGCAGGAGGGAGCACCTACTGAGGCTATCGACAGCCAGGACCACGAGCATGGCGAGGATCCAGGTCCTCATAGCCGCCGCCCCGTGGACGCGCGTCGCCTACGCCCCAAGCGCGGTCTTAAGCGAGCCCGGCGACCCCGAACCACTCGGTCCCGTGATGAGGCCGGTGAGGAACGTGCTCTCTCGGCCGCGTCTCGCCTTCATCTTCGCGGACTCCGCCCGAGCGGCCGCCAGGTCGGCGGCGCTCGGACCCAGCGAGGGGATGCCGGGGATCTTCGGCTTGGTGAGGGCCGAGAGGCCCGCGGCCGCTCCCACCGAGACGGCCCCGCCTACGACCGCAGTGCCGAGCGCGGTCAGTCCCCCCGCTGCGCCTCCGGCCGCCGTGCCAGTCGCCGCCGCCGTCCCGCCGACGGTTCCCAATTCGGCGGCTCCCGCCGTACCGAGGGCGGCCCCCCCGGAGGTCGCCGCAGTTGTTGCGCCTGCGTACAGCGCGGCAAGTAAAGCCGAAATCCCTTCGACGCTCATTCTGCGCCTCCTTGTGTGCCCTGACGCATCAGGGCGGCAAGAGTTTTGTCTACCGGCATCATGACCGCTCGGGACGTCCACGCCTGATTGACCGCCCACCCTCGGCGGCTGAGGACATCCAGGAAGCGGCTGCCCTCCTCGACGTGTCCAACCACCGTCGCACACCCGAGACGCTCCGCCAGACGGAAGACTTCGACGCCCAGGGCCCGGGCGGCCCGCGGCTCACCGGACAGCCAGATCACATCGAGACAGGCCTGGCCGCCATAGGCGCCCCAGCACAGTCCCACGATCTTTCCCGCCTCCACGGCCACGAGGGTCGTGTCCTTGCACGGCTGGAAGGTCCCCATCGGCCAGTGAGGCGGGCCGAGCACGTCCCCGTCCTGGAGCAGGCGCACAATCATCGGGCGAGGTCCTCTTCGTTCAATGGAGAATCGAGTATCGCACCTGCCCGCCCCCGGCCGGGGCCGAGGTATTGAACCGCACGGTCACCGTCGTCGGCGTATCCAGATATTCGTAGTGGCCCGTGTTCCAGTTGGGCAGCGCGAGGACAGTGAACCAGTCCCAGCCTTCCGGGATCGGGATCACCACGGTCGTGGCCCCGCCCGTCACCTTGGCGATGCCCATGTGGAACGCCCGGCCTCGGGTCAGCTTCGGATCAGGAATCGACATGGAGGTTTCTCCTCAGAGCTGCTTCCGTAGGTAGAGGAAGAAGCCGCAGCTGCAGGGCTGATCGGTAAGTTTCGGGTCGATCGTGGTGTAGCACATTTCGCCGAAGTGCCCGGCCCGGCCCCAGTGACCCATCCGCTCCTGCCCAGAACTGATCTCAATGCGAGTCGGTGGGTTGGGTGTGTCATCGATCGGCATGGGGGTCTCCTTCTCAGGGTTGTTGCCTCCGCACATAAATAATATCGCCGCACGCGCAGAGCTGCTCCGCCAGGGCCGGGTCGATCATGGTGAGGCAGAGTTCCTCGGGGTGTCCGGCCCGCCCCGAGTGGCGCCCGTACTTGTCTCCGGAAGTTCTATGGACTCTGGCCGGGAGTTGGGGTCGGTAGTCGGCGACCTTGGCCATTGGCGTCGATCCTTCCTTTCGTGAGTTGCCTCAGGCCTTGTCCGGGCCTTCGACCAGCTGTCGCTTGATCGTGTTCCATTCGGCCGCCAGGGCCTTGTTGCGCTCGGGGTTGCTCCCGGGTCTGCCCATGAAGAAATCGGGGTCGGCCTCGATCTGCTGCTTGCGATCGTGGAGGGGGAGCAGCTTCTCGCCCGCCGCCGCCGCCCGGCGGATCAGCGTGACGTCATCGCCGAGCCCCGTAAGGTTTAACATCTGCCTTGTCTGTTCGGGGAGGGTCGCCACGAACAATCGGGATGCGAGCGCCTTTCGTCCGAAGTCGCCCTTCCAGTCCTCCTTCAGGGTGGCCTCCGTGGCCGCAGGATCGGGCATCTCCGCTTTCCCGGTCGCGATCGCCTTGGCCTTAGTGGTCATGCCCTTCAAGAGGTCCTGCGTCTCGGCGCGGGTGAACCCGAAGCGTTCGAGGGTCCCGACGTGCCGGTTAACCTCGGCGACGTTCCAGCTCCCCTCCTCAGGCAGCTCAATCAGGGCCTTCTCACTGGCGGGGGGCGGCGCCGTGGCCGGGTCGGCGGCTAACTGTTGCTCGGTGAGCTTGGTAAATTTCCTCACCGCCCCTTTATGCCTGGGATCATTCTCGTTCCACAAAGGACCTTTCGCGTCCGCCAGCATCTCGTTTTTCTGGTCCTCGAACTGCTCGGGCGTGCTCATGCCGGTACCTCCTCTCTGCCCGCCGCGGAGGTCAGCGCTCCGTAGCCCAGCGCGGTGAGCTCGTCTTCCAGGTTCTCCAGGCCGATCTGCAGTTGCCGGAGGTGGAACTGGATCGAGGAGACGGCGCTCCCCGTCTTGCCGAGCTCCCAGAGAATGCGACTCACCTGGTCGTCTCGGCGGTTGGGTTCGAGATGGTTTGCTTCCGCGAGCGCCCACTGGCACACGCCGGTCACGGATCGCATGATCAGCGATATCTCGCGCGCGTGGGGAAGCACCTTCCGCTCCAGCTCCACGATCGCGTCCGGCGTCTTGGCGAACAGGGCGTACCAATCCGCATCAAGCAGCGCCCGGATCGTGGCCCCGTGCTGCGCCTCGAGCCCCTGGATCTCGCGCCTCCGCCGGTCGGCGGACTCCAGGGCCGCCGCGAGGCTTTGGCGGGCCAGGACGTTCTTCTTCTCTTCCTGGATGCGCTCAGCCAGGAAGGCGTTACGCACCAACCTTTCCACCCGCTTGAGGACGTCGGGCGCCAGGGCGGAGTCCGCCGGCGGGTCCGGCGCCGTGGGGGGCGCTTCCTCCACGGGAGCGGGCGGGATCTCCTCCGCCGGCACTGCGGCGGGACCTGGTGCCGCGGCGAGCTCCGGTGGAGGTGCCAGCGCTACAGCGAGGGCGGATTCACCAAGACGTTTCCTCATTGCGCTTCCTTTCTGGCCCAGCGGGCCCGGTGTGCGAGGGCTACTCGTGTCCTTCATTGGAAAGGATCCCACTTGCCCGGCGTCGTGGCATCTCGCTTTCCACCGAAGAAGAGGCCAAGGGGATCCGCCTTCATCGTGTTGTGGGTGGGCAGTTTCCCGCGATGCTCCGACCGCTCGCGATACCCGGTCGCGAAGATCCGGAGGGCATCGCAGGCGTGGCTGGACCAATTATGGAACGGCTTCCGGGAGAAGATCCGGAGGTGCTCGTCCCACGTGAACCGGTAATCCTGGAGCGCGTCCACGCCGCGGCCGCAGTGCGCCCGGTCAATCCAGAGCTCGGGCAGCAGGTTCCGGACGGCCTCGATGCCCTCCTCGAGCGCGAGGCGCGGGGCCAGCGTGAAGCGGATCCCCAGCTCCCGGGCGACGTCCACCCGCGTCTTGCCGCTCCCGAATTCCTGCACGCTGAGGTCATGGGGGCCGATGTGCCCGGCGTAGGTGTAGGGCTTCCCCTGGAGGAGCCGCGCATAGAACGCCAGGCCGGCGCCGGCGTGCTCCTCGTAATCGATCGCGCGCCAGCCGCGACCGTCCCGCTGCAGGAACCAGATGGCCGTGCTGTCGCTGACGCCGATGTCCCAGGCCGTCCAGACCCCGGTCCGGGAACTCCAGGGCGCCACGCCGAGGCGCCCCTGCCGCTCCATCTCGTCCAGGAGCTTCCCGTACACGCTCCCGTCCAGGACGGCCGAGCAGACGAGCTCGTACTCGCGGGCGTACTGCTCCGGGCTCATGGTGGCGCGCGCAGAGGCCAGCTCCGCAGCGGAGAGGATCCCGCTCTGGGAGGCCTTCACGAGCAGGCGCCCCCACTCCGGGAGGCTCCCCGCCTTGTCGTACGTGTGCCAGAAGTGATTCTGCCGGGAGAGGAACGTCCCGACGAATAGGGCGCGCCCCTGTCGTGCGCTCAACGTCGGGCGGAGGATCTCCGGCCAGACGTTCGGCGGCTGGAAGGCCGGCTCATCCAACACGAGCATGTCCAGGTGGACGCCGCGCAGGTGATCGCAGCCGTCCGCACCGGCCAGGAACAACCGGCCGTTGTTGTGCGGGAAGTCGATGCGCAGTTCCGTCTCGTTCGGCTCCATCCCAGGGATCACGCCGGCCAGGCGCTTGGCATAGTCCCAGGCGATGAGCTTTGTTTGATTGCGGAACGGGCCGACGTAGGCCGCGCGCGGGCCCTCGTGGGAGGAGAAGAGCGCCGTGTCCAGGCACTCGCTGACGGCGGCGAGGCTCTTGCCTGCGCTCCGGTGGGCCGCGACGACGGGGAAGCGGACCCGGGCTGCCAGCTCGTGGATGCGCCGCTGCACCGGATTCGGGGTGTAAGGAATCACGATTTCAGGCATGGGGGACCCTCATGGAGAAACCTGAAAATGGGGAAAGTGCGTAGGGAGCATATACGCGGACACGCGCGGATCGCTGATTTTTTCCCCCCCCACCGACCGGGGGCAATCGGTCCGTTGGTCCTGGCCCCGCCTCTCGTGGTCGCGTGAGAGAGAAGCCTCGAGGTGTGGATCCTGCCTCGCCCCGCCGCACCTGTCCTGCTGTCCAGTGCTGACCAGACATACACAGGCCTCGTGTTCACGCATGGTTAGAGCCGCCCTCCTGCTGGGCAGGCAAGAGGTCACCCTTGCCGTTGGCATTGCCCTTCACCCAGGCCTCCAGCTCGCTCAGGCGGAACCGGCGGAACTTCCCCACTTTGTACGACGGCGCCTTGCCGAGGCGCACCAGGTCGTACAGGTACGAGACCTTGAGCCCGGTGAAGGCCGCCGCCTCTTCAATCCCCACGAACGGCTCGGCACTCACTGTCCTTCCTCCCCGTTACTCGGCTTCGGTGCTTCCGGCTCCACCGCGTACCGTCGCACGACGATCTGCCGGTCGGCTTCCACCTGGCGGCGCTTCAGGCCGAGCTGCTTGGCGATCTGACTGAAGCTCACGGCATTCCGGGTGACGCCTTGATTCAGGTCCAACAGGTCCCGCCGGCTCAGGCGGTGTGCGCCGGCGAATTGTGTCATGAGCAGACCGAACACAAGATCGAGGAAAGCCAGGTAGTCGCACAGCTTGGCCTCTTTCGCAGAGGCGTTGGCAATCCCGCCAAGATCCCCCAGGTACTCATCCCGCCGGCCAGCGAAGAGACTATAGAGCGGCCCGGCTGGGTCCATCCCCTTCTTGATCTTGGCCAGGAGACCGTATTCCCCGGTTTCGAGCGGCCGGCCACCGTCTTCACCTGGCTTCAGCTCACCCTGCTCACGCTTGCGCCGCTTCTCCTCGTTCACATGTTGCATCCACGCCACGCGGCCCGGGTGGGGCGTCCTCTGTACGGGTGACTGTTTCGCTACTGGCTCTGCTGTGCCGTGCCTGTCAGTGTGGCTCATCGCTGATTCCCGCGCCCCTCGGGTGATTGAGTTCTCCGGTCAGGAAATTCGGCCTTCGCGCCGAGGTCCGATTATCCCGTCTCTCTTCCCTCTCCCCCTGAACCTTCCACACCATCACCCAAGGGCGGACACTTTGTCCGCTTGCCGCCGGACTGTCCGGACGCCCTCCACGGGGGCGGACGGACACTTGTGCCGTATATATGTCCGTGTCCGCTGTCCGCCCCTCCTCTTTCAAGGAACCACCACCTGGCGGTTGTCCGCCCCGGTCTGTGCCTTCCGGAGCCTGCGGAGCACCCGCTTGACCGTCTCCACCTTGGCTTCAAGTTCATCAGCCATCTGTTTCGGGTCTTCGATCCCACGGGCCAGCACAAGTTGAATACGATAGGTGAGGCTGGCGCTGGCGACGATCTGAGGCGAGGCCTCGGCCAGGTCCAACGGGGAGACTTCACAGCTCGTGCCGAGGTCTTTGAAGAGGAGGCCGAACGGATCGGGCCGGCGTGGCAGATTGTTCGCTTTGGTACACGAGAAGGCGATCGCGACAGCATCGGTCACGTCCTTGTCGCGCTTTGCCTCCCAGACGAGGCGCGGGCCGTTGAACGCGAAGGCGCCACCGAAGGGGCGGGCGGCTCCTCCGCGGCGGGCGTCATCGCCGGTGACGTGGCTCAACACGAGCGAGGCGGCTGGCGCGAACAGCCGGAGTGCACCGTAGAATGCCGTGATCGGTTCGTGGTAGCCCGCCCCCTCGCTACTCGTGACGGCGAACATCATGGAATCCACCACCACCAAGCCGACCCGCCGGCGGGAGAACTCCGCAGCCAGCGGGGCCGCTTCATCAGCCAGCGGCCGGACCATGCGCTTGTAGAGGATCCCTGGAGGGGGGATTCCCAGGCCTGCGGCGATAAGGCCCAGCCGCTTTTCGACGGTGTCCCGACTGGTCTCCCAATCCAGGTACGCAGCAAGGACACGCTCGGTAGGCTTGAGCCCGAAAGGCAAGCTCACTCCGGCCTGAACGCCGGCAGCGAGTGCCACAGCGAAGAGGGATTTTCCCGTGTCCCCGTCGCCATACAGGAGAGTCGGCTCCCCCGGATAGAGGAAGCGCGACACGAGCTCATGGGTCGGCGAGCCCACCACCCCCGTCAGCGTCACAATCGGATCTCCTTGGCGCGCCGCCCGGGTCAAGTGCCAGACAGATTCCTCGAGGTATTCGCCCCATCGGACCCCCGGAGCCAAACTCTGCAGCTTCTTGCGGAGCATCTCTCGCGCCTGGGTACTCGACAGGGCGAAGGCGCCCCAGTGTAACCGGCGACCGCCCTGGGCGACGGTCAGCTCGCCCCGGATCCCGTCGCGGCTCTCCCGGATCGCGGTCAGGTCGAATTGCACTCCTCCCGGCCAGACCAGACTGAGATCGAATCCCTCACGTCGGAGTTCGGGAGTGGTCGCACCAGGCCCTTGCGGCACATCGGCCTTCGCCGGATGGTGGATCTCCTCTGGCTCGAGGGCGCAGAAGACCTCGACGCTGTGCGTGCAGAGGTAGTCATCCAGGCCAACCTTCTCGCCGTTCGGGCCGCCCGGGAGACGCACCGCGTACACCTTCGCCCCCCGGTCGCGGAGCTCGCGGGCCAGCTTTAACTCGGCTTTACGGACGGGGGGCTTCCTGGCGAGGTCGCTGTCAAACACGATGTAGACCGTGCGACCCTCCCAGATGATGAGGTCAAGGTCAGCGATCGGCTCACTCTTGCCGTTCAGGCGTGACCGCCAGGAGTCCACGCCGGAGACGGAGAAGCACAGAAGCCCCTCCTGTGAGGCCTTGAGGGCCTTCTTCTCGCCCTCCGTGAGGAACAGAGTGATCGACGGATCCGCCAGGCTGGCGCGGTCTATCATCGGTGGGATGTAGAGGCGATTGCCTGAGCCCTTCGCCTGCGCGTACCGTTTGCCCTTCGCGTCCGGCTTGTCGAACTTCAGACGAGTGAAGGGAGGCTTCCCGTTGCTTGCGGTGTGCAGGTAGGGGAAAGCGAGGGCGCCGCTCCGGCCAAACCCGATTAACAAGGTCGCTGTCTCGTTCGTGACCGAATAGAGTCCCGCCTGGCGAATCGTCTCATCGGAGATTCCGGAGCCCCGGAGGTCGGCGAGGTGGGCCTCCTGCAGACGCGAGGTGGTCACGCCCGCCTCCGTGCGGCAAACGAGTCGAGGCGCTTCAGCGCGGCCATGAAAATCGGAGGGAGCGGGCGACCGATCCGGACGCGCAGCCGAAGGATGGAAAACCGGGCGAGGTTACAGGTCTTGATCAGGAATTCGCGCCGTGCTAGTATATGCACATCAGTTCTCCAGCCGCCATCTCGCGAAGCTTGCCAGGGCCCGCGGGGTGGCGGTTTCGTTTAGGCCACCTGCCCCGCCAGCTCCTTGGTAGGCACGCCATTCCGCTTCCGCGCTAACAGCGCCTGGCGGATCCGCTCCACATCCTCCGCCACGTAGAACCGCGCGCCGCTCAACTCGTCCCGCTGCGCGGGGGGAATAATGCCGGCGCGCTCGAGGGCCTTCAGCCAGGACGCGCTCCGACCCAACTGTCGGGCAACATCGATCGGCCGCAATCGATTTGGAGTCATGGGATCCTCCTCTTCTTCCCGGTGTGCATCCACTGTTGCCATGCCGCTTATAATGTGAGTCTAGGCCTAGCACACCAGTCGGTCAAGGCGGAAGTCGCTGTAGAAGCGGTTCAATTGATTTTTATTCTTGACGCATTTATGCCGCTGGTAGTAGACTGAAGACATAGCACACAACCGGAGAACTCAAGAATGAAGCGTAGAAAGACCTCCAAGCCATCACGTCGACGAGTGGATGATTTCTTCGCGGCCTCGGCGCGGGTGGGCAGCACCGCCCTGGAGCGCACGAAATGGCTCCTCAATCTTCATCAGCGGATGTTGCCTCCACACACCGAAGATCTACAGCTCCGGTGGGAAGCCTTGGCATTCGCCAAGGCAGCCGCGTCGGACCTGAGAGTAGCGGTCTCCATCAAGCCCGGCACCTTAAAACCACCTGCCTGGTCGGAGGTCACTCACGCCTGGGCTGGTCTCGAAGAATGGATCCAGAACCTACGGGCAGGGAGGACGGCGCGCCTGACAGCCGGAAGATGGGCTGGGTTTATTTGGATGAGGGATGGCGTGATCACGGGTGGTCCGGCCACCGGTGAATTGTCCTTCCGGGACGCGTTTATACACCGCGCGTACAATGCGCTGACCGAGCTCGCGTCCGCGCACCGGCGCATTCAGTTCTGCTCGGAGTGCCGCCGACCTTTCGTGGTGAAACGGATTGACTCGAAGATATGCTCCGCGTCCTGCCGCACGGCGGCCTGGAGGAAAGAGCACCCCGAGGAGTTCAGAGAACAGCGAAAGAAATACTACCGAAAGAAAAGGGCACAGCAGTTGGGGAAGGATCCGGGGAAGGTAGCTATCCAGACGAGGAAGAAGCGAGAGCGGGAGGCCCAAGCTCCGCGCGGCGGCGCGCTAGATTCAGACTACTTGAAGCCCCTGCTGTCGCTCGAGGACCTCACCGCGGAGGATAGGGCGAAAGTGGTGGCTATGGCGAAGAAGCAGCTCGAGGAAGGTGACGTGAAGAGGAGAACGCCACGCTAGAACGTGCCCACGTACCGCTTGCTGACCAGGTGCTGACCAAACCCCCTATCGGAAGCACGAAACCCCGGAGGGCTATCCCCCGGGGCCTGTGTTTTCTGCAACTTGGATGGTAGGGACGGGCGGTCTTGAACCGCCGACCTCTTGCGTGTCAAGCAAGCGCTCTCCCCCTGAGCTACGTCCCTCCGTCTCCCGCACCGATTTGACCAATACAGCAAGCGACGGAAATTTATAGTCCAAGATGCCAAGGTGTCAAGGGAAAACGCCCACCTCAGCGTCGAGCGCCGAGCACAGAGCGCCGAGAAGGATAACAAGAGATCGGGCCACCCCTCGGCTCTAGGCGCTCGGTGCGCGGCGCTTCATTGGAACTTGACCTGGGGCGCCTGGCGGGCAGCCTCCGGCACCTGGAAGAACGGCTGCTCCTTGAACCCCAGGGTCGACGCGATCAGATTCCCCGGAAATTGGCGGATAGTTACATTGTACGCCTGGACAGCGTCATTGTATCGCTTCCGCTCGACCGCCAGGCGGTTCTCGGTTCCGGCGAGCTCGTCCATCAGGCGGTTGAATGTGGCGTCAGACTTCAACTGTGGGTAGTTCTCGACCACGACGAGCAGCCGGGAGAGAACACTGGATAGCTCGTTGCTGGCCGCGATCCGATCCTGCACGCTTCCCGCGCCGGCCATCTTTGCCCGAGCATTGGCGATGGACTCCATGATCGACTTTTCCTGGGCGGCAAAACCCTTGACCGTTTCGACCAGATTAGGAATGAGATCGTTCCGCCGCTGGAGCTGGTTGTCCACCTGGGCCCACTTGGCCTTGATGTCCGTATCCATGGCGACCAGTTGGTTCCACTTCGACACGAACGTGCCGCCAACAACGACAGCCACCAGGACGATCACTCCGACGATCACACCGACGACCATCCACACAGGCTTCATGCCGTTTCGCTCCTTCCCTGACTGGGCCAAAAAGCTGCGAGGCTAGGATGCTTGGA
>JBIOJT010000077.1:0-15252 GCA_044451055.1 Methylomirabilales bacterium (SeqCode)
CGCCCTGGAGGGCATGAACAACAAGGTGAAGGCGATCAGTCATCGGGCGTTCGGCTTCCGGACGACGTGGACGTATATCGCGAACATCTACCACTGCTGTGCGGGGCTCCCACTCCCCTGACACTGTTGGGAAGGGAGCCCAAAAAAACATCACGCCACTGGAATGAGCGGCCTGAAAGCCGGAGAATGAGAAAACTTTGTATGCTGAGCCATTTATTCTGGTTACGCCCCCCGGAGGCCTTCGAGGGCTTGGCAACCCTGCGCCGCCGATTCTGGATCCCCGGGGTGCGGCCCTGAGGGTCGCGGACGATAATGGATTCCTGCAGGGGCTATGCCATGTCAGGGATAGGTCCCAGTGAATGGCTCGCCAATACTTGAAGGGTTACCTTTCAATGAGTTAGATTGCCCGTGGATTTGATCAGGCTGCACGAAGAGCGTATTCCTTTGGTCCGCGCTGTCTCAAAAAGGATTCGCCGACCGGAAATGAAGAGGAAGGCAGTCTTCAGGCGAGGTCGTCGAAGAATGTGGCCAGATTCTCGTAGCGCTCGAGTTGCAGGCACGCGTCTGCCGTCTTCCTGCGCTGGTCCTCGGTCAAGGCCGGCGTCGAAAGGTTGTGGAACTTGGCCACCAGCTCTTCCTGCGACATGGGGTTCTTCGGATCGCCCTTCGGGTAATCTATCCGCGCCGCATGGGTCTGGCCTGCCCGGGTCGTGACCTCGACGACCGCCGGCCAGCGATCCGGATAGACCTTCCCCAGCTCCGCGTCCCGCACCAGGGAGATCCGCTGAATGATCTTCTGGATCTTGGGATCTCCCAACCGATCGTTCGTGAAGGCCGAGAGTCCCACCTGCCCGTAGACCAAGGCGGTCGCCGCGCAGAACGGGATGTTGAACTTCGCCGCGTACGGATCCTTGGGTTCGACCTTTTCCAGGAGGTCGAGGGCTGCCGGATAGAGGGCGATCTGCACCCTCTCAACGTCCGAGGGCTCCAGCGAGAGCTTCCGCCGGATCTCCAAGACGGCATCGATCGCCGAGTGGATGTGGTAGCAGGCCGCATGGGCCTTGAACGACGTGGACAGGATGCGGGGCGGCGTGCTGCCCAAACCCTGCGTCAGGCGGTTGAGGTCAAATTCCGGGGCCATGGCCCGGCAGATTCCCTTCTCTCCCTCGAAGATCCGCGTCGCCGCCGTGAATCCCTGCTCGGCCAACAAGGCGGCCAGCAGGCCATCCGCCGCCGCCTTGGCAGGATGCAATTGCTTCGACATCGCACCATCCGACAGGAACTCCCACAGCCCCGCCGCCTGGGTCCCGGCCGAGCCCAGCGCCATTGCCACTTCCGGTTTCGACAGTCCGAGGATCTTCGCAACCGCGGCGGCGGCGCCGAATATCCCGCACGTCCCGGTCGTGTGCCAGAACCGGTAGTGGGAAGGCCCCATCGCCTCGCCGACGCGGATGGCCACCTCGTATCCGACGACGACGGCCGCGAGAAACTCCCACCCCGATGCGCCCTCCCGCTCCGCCATGGCCAACGCCGCGGGAATCACGGGAGCAGCCGGATGTAGGATGGACGCCTTGTGCAGGTCGTCCATCTCCACCACGTGGGACGCGGCGGCGTTCACTAGGGCGGCCATGTAGGCCGAGGACCGGGACCCGTCCGAGAGCAATGTCGCCTCGGGATTTCCTCCCAACGACTTGGCCACCAGAAGCATCGCCATGGCCGGTCTGGTCCCCTTCCCCGCATAGACTGAGCCGAGCCAATCGAGGAAGCACAGCCTGGCCATAGCCAGGGTTTCCGCCGAGAGTGCTTCGTGGTTGGTATCGAAGATGAACGCCGCCATCTGTTCCTGGATCGTCGTCATGGCTTGCCTTTCCCCGGATCCCCCCAGTGGTCCCTCGCGGGCGTTCTCGGCATGTCGCGAAGCCCCTGGAGAACCTCGAACCCTCGGGCCAGAAGGGTCTGCTTCGCTTCGTATTCGGACGACACATGAAGGCTCGAAACGGACCGGCGTCCAACGTCACCGGCACGTCTTCATGGTATCAGAGAACCCGCCCGGCACCAAAAGGTTTCAATGCGGATGGCCCGCCGGATAGAGGTCGGCTGGGCGTCGCCCGGGCCGCCGCGTTCCTCAGCCTAGCCAAACAGGTGTGAGAGCAGGATGCGAAGCCCGATCGCCAAAGCATCGATGCTCGTGGCTACAGCCGGCAGCATACGAGTGAAGCCCCAGCTTGGACTCGACGGCGATCATCAGGATCTCAGGAAGTCCATTGATCCGCTGATCCGCCCTTCTGCCTGGCCAGGTCGTCAGCGTCTGCCCAATTGCGTCTGAGGGCCCGTTGACGGATCAGTTCTAAGGTCGTGGGGCGGCGGGAGAGCGCGCCCGGAACGCTAAAAGCGCACCGACCATCGGGAGGAACGAGCTGACCAACAGCACGAGGGGAAAGTCCGTCACTTCCAGGAGCAGTCCCGCCCCCGTGGAGCCCGCCGTGATGCCAAGTTCCCACGCGGCGTAAAACGTCCCCATGGCCTTGCCTCGCTCCTCGAGTGGCACTCGGTCGGCCGTCAGGGCCATCAGGGCTGGCTGGACGCTTCCGAATCCAAGGCCGTAAATGGCTGCTCCCACCAGCAACCAGATCCGGTCGGACGTCAGTCCCAGAATTGCGAAGGCGAGACCGGCTGTCACCAATCCCGGGATGATGACCGCGGCGCGGCCTCGCCGGTCGGAGACGTGACCGGCCTTGGCCCGGATCAGAAGCACAGCCAGGGCGTAAACGGTGTAGAACGTCCCCGGGTTGGCCAGTCCGCGACCAGCGGCAATGATCGGGATGAACGCAACCATCACGCCGTATGGCACGTAGAGGGATAGGAGCAGGATCGAGGGGAGGACAGCCGCTCGGCTGAAAAAGTCCTGCGGGCGTGGCGGCCGGATGCTCCTCGCGGGCATCCGCCCAATCCGAGGAAGCAGCCAGATGCACACCAGCCCTAGAAAAGCCATTCCCCCGGCCACCAGGAAGAGCGCCGGAAACCCCGCTCCGGAAGCGATGGGTGTCCCGAGGGCCGGGCCGATAATGAATCCACTGCTGTTGGCGATGCCGAACCAGCCCATGGCCTCACCCCGGCGGGCGGGTGGCGCCACCTCCGCCACGACCACGGTTGCCGCGGTCGGGAACAATCCCATCCCCATCCCGTGAAACAGGCGCAGTGCCAGGACCGTGGTGACCGAGCGGGCGTTGACATACCCCAGCGAGGCCAGCATGAAGATGGCCATCCCCGCCACCAGGACCAGCCGGCATCCTCGAGTGTCAATGATCCAACCGGTTGGTGGCCGGAGAATCATGGCCGTGAACGAAAACAGCCCGATGATCAGGCCGATTTGGAAGGAGGTCCCGCCCATCGCCGTGAGATACAGCGGCATGACCGGCAGGATCAGGTAAAAGCTCAGGTAAAAGAAGAACGTGGCCAGGCAGGTGAGGACGAAGGGCCGCGTGCAGAGCGGGGGGTCGGCTGACATCCTCAGACCTTCATCCCGGCGCCCATATCTCCGGCCATGAGGAGGGATACGGCATTACGCCTGGCGGCCCAACATGCGTCCACTTCCTGGTTGCAGGACCTCCGGGTTCAAGACGTATTCTTGCCCGGGGCTCTCTCCTCGCGCGACGGCCAGAATGGAGTCGACGCAGCGGTTGGCCACCGCCGCCTCCGAGGTCAAGTTCGACCCGGCCGAATGCGGGCTGAAGACCACATTGTCGAGATTCAGGAGGGGCGAGCCCTTGGGAGGCTCCTCCCTGAAGACGTCGAGGCCAGCGCCGGCAATCTTCCCCGAGGTGAGCGCCTCGCACAAGGCCTCCTCGTCCACGATTCTTCCCCGCGCGGTGTTGATAAGATACGTTGTCGGCTTCATGAGTCCGAACCGTTCCCGGTTCATGAAGTTGTCGGTCTCCGGCGTATGCGGAATGTGGAGCGTCACCACATCCGACTCGCGCAGGAGCGTTTCCAGGGATACCAGTTCGACGTGATGCTCACGCGCGAACGCGATGTCCGGCCGGATGTCGTATGCCAGGACCCGCATCTCGAAGCCCGGGCACCGCCGCGCCATGGCCTTGCCGATCCGCCCGAGACCCACGATGCCGACCGTCATTCGCCAGAGCCCTGGGTGGACGTCCAACCCCCACCCGCCGCCCTTCACCCGGAGGTGATGTGTCACCGTCTTCTGGCTGAGAGCGGCCATCAGTGTGAAGGCGGAGTCCGCAACGGCCTCGTGGAGCGTGCCGAAAGCCATCGCGATTATGATGCCGTGCCGGGTGGCGGCCGCGACATCGATCTTCTCGTACCCCACGCCATAGCGGGCCACGATCTGGAGGTCCCTGGCCCCTCGGAACACCCGGTCCGTGTACGGCTCGAGGCTCGCAAAGGTGGCGAAGACTCCTGGAAGGGCGGTGACCAGCTCGTCCTCCGTGTAGATCCTCCCGAAGGGGTTGCGGACCACTTCCAGGCCCGCCTCCTCCATGCGCCGGATGAATGGAATCGCCCGGTCGCCCAGATGATCCACCCCCATCAGGACCTTCCGCTTGGGCCTCGCGTTCATCGCTTCTCCTTCTCGACGCGGATTGCCGTAAGGACCGGCGACGCACACAACTGCCCGCACACCGCAGAGGCTGGGGCGAATGAGACGGGCGGTCGGGGAGGCGGCACAGACCCTTGGATACGAAGAGAATCTGGACGGGCATCCTCAGGTCTTCATCCCGGTGAAGGCTATCCCTTCGATGATCTGGGTCCGGAAGGCGAGAAAAACCGCGAGGACCGGGAGGATGGTCACCACGCAGGCCGCCATGATGCCGCCGTAGAGCGTCATGAACTGGCGCTGGAAGTACATCAAGCCCAGTTCCATCGTGAACATGTTCTCGCTGTTGGCCACGACCAGGGGCCAGATGAAGAGGCTCCAGGTGTAGACCCAGTTCACGATGGAAATCGCCGCCAGCGCCGAGGTGCTGAGCGGCAGGATGATGCTCCGATAGACCCCGAACTCCGAGGCCCCGTCGATCCGTGCCGCGTCCAAGAGCTCGTCCGGGATGCCCAGGATGTTCTGGCGGAGGAAGAAGATCCCCGACGACATGATGATCAGGGGAAAAATCTGCCCCTGATACGTGTTGATCCAGCCCAGCCAGCGCGTCAGGAGGTAGAGCGGGATCATGTAGGTCTGGAGGGGTATCAGGATCGTCGCGATGATCAGAAGCATGAAGAAATTCTTCCCGCGGAACCGGTACTTGGCGAACACGAAACCGGCGGCGGAGCAGGTAAAAATGATGAAGACGGTGGAGACGCCGGAGATCAGGAGGCTGTTCAGGAAGAACCGAATGAACGGCGCCGTCTTGGTGAGGCCGGCGTAGTTCTCCAGCGTCCACCGCTCGGGAAAGAGCGTCGGCGTGGCCCGGATGATATCCTGGGAGGTCTTGAACGAGGTCAGGAACACCCAGACAATAGGGAACACCATCGCCAGCCCGGTGATGAGCAGGACCGTGTGGAGAAGCGCGGCATGCCGGGGCTGGCGCATCAGGCCCCCTCCTCCTTCCAGCCCCGGAAGAGCTGGAACTGGACGAGGACGAACAAGAGCGAAATGATGAACAGGACGAACGAGATGGCCGAGGCGTAGCCCATGTTATAGAAGCGGAATCCTTCCTGATAGATCCGGAAGACCAGCACCGCGATCTCCGTCCCCGTAGAGATATCGGTGCCCTGGGTCATGATGTACACCTCGGTGAACGCCGACCACGCCCAGATCGTGGCCATGACAGCCCCGAAGAGGATGATAGGCTTGATGAGGGGCAGCTCCACCCGGCGGATCTTTTCCCACTCCGAGGCCCCGTCGATCAGCGCCGCCTCCTTCACGTCAACCGGCACGTTCTTCAGGCCTACCAGGAAGATGATCACGAAGAAACCCAGGTTCTTCCAGACGTGCATGCCGATCACGGCCAGGAGGGCGATCTTCGGATTCGTGAGCCACGGGACCCGCCCGAACCCGAGCATCTCCAGGTAGAAGTTCGCCAGCCCCACCGTGCCTGGCGCGTAGATCCATTTCCAGATGATGGCGGCAGGCACCATGGGGATGATGTACGGCAGGAAGTAGAGTGTCTCGTAGAACGACTCGAAGCGGACGCGGCGGCTCAACAGGACGGCGAAGAAGAGCCCGAGCAGGATCTCCGCCGGGACCGCCACCAGGACGTACTCCGTCGAATTCCAGAGGGCGTCCAGGAAGTTCTGGTCGCTGACCAGCCGTTCGAAGTTCACCAGCCCCGTCCAGCGCCAGAAGGCACGGGTGATCGAGTAGTTGGTGAACGAGAAGAGCAGGATCACGAAGATCGGGATGACGCGGATGATGATGAACAGCGAGACGATGGGCGCGAAGATCCACCCGAGGAAGGCAAGCTGGCTGCGGCGCAGCGCACGGAGCGAGCCCCCGCGGCGGCGGGCGGGGGCGCTGGCCGCGACCCCCGCCCCGACCGCTACGCTGCGAGTGGAACCCACACCGTCGGGTGAAGACATCGTCCCGCCCTCGGCGGATGCTGGCTGGCGTTTACTTCGCCAGGAGTCCGTTGTCGGTCAGGATCCGGTTCGTCTCCTCGGCCATGTCACTGACCACCTTCGCGATGCCCTGTGGGTTGTCCTTCAAATCGGCCCGCTTGAAGGCGGTCAAGATCCGCTCCGCCATCCGGTTGTGGATCTCGGAGATCGCCGGCATGTTCTCATAGTCGTACACCGTGTGGCCGGCCAGATTCGAGGTCTGGATGAACTCTTTCAACAGCGGGTGCTTCTTGTAGAGAGAGCTATAGTCAATGTTGGTCCGAAACGGCTGCCAGCCGGAGGTATCGAAGCTGTACATGGACTGCGCATCGTCCATCATCCACTTCGCGAAGGCGAAGGCTTCCTTCTTCACCTGGCTGGACTTGGGAACGGCCAGGCCCATGGTGTTGCCCACGGTCCCCCAGCCGCCCGGCCCCTTGGGCATGGGGAAGACCCCGTAGTTGACCTTGGGCGCCTCCTTGAACATATACCCCACGACCCAGGCCTCGCGCTGGAACACGGCGGACACGCCCAGGCCGAAGGCTTCCGCATCGTGCTTGAGATCGAAGGCGACCACCTTGTCTCTATAGATCGCGTCAATGTACATTTTCAAAGCCTGACGGCCGGCCTCGTTGTTGTACCCGACCTTCCACTTGTTGCCGACTTGATCGAGGACCTTCGCCCCGTAGGGAACCATGGCCTGGGCCCAGTACTTCTGCATGGTGCCGGCGCCGCCGCCCATGATCCGGTAGTCCAACCCGGCGCGGGTCACGTTCCCCCTCGCGTCGTACTTCGTGAGCTTCTTGGAAGCAGCGATCATCTCGTCCACGGTGGTCGGCAGCTTGGTGATGCCCGCCTCCTTGAAGTAATCCTTGTTGTAGAACATCATCTTGAAGGCGTTGAACCACGGGAAGTCGAACAGCTTGCCGTCGCTCGCGGTGTTTGCCGTGACGGAGTATTCGGGCCAATTCTTCTTGACCCAGGCCTCGATGTCGGGGGACAACGGCTCCAGGAACCCGTTCAGGTAGTACGGGTACAACTCGAACTTGTCCAGCTCGATCAGGTCGGCCGCCTGCCCGGCGGGCAGGGCCACCGCCACCTTTTCCTCCTCCGCGCGCTGGGGGAAGAGGGTGGCCGTGATCTTGATGTTGGGGTTCTCCTTCATGTACTTCGCCGCGAGTTCCTGGACCAACTGGTGCATCTCAGGGAACGCGGTCCAGACGGTCACCTCGGTCTGGGCGGCGGCTGCCCCCGTCGGGACCGCCGCCAGCATGACGCTGGCCAGCAGGATCATCAGGACGGTACGAAATGCTTTCATTGGGCTCCTCCTCAGAGAAAACGGTCTATCGCCCCGCGGGCCGCCTCGGATCGGGACGAGGTACGATGCGCGCCAAGACTTCGTCCCGCGCGAGACGATCATGACGGCGCCGTTGGTGGAATCCACGTGCCATTCGGGACGGCGCCCTTGCGGCCAGCGGATCCAAGACGGGTGGGATCATGAGAACACCACGTACTCTCGTACGGACCGGCATTCTCTGTCAACAGATTTCCAAGGATTGTCCGGGCTGGGTTTCGATGTTGGGCGGAGACGATCCCGTCAATCCCCCTCGTGGTCCGGAAGCAACTCGGGAGGGAACACGGGCACCTTGTCCACGAGGTCGCCCGTCTCCGAGAACTGGAATTCCCACGGACCGTCCACGATCTCGAGGTCGGGTCGTCCTTTGATCTCGGGCAAGAGGGCCTCGGAGGCCTGCAGGTACTCCACGGCCAGCGTGTTCCGGATCCGGGCCACCTTGGCGTCCGGCGGCTCGGTGAGGCCGATGGTCTTCAGGGCCCCCTGGATGGCCTCCCGGTCCGTCTCGAAGATGATGGGCATCTTGCTCCGCATCGGGGAGAGGCCGGTCAGGGCGTTGGTGTAGGTGTAGTGGAAGTTGACCTTGTTGGCCAACCGCCGCGTGCCGAAATCCGCCAGGCCCATGCCCACCGCATTTCCCGCCGTCTTTTTCGTCAGGTCCCGCACCAGGATGCGGACGTAGCGGGGGCTCTTGGGCTCCTCGTTGGGGAAGAGGTACATCCGGCCGATGACGTTGGGGTCCAGGCCGGTCCCGCTGACCTCCTTCCCGATCTCGTCCACGATGAGCAGGTGCAGGAAGTCGAAGGGGATCCGTCCCAGCAGGTGCCAGGCCTCCTTCAGCAGGTGGGACTCCGTCTCCTCCAGGACCTCCGGGAGCATGGCCTTCACCCGGGCCGTCTGATGGCGGGCGTTCTCCACGGTGCCGAGGCCAAACAGGATGGGGAGCTTCCCGAGGGAAAAGCGGCCGACTTCGGGGACCATCCGGTCCAACCCGACGTCCACGGCCGCGCGATGCGCCAGGAGGGCCCCCTGGTGCTTGCCCAGGCCGATGACCAGCATCTTCATCAGGCCGCTCTCGACGTGGCAACGGAAGTTGGTGTGCGGCTTCACCCGGTTCACCAGGACGATATGATCCGCCTCGGACGCGTGGCGGTCCACCAGGACCGGCAGCCCCCAGGACATCCGCCCGATCTCCACGGTTTCCATGGAGGCCAGGATCGGGACCCCCATGCTCTCGGGTGTCACGCCATACCGGGCCAGGACGTGGAGCTGCCCCTCGGCGGTCGCGCCCCCGTGGCTGCCCATGGCGGGCACGATGAAGGGCTTCGCCCTCAACTCCTTGAGGCTGTCGCAGGTGGCGCGCAGGATCGTCGCGATGTTCGCCACCCCGCGGCTTCCCCCCGTGACGGCGACGCGCGCGCCGGGCTTGAGGCGGGCCCGCAGGTCCAGTGTGCCGATCTCGGCCCGCACGGCCGCGGCTACGTCGGGCACGACCGGCGGATCGAGCTTCTGCCGGATGCGGTACATCTTGGGCAGGATCATGATTCGCTCCCGTGTCGGACGGAGTGTCCGTCCGGTCGGGCTGCCCTGCCGCGGCACCGGCGCCGACACCCGCGGCAGGGCAGCCTCGAAGAACAGCGCGTCTATTTCTCCAGCGCCTTCACCAACTCGCGGCAGAAGGCCGGCAGGTCATCCGGCTTGCGCGACGTGACCAGATTGCCGTCCACCACCACTTCCTGATCCACGTATCGGGCGCCAGCGTTGATCATGTCGTCCTTGATGGCGAAGAAGCACGTGGCCGTCTTCCCCTTGAGGATGCCGGCCGAGATGGGCACCCAGCCCGCGTGGCAGATGGCCGCCACCGGCTTCCCCTGCTCGAAGCACCCCTTCACCAAGTCCAGCATGGCCTTGTGTCGCCGCATCATATCCGGGGCATAGCCGCCCGGGATGACAACGCCGTCGAAATCCTTGGCGGACACCTCGGACGCGGCCACGTCCGCATTCACGGGATACCCCAGCTTGCTCTTGTAGGTTTTCTTCTCGGGGGCCACCACCTTCACGTCGGCCCCCTCCTCCTTGAGCCGATAGTAGGGCACCCACAGCTCCATTTCCTGATACATCTCCTCTGCCAGCACCGCAACCTTCTTGCCCTTCAAGCTCATGTCGCTTCCTCCTTCTCTGGACCCCTGGGGGTCCCTGTGGCTAGTGCCGAGTGAGCAGCCGTGCGTTGGCCTTCACGTCGGGGTTGTACACGTACTTCGGAAAGGCCCCCCTGAGGACCGCCGCGGCGTTCTCGGCGGTCTTGACCCGCAACTCGTGATAGGCCTCCTCCGTGTAGGAAGCATAATGAGGCGTGAAGACCACGTTGTCCAGGCTCAGGATGGGATCGGCGGGGTCGGGCGGCTCCTTCTCCAGGACGTCCAGACCGGCGCCCGCGATCCAGCCTTCCTTCAGGGCGCGATACAGTGCCTGCTGATCGTGCACCGGTCCGCGCCCGACATTGATGAAGAATGCCGAGGGCTTCATCTTGCGGAAGGCGGCCTCGTTGAACAGGTGCCGGGTCTCGCTGGTCAGGGGGGCGTGGACCGAGATGATGTCCGATTCCCGCAGCAGCGTGTCGAAGTCCACCAAGCGCACCGGAAACGGCCGGACGCCCTCGGGCTTCAGGTAGGGGTCGTAGGCGATGATCCTGAACCCGAAGGGCACGGCCTTCCCCACCACGTTCCTGGCGATATTCCCGAAGGCCACCAGCCCCAGAGTCGCGCCGCGGAAATTGTGAATCGGTTTGGCCAGGTCCCGCTTGTACACCCCTTGCCGAATCAGGGTACTCATGTAGGTCACCTTGCGGGGCACCGATAGGATCAGGCTCATGGCGGTGTCGGCCACCTGGTCGAAGCAAAAGTCCGGCACGTTGGCGACGATGATCCCGTGCTGGGTGGCGGCGGGAACGTCCACCGTATCCACCCCGATCCCGTACCGGCTGATGACCAGCGCCTCCTTGAGCTCTGCGATGACCCGCCGCGTGAACGGGGCGGATGCCGTGAGGATCGCATGGGCACCCCGGCAGGCGGCGATGGTCTCCTCCTCGGTCTTGCAAACGGTGGGGATGATCTCGACGCCCACGCGCGCCAGGATGTCGCGCTCCACCTCCAGGGGAAAGCGATGCTGATCGGTGGTCACCGCTTTGAACTTACCGGCCGCGTCGGCCATGGTTCCCCCGCTCCGGGCGCAGCGCCTCCAGGACCGTCCTGCTCTGTGCCATCACCATGGCGAAGTCGGCGCCGTACGTCATGAAGCGCGCGCCCCGCCGCATCCAGGTCCGTCCGTCCTTGATCGTGTCCACCCAGATCCCCGGGACCACGCCGTGGCGCTTGCACCCGCGGAGAAACTCCGAAATCGCCTCGACAACCCGGGGATGACCCACCTCGCCCGGCAACCCCATGGAGGTGGACAGGTCGTGCGGTCCAAGATAGGCCACGCTGAGCCCTGGCACCGACAGGATCTCGTCCAGGTTCTCCATTCCTCGCTGGGTCTCGATCTGCATGATGACCAGGATCTCCTGGTTCGCCTCCCGGATGAACCGCTTGCCGCTCACCGACTCGTAGGCGTTGTGGGCGGTGCCGAGGGCCACGCCGCGATCACCCATCGGAAAGTACTTCGTGTACTGGACGATCCGCTCTGCCTGGGCCTTGCTCTCCACACGCGGAATCATGACACCCAAGGCACCGGCATCCAGGGGCCGGGACAGCAGGGATCGCTGCGCCTCGGGGACCCGCACCACGGCCGGCAGGCCGACGGCCGCCGAGACGTGGAGGAGATTGCCCACCGTCTCCATGCCAAAACTGGCGTGCTCTGTGTCGATCAGGATGTAGTCCCAGCCCGCCGCCTTCAGGATCCGGGGGACGGCCGGCGAGCCGTACTCGAAGACGAAGGTCCCCCAGACCGCTTCGCCCTTCGCAAGTCTGGCCTTCAGTGGATTCCGCAATCTCGGGCTCCCTTCCGGTTGGTGGTGCAATGGTGCGGCCGTGCCGTCGCGCAGTGCTCGAAGAAGGCCGGCACCGGAGATCGTTTCCGATTACTTGTACTCCTCCCGGTGCGGATAGAAAACGTCCAGGGCGTAGGCCCCTGTCTCCAGCGCCCGCACCGAATGCATCACGCCGCCGGGGATCATCCAGCCCTCGCCCTTGCGGACAGTCCTGGTCTCGCCGCCGATCGTGAACTCCATGGCCCCTTCCAGGCAGATGCCCCCCTGCTCGTGCGGGTGGCTGTGCAGGGGGATCACTCCGCCCGGCTTCAGCTCCACGAAGGAGAGCATGATCTTGTCACCATAGGCCACCCGGATCTCGGTCCCCGGGGCGATCACTTTCCCCTTCAGCGCCTTCGGATCAATGAAGTACTGGGACATCGTACCCTCCCGGACTGAATGCCCAATTCCCAATGACCAATGGGTGACCCGATCCATCAATCCCGGTGCCGCTGCGGCGCATCGTGCGGTTTCTGCAATTGGTCATTCGTCCTTGGTCATTTGTTCCTAGAAGGGCGGCAGGCTGCCCTTGGTGTCGAAGGTGAGGGGTGCCGGCCCGCTGACGATGCTCAGACGCTCGTGCGCCTTCACCTGCGGCAGCAGGGCCTCCGACACATCCATTTCCACGAGCAGGAGCGTGTTCTTGATACGGACCACGGTAGCCTGCTCGGGCGGCGTCAGGCCGATCATCCCCAGGGCCACCTGGACGGCTTCCCGATCGGTCTCGAAGGCCATGGGCACCTTGGCGGCCTCGGTCACGCCGGAAGTGATGGCGTTCATGTGCATGGCCTTGTAGTTGATCTTGTCCACCAGCCGCTTCGTGGTGTAGTCGGCCATCCCCACCCCGATGGCATTCCCATCGCACGCCGGGGTCACATCCCGGACAAAGAGACGCTGGACCTTCGGATATTCCGGCACCTTCTGCACCGAGGGCCGCCCGATGACGTTGGGATCCATCCCGGCCCCGCTGATGTCTTTGCCCATCTCGTCCACGATGAGAAGATCGATCCTCTCGAAGGGCAGCTTGGCCATCCAGGTCTTCGACTCCCGCAGCAGGGCCTTCTCCCCCTCCCAGAAATCCTTGGGGAGGAGGGCCTGGACCTTTGCGGTTTCATCGTAACCGTTCTCGACGATCCCCAGCCCGAACAGGATGTGTCCCATCTCCAGGACGGTCTTGCCCACCGAGGGGAAGATTTCCGCATAGCCGTGGTCATGGCCCGCCCGGTGGTAGTGCTCCGCCCCGTGCTGCTTGCCCAGCCCGATGGCCATCATCTTGAACAGGCCGCTCTCGATCTCGTTGTCAAAGTCGGTGTGGGTCTTGACTCGGGCCACCACGGCGATGTGGTCCGCCCCCCACGCGTTCTTGTCGCAGAAGACCGGCGTACCCTTCACCTCCCCGATCCGCACCACCTCCATGCTGGACGTGATCGGACAGCCCATGGCGCTCTCGGTGATGCCGTAGTGCTCGAGGATCTTGCGCTGCCCCTCGGCCGTGGCCTCGCCGTGGCTGCCCATGGTCGGCACGATGAAGGGCTTGAGGCCCAGGGCCTTGAGCTCGTCCACCACGGCCCGGGTGATCCGGTCAATGTTGGCGATCCCCCGGCTGCCCGCGGTGACGGCCACCGTCTGGCCCGGTTTCACCCTGTCGGCGAGGTGCAGGCTGGCAATGGTCTCGCGAACCGCCGATGGGATGTTGTGGAGCGTCGGACCTTCGAACCGCTGCTTCACTCGATACATCCGTGGGAAATTCATCAGGCGCCTCCTGTCATCCTATTGCCCCAATATGGGCAGAAGCCTCCGTGAGGGAAAACGTCTCGGCGAACTGAACCGCCAGGACGCGTCGCACCTCGTCCATGGACACCGGCCGCTGCAGGAGGACGGCCATGGACGTCATGACCCCCGGATCCTCCCCGCACGGCCGGATCACCTGGAAGCCGGCGAGATCGGTGCTGACGTTCAGGGCAAACCCATGAAACGTGACCCAGCGGCGAACCGAGATCCCCAGCGAGGCGATCTTCCTTCCGCGCACCCACACGCCCGCTTTTCCGGGGACCGCCTCGGCCCCGATCCCGAACATCGCCAGCGTGGCGATCAGGGCCGCCTCGATCCCCCGGCAGAACCGCAGCACGTCCCGCCCGTGCTGGCGTAGATCGAAGATCGGGTAGCCCACGAGCTGGCCCGGTGCGTGGTAGGTGGCATCGCCGCCCCGCGTGATTTCGAAGAACTCGATCCCGCGCGCCGAGAGCGCTGGCGGGTCGAGCAGCAGGTTCCCGCGCGGCTTGGCCCGCCCCAGGGTCACGACGGGCGGGTGCTCCAGCAGGATCAGGGTGTCTGGAACGATCCCCTGCAGGCGCTGGCGGACCAACCCCTCCTGCCGGTGGAGCGTCACCGCGAATGGCTCGAGGCCCAGATTCAGGACCTGCCACGCCGTTCCCGCGCGCGGCTGGACCGTCACCGTTCCCATCGCTGCAATCGCCCCCTCAGCCGACCCACGCCGGCTGTTCCAGCAACTCCTTCACCTTCGCCAGGAACTTTGCCGCCGGGGCTCCATCGATCAACCGATGGTCGAAGACCAGGGAAAGGGTCATCCTGGAGCGGATGTGAATCCCGCCGCCCAGCACGACGGGCTTCTCCAGGATCTTTCCGACGCCGAGGATCCCGGCCTGTGGCGGGTTGATGATGGGCGTGAAGTATTCCACCCCGAGTCCGCCGAGGTTCGTCACGGTGAATGTCCCGTCCGCCATGTCATCCGGCGTCAGCCTGCCCGAGCGGGCCCGCTCGGCAAGGTCCCTCGCCGCCTTGGCCAGATCACCCAGGGATTTCCTGTCGGCGTCCCGGATGACGGCGGCGACGAGCCCCTCCCCGAGGTCCACCGCGAAGGCGAGGTTCACCTCCTTGCGGACGCGCACCCCCTGCCCGTCCAGCCGACAGTTGATCCGAGGCTCCTCCCGGAGCGCTTTCGCGACGGCTAGGTGAATGAGGTCGCTGTACGATGGTTTGATCCCGAAGCACCGCTCCCACTCGGCGCCCTTCGCCTGGCGAAGCCTGACGACCTCGGTCATGTCGGCGTCGGCGAACAGGGTGACGCGCGCGACCTCGCGCGCTGACTGCCCCATCCGGTCGAAGATCACCTTGCGGATTCCCGCAAGCGGGATCACCTCCGGCACGGCTGTAACGGGAGCCGCAGCGGGGGCGGCCCCGCGTGCGGCGATCGCCCGCTCCACATCTTCGCGGACGATGCGCCCCTCGGGACCGGTGCCGGTGAGCGTGGCGATGTCAATCCCATGCTCTTGCGTCAGTTTCTTCGCCACGGGCGAGA
>JBIOJT010000078.1:0-15249 GCA_044451055.1 Methylomirabilales bacterium (SeqCode)
CGCATCAAGTGCCGTTTCCAGATGGCTTCCGAACCGAGGACACTGGCTTCGATTTGTTCGTGAAGACCCTCGAGGACAAGGGGGTCCGCCCAGGCCAGGTGGCAGGGGTCATTTTGGAGACGTATCAAGGAGGGAGCGGCAGCTTCGCGCCCAAAACCTACATCCAGGAATTGGCTCGCTGGTGCAGGCAGCACAACGTCCTGCTGATGTTCGACGAGATCCAGGCCGGCTTCGGCCGGACGGGGACGCTCTTCGGATTCGAGCACTATGGGGTCGTCCCCGATTTGATCTGTTGTGGCAAGGGCATCTCCAGTTCCCTGCCCCTCTCCGCGGTGATCGGGCGACCCGACGTGATGGATCTCTATGGCCCGGCCGAGATGACGAGCACCCACACGGGGAATCCCGTCTGCGTGGCCGCCGCGTTGGCTAGCCTCAGGAAGATCGTCGAGGGCGGGCTGGTCGAAAACGCCAAAGCCATGGGCGAGGTCCTCCTGAATGGCCTGGAACAAATCCGAAAGCGACATCCCCAGATCATCGGCGCTGTCCAGGGTCGGGGTTTGGTGGCCGGGCTGCACATGGTGAAGCGAGGCAGTAAGGATCCCGATGGGGACCTCGCCTTCGCGGTCGTGGAAAAGGCATTCCAAAAGGGGCTGCTCATGTTTGCCCCCGTAGGATTTGGCGGTGCCACGGTCAAGATCTCCCCTCCCCTGACGATCACCAGGGACGCCGTTATGGACGGCCTCTCTGCCCTCGGGGAGGCCATTGACGAGGCATCGCGGGAGCTGGGCCGCGAATGACGCCGCAGAGCCCCCTTCCCTGAGTGAGAATGCGCATGGATCAGGTAGAGCGATCGGTGCTTCGATGGATCGAGCAGCGCAAGGACAAGCTGCTGATGCAACTGCAGCGCCTGGTCTCCGTGCCGAGCGTTGTCGGGTCAGAGGGCGCCTGCCAGGAGGTGGTGGCGGAGTGGATGAAAGGATGCTGTGACTCCGTCGATGTCTGGGAGCCGGATGCCGTGTGGCTGGAACAGCACCCGGCCTATTTCCTCCGCGGGACCGATTTCAGGGGGCGGCCCAATGTGGCCGGGGTCGTGAAGGGGCGCGGCGGAGGGCGGTCTCTCATCCTGAACGCCCACGTGGACGTGGTGGATCCGGGCCCTGCGGAGGCCTGGAAATACGACCCCTGGTCCGGTGCCGTTGCCGATGGACGAGTGTACGGGCGAGGCTCGAGCGACGACAAGGCCGGCCTGGCAGCCCTCATCTTCGTGGCCCGATGTTTCCGCAGCCTGGGGATCTCTCTGGCCGGAGACGTGATTCTTGAGAGTGTCGTCGACGAGGAGTGGGGTGGGGGCGGCACCCTCGCGACGATCCAGAGGGGCTATCGGGCCGACGCTGCCATCGTCTTTGAGCCCTCGGATCTGGATATCTGTCCCGCATCGAGAGGAGGGCAGGCATTTCGAGTGACTGTCCCGGGCAAGGGCGCGCATCCCGTCCGGTCGTACGAGGGGGTCAGCGCCCTTGAGAAAGCGCTCCCCGTTCTCATGGCATCAAAAGATCTGGAGCGCGCCCGTCAGGAGCGGCTGAGGACGACGCTGTTTGAGCGATATCCCGTTTTCGCACCCGTCGTCGTCGGGAAGATTTCCGCCGACAGGATTCCTTCGAAGGTCCCCGAGACGTGCGTCTTCGAGGGCCTGATGAGCTATGGTCCCGAGGAGCCGTACGGGGAAGCCAGGCGCGATCTGGAAGGGTGCGTGGCGCGGGTGGCATCCGGAGATCCGTGGCTCCGGGAACACGCGCCGAGGGTCGAGTGGCTCGCCCTCAACAAGGAAGGGGCACAGATCCCGACGGACCATCCTCTCGTCCAGTTGATGAGCGGGTCCTTCGCCGATGTGATGGAGCGGCCGCCCACCGTCGCGGGATTCCCGGCGGGGTGTGATCTTCCATATCTCAATAGGCATGCAGGCATTCCCAGTCTGGTTTTCGGGCCGGGTAACTGCACCATCGCGCATAGCTCGAATGAGCACGTGGCCGTTGATGAGGTGGTCGGCGCGGCCAAGATCCTGGCCGTCACCGTCCTGCGATGGTGCGGCATTTCGCAGGGTCCAGCGGGAGCGTAACGAAGCAGGAATGCTGCGTCCTGAACTGCAGGCTGTTAGCCGAAGTAACCCGCTGGAAAGAGGAGGAGACGCGACGGCTACACGTGGCCTGTGGCTCTGGCGCGCCCCCTGGATCCTGGCCCTGTGCGTCGGGCTGGCCCTCATCGGGCCGGGCCTGGCCGGGGTGGCGGGCGCGGGGGAGAAGCCGAAGCTCGTCGTCTGGTGGAACAAGGGCTAGTACAAGGAAGAAGACGCGGGCATGCAGAAGATCGCGGCGGATTTCGCCCGCCAGAACAACGTGAACCTGGAGATCACCTTACTGATCGCGAAGCCGGCGACGGACCGCGGCCTCGATCTTGGCGCGCGGGGCGGCGCCGATCATGGCATCTACGACCTCCCCGTTGCGGAACAACAGCAGGGTGAGGATGCTCTGGATGCCCAGCCGTGAGGCCGCCGCGGGGCTCTCGTCCACGTTCAGCTTGACCACCTTCACGGTTCCCGCCAGGGTCGTCGCCAACTCCTCCATCACCGGGGCCATCATCCGGCATGGCCCGCACCACGGCGCCCAGCAGTCCAGCAGGACGGGTTGTGGAGACTGTAGGACCTCCTGGACGAAAGTCGTGTCGGTCACTTCAATGGGCGCAATCGTGGTAGTTGCCTTCGAATGCATGGGTGAAACCCTTCCTTTCGAGCAAGAACATTCCGGTCAGTAACAGAACCCCAACGGCGACGGGGCCGCCGGCCCCGTGACTAGAAGCCTCAGCCAAGACCCGAACCGGTCCCGCACCCGCCGGCATCGCTCACCTTGCCCGAGAACGAGGACAGGACGCGCTCCGCGCCCGCCTTCCCGCACGCGGGGCAACTCGGCTGCGTCGCCGGCTCACGACGCTGGGTGAAGACCTCGAAGACCTGGCCGCAGTGCTGGCATTCGTACTCGTAGAGTGGCATCGGTTGTCCTTCCTTTTCGTTTCGTGCCCTCTCCGCGCCGGCCCGTTCGTGCATGGGCATCGCGCTGGAAGAGGCCCCATCGGTCTCCTTCATGTTTGATCCAGGCTGCCCCAAAAAGGTTCGTATACGGGAAGCTTTTGTGCGCGGTCGCCGCGCCGGTGACCGACGGAAGGGCCGAACTCCGACTGATCTGACCCCGAATACTGATCTCTTGGGCACGGTGCGCCATATCCTACAGACGACAGTTTGGAAACGCACGCGATCCGTCCACAAGCTTGGTCCTGTTTAGGTATGGCGGTCGGCTGAGTCATTTCTCGCACTCAGAAATGACTTGGGATTCAACGAGATAGATCGAGAAGCCTTCCCTCCTTTTTCGAGGAGCGTGCCCCCTCCCGTGGCACATCCATTGCTCACGTCAATATTGCCCCCGATTTGTGTTCGCTGGGGCAGGGGGCAACCGCCTGGGCTTTCAACTCTTTCTCAGGCCCGGGAGGTGGAACGCGAAGGCGACAAGCTCTCAATCGAGCCATCCAAGCGGACCGAGATAATGCGAGGCCACCGCGAGATGTTGGACGGCGTCGCCTCCTGGGAGGAATTGTAACGCTTCGACGGCGGACGCGGACGCTCGTGCCGCGGCGCGAGATGGCTCTCTGACTAGCTGAGGCAGGTCATGGATTCAGGTCTGGATCTTTCCACGAACGCGCAGTCGCTGCTCAATGCCCTGGCTGCCACCGGGAGGGCGGTGCGCCTGACCGGTTCCACCGGGGGATTGGCTGACCTCGCGTCGGAGTGGACCCGGCACGTGGAAGAGGCGGAGGAGCATCTCTTCCCCCACCTCGTCGCGCGAGGGCCTGCGGCGGATGGCCCCGTCGGGTTCTGCCTTGCGGAACATGCAGCCCTTTCTGCCCGGCTGGGTGATTTGGCAGCCACACGACCCACGCCTGAGTGGCTTCGAGAGGCGGAGATGTTCATCGGCCGACTGATCCAGCATGTGTTCTTGGAGGCGCGTGTGCTGCAGCCCCTGTTGGAACGGTCGGCAACCGTGGGTTGTCTGGATGGCAGGGAGGTTCGTGTGGAGGGGAGGGAAGACCACTAATGGCCACCATGACCAAGTTACGCACGCGCGAAGAGGTGTTGGAGGCGGCACGGGCGGCGACCAAGACGTACGTGAGCACGGCCGTGACCATCCAGATCAACGACGCCTGGTGTAAAGGGTGCACCATTTGCGTGGAATTCTGCCCGAAGGATGTCCTGGCAATGAATCGTATGGACAAGGTGGAGGTCAAGGCTCTGGAGGCCTGCACCAAGTGCCTGCGGTGCGAACAGCTCTGTCCCGACTTTGCCATCGTTGTCTACGGAGAACCGGGAAAGTCCAAGGGGTAGACCGGTGCAGACACCAGCCGGGAGTCGGGCTGCAGCGTCTCGGATTCTTGCGGGAAGGGCGAGCCCGAGTCACTGGCGAGGGGTACGGGCGTGAGCAAACAGATGAAGGGGCGTCAGGTCAAGCTGCTTCAGGGGAACGAGGCGTGTGCTGACGCCGCCATCGTGGCGGGCTGTCGGTTCTTCGCCGGCTATCCCATTTCTCCCTCATCGGAGATTGCCGAGCACCTGTCGGTGCTGCTCCCTCGAGTGGGCGGAAAATTCATCCAGATGGAGGACGAGATCGCCGCCATGGGAGCCATCCTCGGCGCGGCCATGACGGGGGCCAAGGTGATGACCGCCACCAGCGGGCCCGGTTATTCGCTGAAGCAGGAGAACATTGGGTACGCCGTCATGGCGGAGATTCCGTGCGTGATCGTGGACGTGATGCGGGGCGGGCCTAGCACCGGACTGCCCACCTCCCCAGCGCAATCGGACGTGATGCAGGCCCGCTGGGGGACCCATGGCGACCATCCGGCCGTCGCCCTGGCGCCGGCGTCGGTGGGCGAGGTCTACGAGGAGACCATCCGTGCCTTCAACATCTCGGAGCGGTATCGGATCCCGGTGAGCCTCCTCATCGACGAGATCATCGCCCACATGCGAGAGCGACTGGTCGTTCCCGATCAGTCGCAGATAGTCCTCTGGCAGCGTCCGCGCCCCACGGTTCCCCCGGAGCAGTATCTCCCCTTCGGCGACACGGCCACGGGCGTGCCCCCCATGGCGGACTTCGGCACGGGATACCGCTATCACGTCACAGGGCTCTACCATGACGCCCGCGGGCTGCCCAAGGACACCCCGGAAATCGTGGACGCCTCCATCCGGCGGCTGATGCGGAAGATCGAGCTGGGGATGGCCGAGATCCAGAAGTACGAGGAGGTCGGTCTCCTGGATGCCGCCGTGGGCGTCGTGGCCTACGGCTCGTCGGCGCGCTCGGCCAAGGCTGCCATTCGCATGGCGCGCGCCCGGGGGATCAGCGTGGGACTCCTTCGGCCCGTGACTCTCTGGCCCTTCCCCGAGAACGCGGTGCGTGGTCTTGCCGATCGGGTGAAGCACATCATCGTCCCCGAGATGAATCTGGGGCAGCTCGTCCTCGAGGTCGAGCGGGTGGTGGCGGGCCGGTGCCCCGTGCATCGGGTCAACCGGGTGACGGGGGAGCCGATCCCGCCGGGCGACATCCTGGCGAAGATCGAGGAACTCGCCAAGGCCTGAGGCAATTGAGGAGGGAGACGCGTGTTCGACTACGAAAAGTACCTGCGTCTGGAGATGTTCCCGCATATCTGGTGCCCGGGGTGCGGAGACGGGATCGTGATGAAGAGCCTTCTCCGGGCCATTGATCGGGTGGGTCTGCAGAAAGACGAGATCTGCATGGTCTCAGGCATCGGCTGCTCCAGTCGGCTCACCGGGTACGTGGACTTCAACACCCTGCACACCACGCACGGACGGCCGCTCGCGTTCGCCACGGGGGTCAAGCTGGCCAAACCATCCCTCACCGTGATCGTGATCACGGGGGATGGTGATGCCTTGGCGATCGGCGGCAACCACTTCATCCACGCCGCGCGAAGGAATATCGACCTGACCGTGCTCCTGTTCAACAATGCGACCTACGGGATGACGGGCGGCCAGTTGGCGCCCACCACACCGACCGGGAAGATCGCCAGCACGGCCCGACACGGGAGTATTGATCCGCCCTTCGATGCCTGCAAGCTGGCCATCGCCGCTGGCGCCACCTATGTGGCCCGGGGGACGTCCTACCATAGCCAGCAGCTGGATCGCCTGATCGAGGGGGGGATCAAGCACAAGGGCTATGCCCTGATCGAGGTCCTGGAGAACTGCAACACCTACTACGGCCGCCCCAACAAGATCAGCCTGGTGGAACTCTTGGAGTGGGAAAAGGACAACACGGTAAACATCAAGGCGGCAGAGCGGATGACGCCCGAGCAGCTTCAGGAAAAGATCATCACCGGCCTTCTCTATCAGGCCGACCGTCCCGAATACGTGGCAGGATACGAGCAGCACATCGCGCGTGTGCAGGCCAAGGCGGGCGTTGTGGCCTAGTCATCGCTTTCCTCCTCGGATGGAGAGGCATCCCATGAGTTACCGCTACGAGATTCGCTTGAGTGGTGAGGGCGGGCAGGGGATCGTCCTGGCGGGCGTGATCCTGGCCGAGGCTGCCGCCATCTACGACGACAAGAACGCGACCCAGACCCAGGTGTACGGGCCGGAGTCGCGGGGCGGCGCGAGTAAGGCTGAGGTCATCATCAGTGACGAGGAGGAGATTGATTACCCCAAGGCCATGTCGGTGGATCTGCTCCTTGCCTTGACGCAGGCGGCCGCGGACAAGTACGGGCACGACCTGAAGCCGTCGGGGATCCTGGTGGTGGACTCGACCAAGGTTGGGAAGGTGCCGAACGGGGAGTTCGCGGTTCATCGTCTTCCGATCATCGACACCGCGAAAGACACGGTGGGCAAGGCCATGGTCGCCAACATCGTATCCCTGGGGGTCATTGCTGGCCTGTCCAAGGTCGTTTCCCGCGAGGCGATCGAGCGGGCGGTCCTAGCTCGCGTGCCGAAGGGCACAGAGGAACTGAACCGTCGTGCCTTGGAGGCGGGGTTTGCGCTAGCGGCCTCATCCAAGGCTGCTTGACCTCCTCACGTGCATTGCCTCCGACGGTGAGGACGAATCGTCTCCGTGGCGCTTGATTTCTGTCCGACCCGATTGGGCCCTGCCTTTCCAAGCTAGGCCCTTATTTGGCCGGGCGCTCCTCGGCCTGCCGTGTGGCTCTGCCCACGGGCGGGACGTCAAGCTCTCCCATTCCTACCTGCTGCGAAAATCACCCTCTCCTCGTTCATCCAAGAGAACATTCCACCGCCAGGATCGTCAAAGCCGCGACGGAGCGCCCAGCCTCCGCGGTACCGAGAGATGTTCAGGATCAGCATCTGTCTACATGGCTCTCCGCGTGTCTCATCCTCATGGCTCATGGATTGAAATCTGGGACTCTCTTGGCGTCTTTGCGATTCAGAAGGAATTCACGGCTCGGTCGAAATTGCTGAGACAAAGGGTCTCAGGTTTTCACAGGACTGAGACAGCCCGAAATGTGGGACCGTGGAAGTCGCAATTGCAGGGCACACACGGCGACGTCTGGCATGTCTCCTGGCCATGAAACCTGTCATTTCTGCGCGCTTCAGGCTGGCGAAAGAAACACAGGAGATGTTGTCCAGATGTGGGGGGCTGGCAGCGTCGTGGCACTGGCCTTGCAAATTCGTGAAGTTAGAATTTTCCTCTAGCACTGTGAAGGACGTCACGCGGGGGCATGGAGACAATGAGCACGCACTTGCTGATCGTCGAAGATGATCCTGGGATGCGGGACCTGCTGCGGAAGGTCCTGGAAAAAGAAGGCTATCGAGTTTCCGTGGCGGCGGATGGTGATGAGGCCTCGGCCTCGCTCTCCCGGATTGCCTTCGATCTCGTCGTCACTGACATGTTGATGCCGGATAACGGCGGGCTGGAACTGCTGCAAGGCATCCGCGAGACCCATCCCACGCTGCCCGTGATCATCATCACCGCCTTCGGGGACTGGGGAAGCTACAGCCGAGCGCTGGAACTTGGCGCGGCGGCGTTCATCAGCAAGCCACTGAAGCTGGGGGAACTGATCGGCGCCATCCACACCGCACTGGCTGGACGCGCCGCCGGCCAGGCTGTCTGAGGAGCGAGGGTCTCTCGGCGCCGGGGGGAGTGTCATGCTGTCGATTCGACGAATCCTCTTTCCCACCGATTTCTCCGAGCCAGCGGAGTATGCCTGGCCCTATGCGCTGACATTCGCGCAAGAGTTCGGAGCCGAGGTGCACCTGGTCCACGTGGTCACGCCGCCCCCGCGCCTGACGGAGGCCTATGCGGTCGACTTCGACCCCGAGCGGACGGTGCAAGCCCTGACGGCTGAGGCAGGTGCCTCCATGGATCGGCAGGTCGAGGCAGCCAAGTCCCGGGGGTTGATCTTCCGTCGCGAGGTGCGGGTGGGAGTGGACTATCGCGAGATCATCGATTATGCCACCAAGTACGACATCGATCTCATCGTGATGGCCACCCATGGTCGGACCGGCCTGGCCCATGTGCTTCTCGGCAGCGTGGCCGAGAAAGTCGTGCGCAAGGCACCGTGTCCGGTGCTGACCATCAAGCACCCGTCCCTGAAGGTTCACATGCCGTAGCTGCTTGGTGTGGGAGGGCTGCGGATGTTTGCCCGGATCCTGGTCCCCCTAGATGGTTCTCCACTGGCGGAGGGGATCCTGCCGGAGGTGGCCGAGCTGGCCACTCTCCACGACGCGGAGCTCATGCTGCTGCGGGTGGCCCTGGCCCACACGCTCCCCGGGGTGGATGCGACGGACGCGCAGGTCTACGCCGTGGAGGAGGCGGAGGGGTACCTCGCCGAGGTGGAGCGACGGCTTGCACCCCAGGGCATCACGGTGACTCGCGCCGTGCGGTACGGGCACGCCGCCGAGGAGATCCTGGATCACGCCCAGGTAAGACGCGTCGACCTCATCGCCATGTCCACCCATGGGCGCACCGGGATCCTGCGGTTGGTGCTGGGGAGCGTGGCCGAGGCGGTCCTGCGAGCCTCCCCGGTGCCAGTCCTCCTGCTGCGCGCCATGGCCCCAGCGCCATCGCACGCCGGCGATGCGGCGAGAGGCGTGACGGCGGTGGTCCGGGAGCGTCCCGCAGACCTCCGCGCCCCCACCTTTCGGCACATCCTCTGCCCGGTGGATTTCTCCACCCAATCCGACGGGGCCATGGAGTGTGCGGGGGATCTGGCCCAGCGGTTCCACGCCGACCTCACGGTGCTGCACGTCGTCTATGATCCCTTGGACATCACCTGCTCTCACATCCCCCACCCTCCTCTGGAGCAGCTGCGGGAGGAGATGATCCGCGAGGCAGAGCGGGTGTTGCAGCGCCGGGTGCGGCGTAGGCTTCGCTTCCTGCCGCGGGCCAAGACCATGGTAGTTGCAGGGCCGCCCTACCGGCAGATCGTCCGCTACGCTCAAGAGCATCACGCGGATCTGATCGTCATGGGGACACAGGGATTGACCGGGTTGGATCGCCTGATCATGGGCAGCACGGCCGAGCGGGTCGTGCGCACGGCGCCCTGCCCGGTTGTCAGTATTCGCGCTGCGGCCTAGGCAACCTAGCCCGGCGGCGGGCCGGGCCGAGGAGGAACCCGATGCTGGTCGAGAAACGGATGAAGAGCGATCCTGTCACGGTGACTCCCGACGACTCCTTCCGGCACGCCATGACCCTCATCCGTCAGAAGGGGATTCGGCACTTGCCGGTGGTGGAGGGCGGCCAACTGGTCGGCATCGTCACCGACCGGGACATTCGCCAAACCTCGCCCTCACCGGCCACCAGCCTGGAGATCCACGAATTGCACTTCCTGCTGGAAAGGGTCAGAATTGGCGAGATCATGACCAAGAAGGTGTACACGGTGACGCCTGAGACGCCGATCGAGGAGGCAGCGCGCCTGATGCTCACGCACAAGATCGGCGGCCTCCCCGTTCTCAAGGAAAGGATCCTCGTCGGGATCATCACCGAGACGGATATCCTCCGGGCGTTCGTGGAGGTGATGGGCATCCAGCAGGAGCAGACACGGCTGGAACTGGTCCTGGAGGACCGGCCCGGCGCCTTCCTGGAAGTCTGCCGGATCATCCAGGAGCAGGGGGGCGATATCGTCAGTGTCGTCACCGCTACGGCCGCTTACCACGGGGAGCAGACGAAGGTCCTCATCTTCCGCCTGGAAGGGGTCCAGGTGGATCCGCTGGTGACGCAACTGGAGGCCGACGGTCACACGGTCCTGTCAGCGACAACCTGACGACAGTGTTCCAGGGGCCCCCCGACGTGGGGTACGACGGATTCTCCGTTCGGGGGGCGCGGTGTGTACGGAGCAGAAGGCTAGACATGCTTGAGATTCGGATCCACGGCCGCGGCGGTCAAGGTGGGGTCATCGCCTCCAAGGTCCTGGCCGAGGCGCTCTTCCGCGAGGGATGGGACGTCCAGGCGTTCCCCGCCTTCGGCGTGGAGCGGCGAGGAGCCCCCGTGGCCGCGTTCGTGCGGGCCGACCTCAAACCCATCCGCCTGCGCTGCCAGGTGGAGAGGCCCGATGCACTGATCGTCCTGGATCCCACCCTCCTGGGTGATCCCGCCACACTGACGGGCCTCGCGCCGGAAGGCTGGGTCGTGGTCAACACGGACCTGGATCCGACCTCTCTGCCCATTCCGCTCGCTTTCCGGGTGGCCGCGGTAGACGCCAGTGGGATCGCCCTCCGGCACGGTCTAGGGTCGGCCAGCGCCCCCATCGTGAACTCCGCCATCCTGGGCGCCTTCGCACGGGCCACCGGGAGCGTCTCGCTGCCCGCGCTGCGCGCCGCCATCGCGGGCGCCGTGCCGGCGAAGGCGGCGCAGAATGCCGCCGCCGCGGCCGAGGCCTTCACCCGCACGCGAACCGGGCGGGCCCGCGGGCGGATGCCCGCGCCTCCGTCTGGGTCGAAGCTCCTGCCGAAGGCAGATCTTCATCCGGGAGGCCAGGTGGTCTCCGTGCGCAGCATGGCCTTCAACCGGACGGGCCTGTGGCGCAATGTGAGTCCGGTCCACCGGGAGGGGATCGCGCCCTGCACCGCCGCCTGTCCCATCGGGGCGGCCAGCCCACGGGTCTGGCAGCGTCTCGCGGAGGGCGAGGTGGACGCGGCCCTGACCTTGCTCCTCCAGGTGAATCCCCTGCCTGGTATCACCGGGCGGGTGTGCCCTCAATTCTGCGAGGGGGCGTGTCACCGGACGGCGCTAGATGGGGCGGTAGCCATCCGGGATCTGGAGCGATTCTTGGCCGACGACGGCAACGCAACGCCGCTGCCATCTCCGCCGAAGGGGCCACGCGGTGAAATCGCCATCATCGGGGCGGGGCCCGCAGGGTTGAGCTGCGCCTACCACCTGAGGCGGCTCGGGTATGCGCCCACCGTCTTCGACGCCGGGAGTCAAGCGGGCGGCGTGCTGCGTTCCGGGATTCCCGCCTTCCGTCTCCCTCGAGCCGTTCTGGATCGCGAGGTGGCGCGGGTGGAGGCGGCCGGGGTCAGGTTCAAGCTGGGCGTTCGCCTCGGCAAGGAGTTCTCGTGGGATGATCTGTCCAGCTATGCGGGGGTGTATCTCGCCACCGGGGCGGGACAAGAGCGGGGACTTGAGCTTCACGGGGCGCAGCCGGAGGTGGTGCGGTCCGGGCTGGCGCTCTTGGCCGCGTTGAACGGAGGCGAACGGGTCACCGTCGGCGGGCGCCTGGCGGTTATCGGCGGTGGCAACACCGCCATGGACGTGGCCCGGAGCGCCCGGCGCCTAGGCAGCCAGGTCACCGTCATCTATCGACGCAGCCTGGCCGAGATGCCGGCATTCGCCGACGAGGTGGCCGAGGCCGAAGTCGAGGGCGTACAGTTCCGCTTCCTAGAGGCCCCCGTGGCGATCGAGCGGGTCGGGGGAGGCCTCCGGCTCACGTGTCAGGTCATGCGGCTGGGATCTCGCGATGCCTCGGGCCGCCCGCGGCCCGAGCCGGTTCCAGGGGCGCTGACGACTGTCGAGGCGGACGGCATCGTTTCCGCCGTGGGTGAGGACGTCAACGCGGCCGTGCTGCCCAGGACGTTTCCGCCGGGAGCCCTCTGGGATGCCTCGGGGCATCCACCCGTGTTCCTGGGGGGTGATGTGGCCGGAACGCGGCGCACGGTGGCGGACGCCATCGGCTCCGGACGGATGGGCGCGACCTGGATTGATCGCTGGCTCACGCTGCGGGAGCCGCCGCTTCATCCGGCGCCCCGAAACGCGGTCTCGCTCGAGGCCATGCACCTTCCCTGGTTCGAGATGGTCTCGCGTGTCCGCCCGACCCCGCGTGACGCGGCCTCTCGCCTGGGGGATTTCTGCGAGGTGGTGGAGGGTCTCTCCGACCGGACAGCCGTGGCAGAAGCGCGCCGCTGCCTCTCGTGCGGTGCGTGCACGCAATGCGACCGGTGCTGGCTGGCCTGCCCGGACGTCGCCGTCATGGTCGAGGGCACGGAGTATCGTGTGGACTTGGACCACTGCAAAGGGTGCCTTCTCTGCGTCGCGGAGTGCCCGCGGGGGGCGATCGCCGTGGAGGAGGTCGCCAGCCGTGCCTTCGGCGCGGTCGCTGGCGCGTGAGCCCCGGAAAGGCCGAAGCAGGCCCGGAGCGATTGTCACCGACGAACATGAAACTCGTCCTGGAAGGAAATCACGCCGCCTCGTACGGGGCCTTGTTGGCCCGGGTCCAGGTGGTGTCGGCTTACCCCATCACCCCGCAGACCCAGATTGTGGAGAAGCTGGCCGAGTTCTGTGCCGAGGGGCGCCTCCAGGCCCGATTCCTCGAGGTGGAGTCGGAGCACTCGGCCATGGCCGCATGCCTTGGGGCAAGCCAGGCAGGCGCACGGGCGTTCACCGCCACATCCTCCCAGGGATTGGCCTTGATGCACGAGCTGCTCCACTGGGCGGGAGCAGGACGGTTGCCCATCGTCCTGGTCAACGTGAACCGCGCCCTGGCGCCTCCCTGGACGATCTACGCCGATCAGACCGATAGTCTCTCCCAGCGCGACACGGGGTGGATGCAGATCTATTGCCAATCCAATCAGGAGGTGCTGGACTCGATCCTTCTGGCTTACAGGGTGTCAGAGCAGGTGGGGCTGCCGACCATGCTGTGCTTGGATGCCTTCTTCCTCTCCCACACCTCGGAGCCCGTGGACGTCCCGGACCAGGCCCTGGTGGATGGGTTCCTGCCGCCGTACCAGCCGGCGCTCCGCCTGGATCCGGCGGCGCCTCAGGCCTTCGGGGGCTTGGCGGGTTCCGACGTCTTCATGGAGATCCGGCATGCAGCCCAGGCGGCCATGGACGAGGCGCTCAACCTGATCCCGAAGGCCGGCGAGGAATACCGCGCGCTCACGGGGCGAGGCTATGGGCTGGTGGAGGGCTATCGCGCCGAAGATGCCGAGATCCTCCTCGTGACCATGGGGACAATTGCCACTACGGCGGAGACGGCCGTGGACGAGTTGCGCGACGCGGGGATTGCCGCAGGGATACTCCGGGTGCGAGTCTTTCGGCCATTTCCTGGCGGGGAAGCCGCCACGCGCGTGGGTGGAGCGCGCAAGCTGGTCGTCCTGGACCGGAACCTCTCTCTCGGCAGTGGGGGCATCCTGGCGGCAGAGTTGCGGGCGGCCCTGGCCGCGCGCGACCTGTCTCCGGGGATCTGGAGCTACATCGCGGGCATCGGCGGTCGGGATGTAACGCCGGCCGCGCTCACCTCCGCGTGCCGGGAGGTCGAGGCGGAGAAAGTCCCGGGCGTCGGCATCCGGTGGCTCGGTCTGCGAACCTGACGAAGGCCGCCAAGCTCCAATTCCGAATTTGGCGGGTGTGATGTACAATGAACAACCCTGGGCGCGTAACGGAGATTCCTCGAGAAGAATACATGAGCCCGGGCCACCTGGCCTGCCAGGGCTGCGGCGGAGCGCTGGCCATGCGTCTGCTCCTCAAGGGCCTCGGGCCGGAAGCGGCCCTCGTGGTGCCGGCGTGTTGCTGGTCCGTCATCAATGGCCCGTGGCATGCCTCGGCCGTGCGGGTCCCGTTCCTGCACACCGCCTTCGCGGCTGGCGCATCCACGGCCGCAGGGGTCAGCGCGGCTTTCGCGGTCCGGGGCATCCGGGCCACGGTGGTCACCTGGGCGGGCGATGGGGGAACCTTCGACATTGGCCTGCAGGCGCTCTCCGGGGCGGCCGAGCGCGGGGACGATCTGCTGTACGTCTGCTACGACAACGAGGCGTACATGAATACCGGCATCCAGCGGAGTTCGGCGACCCCGATGGGGACCTGGACCACCACGACGCCGATGCCGCGGGTGAAGCGCCGCCCCAAGAAGGCCATCCTCGATATCATGGCCGCTCACCGCATCCCGTACGCGGCCACGGCCACGGTAGGGTACCCCGAGGATCTGATCGCCAAGGTCCGGCGGGCGCGCGCCTTCGAAGGGACCCGGTTCCTTCACATCCTGGCCCCCTGTCCGCCGGGATGGCGGATCCTGCCGGAGCAGACTCTCCACCTGGCGCGTCTGGCGGTGGAGACGCGGATCTTCCCCCTGGTGGAGATAGAGGACGGCGCCCGGGTACGCATCACGATGGTCCCACGGGACCGGGCACCGGTCTCCCGATACCTGGAAGCCCAGGGACGTTTTCAGCACCTGACCGCCGACGGGA
Source organism: Methylomirabilales bacterium (SeqCode) (assembly GCA_044451055.1). Taxonomy (GTDB): domain Bacteria; phylum Methylomirabilota; class Methylomirabilia; order Methylomirabilales; family 2-02-FULL-66-22; genus 2-02-FULL-66-22. The sequence continues at coordinate 14,732 of JBIOJT010000078.1, forward strand.
TCGCAGCTATCCAATCGTCGGTGGATGCCTCGTGGGCGGCGCTGCTGGCGAGGGCGGCTCAGGCTGGAAACGGCGACAGCGTGGCCGCCAAAGAGGGAGACTCTCCCGGACCCGACCTGACACGGCTGCCAGGTTCGGATTCGGAACGAGCAATATCTGACAATCAAGCGAGGACAGTATGCTAGACGGATTCTTCAAACCCAATGCCGTGGTAGTGATCGGGGCTTCGCGAGAAGAGGGGAAAGTCGGCTTCAGCATCGTGGACAACCTCGTCAAGGGGAGCTTTTCCGGTCCCATTTATCCCGTGAATCCAAAGGCGACCGAGATCCGCGGCCTGAAGTGCTATCCGGATCTCACCCAGGTTCCGGACGGGGCGGAGCTGGCGGTCTTGGTGATCCCGCCCAAGGTGTGCATCCCCACGCTGGAGGCCTGCGTGGCCAAAGGCATCCGGTCGGCGGTCGTGATCTCGGCCGGGTTCAAGGAGGTGGGCGGCGAGGGGGCCGAGATCGAGAAGGCGC
>JBIOJT010000079.1:0-15212 GCA_044451055.1 Methylomirabilales bacterium (SeqCode)
GGCTAGGGGACTCGATGTCAGCGACATTGTTCGAGGGAGTCAAGCAGAGCGAGGCACGACACAGGCGGGAGTCAGGACTGACGATTCGCGAGGCGATCCCGCCTGCGGCGGGACCGCCCGCGGATCTGCAAGCATCAGCGCTTCTTGCGCTTCCTCTTTGGCTTCGGCCGGGCGTTCTTCTTCAGCAGGGCCTTGGCAGCCGCCGCCACGTGCTTCGGCGTCAGGCCATACTTCTCCAGCATGGCGTCGTTGGGCCCCGACTCTCCGAAGCGGTCCTGCAGACCATGGATCTTCATGGGGACGGGGTAGTGCTGTCCCAGAACCTCGGCCACCGCGCCGCCCAGGCCGCCGATGACGTTGTGGTCTTCGGTGGTCAGAACGCGGCCGGTCTTCTTGGCGGCCGCCACGATGCCGTTCACATCGATCGGCTTCAGCGTCGGCACATGGACGAGGTGGGCGCTGATCCCCGCCTTGGCCAGGAGGTCGCACGCCTCCAAGGCCCGCGTGGTCTGAGCGCCGGTGGCGAAGATGGTCAGGTCCGTTCCCTTGCGCACGGTGACGACCTTCCCCAGGACGAACCGGTAGTCCTCGCCGAAGATCACCGGGGTGGCATCCCGCGTGATGCGAAGGTAGGCCGGGCCCGGCATGTCCGTCAGCGCGATGGCGGCCTGGCGGCACTCGACCGAATCCGCCGGCGCCACGACGGTCATGTTGGGAAGGGCCCGAAGGATCGCGATGTCCTCCACGTCGATGTGCGTCTTCCCCGTCTTTCCGGTCAGGATGCCACTGTAGTGGCCGGCCATCTTCACATTCAGTTTCGGCTGGGCTACGGTGACCCGCAACTGGTCCAGGTCGCGGTTGGCCAGAAAGCAGGCGAAGCTGCTGAGCCAGGGGATCATCCCCACGCTCGCCATCCCGGCCGCCACCCCCATCATGTTCTGCTCGGCGATCCCCATATTCATGTAGAAATCCGGCGCATTATAGGCAACCGTCTGGGCCATGGTGGAGTTTCCCAGATCCCCGTCCAGGACCATCAGGTTCGGGTGGCTCTTGGTCAGCTCCAGCATGGTCTCACCCCAGGTGGCCCGCATCTCGATCATCTGTGCCATTCGAATCCTCCTCGCTCAGGCCTGCAGGCACCGGTCGCCCCGACAGCGTCGACCAGCGGATGTCCTTTCACGCCGGTGCGAAAGCACCGGAAGAATCGTTGCCAATGGTCACGCCGTCGGCAGGGCCGCGTCCAACTCGGCCATGGCCTTCGCCAGCTCTTCGTCCGTCGGCACCTTGGCGTGCCAGTTATAGTCGCCTTCCATGAAGGACACGCCCTTGCCCTTGACCGTGTGGGCAATGATGCAGGTCGGCCGACCTTTGGTGCTCTTCGCCTCTTCACAGGCCGGGATCAGCGCATCGAAGTCGTGGCCGTCGCATTCGACGACGTTCCAGCCGAAGGCCCGCCACTTCTCCGGGAGTTGGACCAGGGGGTTCACCCGGCGCCGGACGTTCCCGTCCTTGGGGAAGCCGAACTGCTGGACCTTGTTGTAATCCACGATGGCCGTCAGGTTGTCCGCCTTGTACTGGCTGGCGATGAACGCCATCTCCCACACCTGGCCCTCCTGGATCTCGCCGTCCCCCAGATGGACCCAGGTGTGGAAGTCCTTGCCGAGGCGGCGGGCTGCCAGCGCCATGCCGAGGGGCGGACTGGCCCCGGTCCCAAGAGAGCCCGAGGACATGTCGATGCCGGGGGTCTTGGTCATGTCCGGATGTCCCTGCATCCGCGAATCGATGGCGTCGTAGGTGAACACCTCCTCGATCGGGAAGTAACCCCGGAGGGCGAGCACGGCGTACAACGCGATGCAGGAGTGTCCCTTGGACAGGACGTAGCGATCCCGATCAGGCCACTGAGGATTCTTGGGATCAATGCGCAGGATCTTGAAGTACATGGCGAGGGCGATCTCGACCATGGACATGGGGCCTCCGACGTGCCCGGCCCCGGCCTTCTTGACCGCCTGAAGAATGAGCTTCCGGACCTGCACCGCCTTCCGCTGCAGGTCCCGCTTCACCGCGGGATCAATGGGCATGGGAACCTCCTGTGTGTGAGGGGGCAAATGAGCACTAAAGGCCGAAGGTCTCCCTGAGGTAGCGCCGATTCGCCAGCGCGGTCTCCAGCGGGGACTTCGGGGACGTATCCTGCTCGATCACCATCCAGCCCGAGTAGTTCGCCTGCCGAAGGGCCGCCATGAATCGGCGCAGGTCCACGCAGCCTCGGCCCAGGTCGCAGAAGATGTATGAACGCAAGGCGCCCAGGAAGCCGAGACCGTTCTGGGTCGAGAGGGCGAGGATCTCGGGATGGACGTCCTTGATGTGGACGTACCATACCCGTGGACCGTAGGTCTCCACCACCTCCACCGGATCGGCGCCACCGTACACGAGGTGGCCCGCGTCCACGCACAGCCCGAGGGCCTTCCTGTCCGTGAGGCTGAACAACGTCTCCAGCTCTGAGCGCGTCTCCACGTAGGAGCCCGCATGGGGATGCACCGCCAATCGAACACCCAGCGGCCCGCAGGCCTTGGCGAGGGCATGGATGCCGTCCGCCAGGATGCGCCACTGGGTACCGGTCAGGCTGGCACTCCCGTCGCGGGGTACGCGCCCCGCCAGCGCAATACGCTGGGCGCTGCCGCGGATCCCGAGGATCAACTCGCGGACCTCCATGGCCGAGAGCGTGCGTGCAACCCCCAGGGCCCGCTCGATCTCGGCTGGTTGCCTGTCCGGATCCTCGAGGCCGACCCAGCAGAACATGGAGGCCAACGCCAGTCTGTGGGGCGCCAGCATATCCCGCAGGGCCTTCGGATCGGCGGGAAGACCCGTGCCGTATTCCGTCCCTTCGTAGCCTGCCTCGACCATCTCCGCCAGGACCTGGCCGATCGGGATCTTCGGACGCAGGTCGGCAAGATCGTCGTTATTCCAGTTCATCGGCGCCGTTGCCACGCGGATCATGCGTCCCCCTCCCATGAATCCTTCCCGGACCTCCTCCCGGCTGTGCGGGATTGGTGTACGAGCGCTCCCCGCAGGTGCGTCGCTCGCCTCCCCATCAGGGCGCGTCCCACGGGGTCTTAGGGTAGCCGAGCAACCCGGCCGGTGCAAGGCTCCATGGACGAGTCGTCAGACTTCCGAGTCTTGGCCCCGCAGGCCCCGTGCTCGGATCACCATGCCACCTCGGATGAACGGTGGCGGGCACCCGTGGGGGGAGTCAATGGGCGTGGCCTCCGGTCGCACGCCGGCTCGGCTCCAGGATGAATCTCGTGGGCGCTCCGCGGGATGGCTTGTTAGCGTTAACGTTACATCCTCAACACAAAGTTCTTCCTCTCACAGAAGGTCCTTGACAGGGGTTACCCGGTCCAACCACATTATGAGCTGCGAAGCTGTCTCCCCCGCTTCATCCGTGCCTTGTGACAGGAGCGACAGACTCCACAATCATCGCGGCAGCGTTCAACATTGGGGGAGGGGGTAAGGAGAATCCGTATGCGCGCCCTCATGCTTGAGGCCAAGTGGCAGCCGAAGCCAGGGTATGTCGTCAGCGAATTCGAGAAGCAGACGGGGAAGGCCATTACCGGCAACAGCATTTGGAAGTCACCAAGTCTCGCCGTCCGGGACGTTCCCACCCCCAAGATCGGACGCAAGGACGTGTTGCTCAAGGTCAAGGCCTGCGGGGTGTGCGGGTCGGACATCCACTTCTACGAGACCGACTCCCAGGGATACGTGATGTATCCCGGCCTGACCAAGTTCCCGTGCATCACGGGGCACGAGTTCTCGGCCGTGGTGCGGGAGGTGGGGAGCGAGGTCCATGATCTGAAAGAGGGCGACATGGTGACGGCCGAAGAGATGATCTGGTGCGGCGAGTGCAAGCCGTGCCGTGCCGGCTTCTTCAACCACTGCAGCAACCTGGAAGAGATCGGCTTCACCATCAACGGCGCCTTCGCCGAGTACCTCGCCGTCGGCAGCAAGTACTGCTGGAAACTGGATGCGCTGCAGGAGCGGTACCCGGACCCCAATACGGTGTACGAGCTGGGGGCCACGGTGGAGCCGACCTCGGTCTCCTACAACGCCATCTTCATTCGGGCGGGTGGCTTCAAGCCCGGGGCCTATGCGGTGGTGTACGGCGGCGGGCCCATCGGACTCACCGCCATGGCCCTGCTGAAGGCGGCCGGCGCGGCCAAGGTCATCGCCTTCGAGACGGTGGCGGAGCGGCGCAAGATCTGCAGTCTCATGGGCGCCGATCACGTGTTCGATCCCGTCGCCCTGACGAAGCAGGGGACGCCACCGGCCCAGGTGGTCATGGATCTCACCCACGGCGAGGGGGCCGAGTTCCAGTTCGAAGCGGCGGGCGCCCCGGCCCTGACGATTCCAGAGATGGAGAAGTCGCTGGCCATCAACGGCAAGATCGTCCAGGTCGGCCGGGCGGCGGAGCGCGTGCCCATGTACCTGGAGGCGTTCCAGGTCCGCCGGTCGCAGTTCTTCGGATCCCAGGGCCATTCCGGCGACGAGATCTTCCCCAACGTGATCCGGCTGATGGCCAGTGGCGCCATCGACAACCGGAAGATGATCACGGCGCGCTACGCGCTGGATCAGGCGGTGGACGCCATCAAGCGGTCGGGCAGCCGCACGGACGGGAAGATCATGGTAAAACCGAGCTAGTTTTCGCCCCTCCCCCGGGCCTCCCCGTCCTCAGGCGGGGCCAGAGGCCCAGCGGGGGAGGGGCTTTCTTTCCAGAGGAGGCGAGCTTCATGGGTACCTGGACCGTACCGCCGAAGGGCGGCCACATGGATTCCCCCACGCAGATCTACCTCCAGAACATGACCTGGAAGCAGGTCGCGGAGCGGCTGGAACAGAACGACATCATCATCGTCCCCGTGGGCTCCACGGAGGCCCACGGACCCCACGCCTGCCTGGGCGAGGACACCTTCCTCGTGACCCGCATGGCCGAGGCCGTGGCGCAGCGCACCGGCTGCACCGTGGCCCAGCCCGTCTGGTACGGCTCCCACCCGTATCACCACATGGGCATGCCGGGGACCATCATCGTGCCCGAGGAGATCTTCTGCGGGCAGCTCAAGGCCATCATGGCGGGCCTGTGGAACATGGGCTTCCGCAAGCAGATCCTGCTCAACGGCCACGGGCAGGAGTACGTCATCCCGACCGCGATCCACCAGTTCGCCAAGACGTTCCAGGTCCCGGGCATCTTCATCAACCTGAACTGGTACCACGCCATCCAGGACCACTTCAAATCCGTGAAGGATGGCGGCGTGTACGAAACGCCGTTCATCCACGCCGATGAGGTGGAGACGTCCTGGTCGCTGGCCCTGTTCCCCGAATACATGCACATGGAGGACGTGGTGGACACGGTGCCCCGCGGCTACCTCCCCGAGGGCCACATCGACAAGGCGGGGAACCTTCTCCACCGGGCAATCGCCTGGTACGGTCAGGTGGGCTGCGGCCCCATGGAGACCGCGGCCTACAAGCCCGGGGTGGTGGGCAAGGCCAGCGCGGCCAAGGCCGAGAAGGCCATCCCGGGGGTGATCGCGCTCCTGGATTACATGGTCAAGCTGCACGACGACATCAAGAAGACGTTCCCGCCAGGGAAGCTTCCGCCCACCGAAGAGGTCACAACCCGGCCCAAGGAAGAGATCGAAGCCGTTTTGAAGGGGCCGCTCGTACCCGGCGGGCGCAGCATCTACAGCCTGCACTGGCCGTTCTGACGGATCATTGGGCATCAGGCACGGGGCAGTAGGCAGGCCGTCTGCCTACTGCCTGCTGCCTACAGGACCTACTCCGATGGGACGCTACCGGTACTTCTTGGCCATCCAGACGCGGCTGCCGGAAGACTACATGAAGGATGCGGAGTTCCGTCGCAATCTCGAGACGCTGCAGCGGCTTGGGTTCGACGGGGTGGAGCTGAACATCCAGGATCCGGAGCGCGTGGAGCCTGACTGCCTCAAGGCCTATCTGGCGGAGTTTGGCCTGGTCCTCTCCATGTTCGCCTCCGGCCTTACGGCCAAGACCTACCAGCTCTCGCTGGCGACAGCGGATGAGGCGCGCCACAGGGAGGCGATCCGCCGCACCGCGCACTTCCTGGAGTTCGCGCGCGAGTTCGGCGCAGGGGTGATCGCCGGGTACCTCAAGGGCGCCCCCCAGGAGGCCGGGCCGGCGGCCCGCGAGCGGCTCGCCGCCGCCGTCCGAGCATTGGCGCCGGTGGCCGATCGGCTCAAGACCCCGCTGCTCATCGAAGCGGTGAACCGATACGAGTCGCCAGTCGGCCACAGCTTGGCCGATACCTGGGACATCGCCCGCCGCGCCGGCAGCGCCTTCGTCCAGATCCTCCCGGACACCTTCCACATGAACATCGAGGAGGCGAACATGGAGCAGGCGCTCCGCACGCACCGCGCCTGCTTCACCTCCCTCCACCTCTCGGACAACACTCGGCACTTCCCCGGCTTCGGGGCCCTCGATTTCACCGGAGTCATCGCCATTCTCGACAGGCTAGGCTACCAGGGCAAGCTAGCCATCGAAGGGAACGTGCGGACAAGCTTCGTCGCGGACGTGGAGGTGGCGATGCAGCACCTCGGGCCGCTCCTGACTCGGAAGAGCTAACGACCGGCTGAGGAGACGTAGCTCCGTCAGTTCCGTCCTGAAAAAGCTCCGGGGGGAGCGCCGAATCTGCTCAGTAGTCCTTGGGGTCCAGGAAATCCCGCAATCCGTCACCGGCCAGGTTGAAGGAGAGGGCGAGCGAGAAGATGGCGAGCCCGGGCCACCAGGCCATCCAGGGGGCCGTCTCGAGGAACTGCTGCGCCGTGTTGAGCATCGTGCCCCAGCTCGGACTGGGTGGCTGCACGCCCAGCCCGAGGAACGAGAGGATGGCCTCCGCGATGATCGCGGCCGGGATCGAGACCGTGGCCTGGACGAGGAGGGCGCTGAAGATGTTCGGCAAGATGTGCCGGATCATCATGCGCGCGTCCCCGCCGCCGAGAGCCCGGGCGCTCTGGACGTAGTCTTCCTGCGCGGTGGACAGTACCAGACCCCGTGTCAACCGGATGTAGGTGGGGGTGGCGGCCAGACCGATGGCCACGGTGGCATTCGTCAGGGATGTTCCCAGGATGGTGACCAGGCCGATGGCCAGGATCAGGAACGGGAATGACAGCCAGGCGTCGGTGAGGCGCATGATCACCTGGTCGATGGCGCCGCGGTAATAGCCGGCCACGAGGCCGGTCGGGACCCCGAAGGCGATGGCGAGGAGGATGGAGAACACACCCGCCTGCATCGAGATCCGCGCCCCCCAGACCACGCGCGAGTAGACGTCTCGCCCCAGGTCGTCCGTCCCGAAAAGGTGCTTGATCGTCGGCGGCTTGCGGATCTGGCTCCAGTCGGTGCGGAGCGGGTCGGTGGACGCGATCCACGGCGCGCCGATCGCCATGCCCACGAACAGGAGCACGACGACGGCACCGACGAACGCCGGGGGCCGGCGCATGGCTCGGCGCCAGGCGCGCCGGAGGCGTGTGGGCGGCGTAGGTGCGGCCACCTGGCCCAGCACTCCCACAGCCGCCACCGTTCCGTTCCCACCGTCACGACTCACTGGCCGATCCCTTGACGCGGATGCGCGGATTCAAGAGCGAGTACGATACGTCCACCAGGAGGTTGATCAGCACGCATGTACTCGCCGTGATCATGACGACGCCCTGGACCAGCGGGTAATCCCGGGTGAATACGGCTTCCACAATGAGCCGCCCGAAGCCGGGGACCACGAAGATCTGCTCGGTGACTACCGCCCCGCCCATGAGGGCCCCCATCTGGAGCCCCAGGATCGTGACGATCGGGATGAGACCATTCCGGAGGGCATGACGAAACACGACCACCGGTTCCGCCAGGCCCTTGCTGTACGCGGTGCGGATGTAGTTCGCGCTCATGACCTCGATCATGCTGTTGCGGGTCTGGCGCATCAGCACGGCCGCGAGCGCGCCGCCGAGCACGAATGCGGGCATCAGCATGCGCTCGAGATTGCCGAGCGGGTCTTGAAAGAACGGGACGAACCCTGAGGCGGGCAGCAGATGCAGACGTACCGAGAGGAGCAGGATCAGCATGATCCCCAGCCAGAAGGTGGGGATCGATACCCCGCACAGGGACACGGCGTTGGCCAGGAGGTCCCAGGCCGTGTTGCGGCGCAGGGCCGAGAAGACACCGGCGGGAATAGCGATTCCGATGGCGATGACGATCGAGAAACAGGCGAGCTGGATCGTGATCGGCAGCTTCACCGCCACCGTCTTGACCACTGGCTCCCGCGTCCGGATCGACTCGCCCAAGTCTCCCTTGAGGGCCAGCCTGAGCCAGCGGAAGTACTGCACGGGAACGGGGTCATTCAGCCCGTACTTCTCCCGGATCTCCTGGAGCCCCGCCTCGCCGGCGTCCGTCCCGGCCATCACCCGGGCGGGGTCGCCGGGGATCATGCGGACGCCCGTGAAGACGATCAGAGTGATCAGGAAGAGGGTCACGACAGAGATCGCGACCCGCTGGACCAGGAAATCGAACACGGGTCATCCGAGGGTCGGCGCCGCGCGCACGACGCCGACCGCGCTCCGCAGAGCTAGTTCCAGGACGTGCCTTTGATGCGGATCAGGCCGTCCGGCACCGCCTTGTAGTTCTTCAGGTTTTTCGGGTAGGCCACGATGTAGTTCTGGTGGTACAGGTAGATGAGATTCCGGCGGCCCAAGACCATCTTGTCGATGGCCTCCTTGTAGAGCGCGGTACGCTGAGTCAAGTCGGTCACCTCCCGCGCCTTGTTGAGCAGGGTGTCGGTGGCCTCGTCGCACGCGCCGGTGGTGTTGAGGCTCCCTCCGCAGGTGTGGAACTGGTGGATGTTCCCGTCCGGGTCCACGCGACCGCTCCAGCCGATGAGGAAGGCCCGGAGGTTGCCGGCGTCGTCATCCTTGAGGGCCGAGGCGAACTCCGAGGGGCGGAGGCTGATGTCGAACCCGGCCTCCTTGGCCATCCCCTGGATTACCTCGCCCACCCGCCGCTGCTGTGGGTCGTTGACGATGGTCATCTCGAAACTGTAGCCACTGGCCAGGCCGGCCGCTGCCAGGAGCTGCTTGGCCTTGGCCACATCCCGGGTGGGGCACTTGCGGCCCTTGTCGTAGAACGGGCTCACGGGCGAGATCGGCGTGCAGCCCGGCGTGTACTGGCCGTCCCAGGCCACCTGGTTCAGCGCCTCGCGGTCGATGCTGAGGTCCAGCGCCTCGCGCACGCGGGGGTCGTTGGCGAGCGGCGTCCCCAGATCGACCGGCGGCGTATTCTTTCCGTTCTTGTTGTGGAGGTTGATGGTGATGCTCTGGTAGAAGAGGCCGGCGACTCTGGACAACTCGAAGCGGCCTTCCTTGCGCAGGCTGACGGCATCCGTGGGGGCAACCAGATGCATCACATCGATGTCCCCCCAGCGTAAGTTGGCGAGCCGCACGTTGTCGTCGGGGATGATGCGGATGATCAGCCGATCGAACTTGGCCGAGCCTGGGTCAAAGTAATACTTGGACTTCTCCAGGACGATGCGGTCTTGGGGCACGCGTTCGATCATGGTCCACGGGCCCACGCAGACGGGGGCGGTACCGAACTTCTCGTCCAGCTTCTTGGCCTGGGTGGGCGAGACCGGCATGCCGGCACGGTCGGCCAAGGTGGCCACGAGCGGGGAGAAGGGTGCCTTCAGCCGGAGGCGCACCGTCAGGGGATCGACGACTTCGATGGCGGTGACCAGCTCCAGCTCGCTGCGCCGGCCCGAGCCCTTCATGTTGAGGTGACGGTCGAGGGAGTACCGGACCGCCTCGGCATCCATGGGGGTGCCGTCGTTGAACTGCACCCCCCGGCGCAACTTGATGGTCACGGTCTTGCCGCCGTCGGCGAAGGTCGGCATCTCGGCTGCGAGCTGGGGAAAGATCTTCAGATTTTCATCGATCTCGTAGAGCTTCTCGCACATGTGCTCGTAGATGATGCGCCCCACGTAGGTCCGCGACAGGCTCGGGTCGAGAATGTCCGGATCCTGGTTGAGCGCGACGACGAGGGTCGTCTTCTGGGATTGGGCGGCCCCCGCCTGCAGGGTCAAGGCGACGAGCAATCCCACGACGATGCACACCCCCTTCATCACCATCCTATGCATGGCCGCCTCCTCGCGTCGAATCAGTTGGGGCTTCTTGAGGATGTCGGGGGGCACCGATGAGAGACGGCACCTCGTATCGGCGAGACCGTCTAGTGATCGGACCACATACCCCCGCTACACCTGAAGGTCATGGGGTCAGACGGATTCGTTCTTGGTCCCTGGCCGCCGATACACTCGCGCGCCCGGCGCGGGATCGGGGACCTTGCAAAAGCCAATGGAGCATGACGCACCCGAGGAACCGGTGTCAAGCCGGAACCGTTGAAGGAGGGGTATCCGGAGGATCTCACAGGCCGGCTGGTTGGAGCGGCACTAGGCAGCAGATTGCAGAGATATCAATATTCTGATATGTTCTTTCCAAAGGAGGGAGTGCGTCATGCCCGTCATCAAGCCGATCTCAGATCTCAGGAACCATGCCAACGAGATTTCCCGGCTGTGCCACCAGCAGGATCAGCCGGTGTTCATCAGCCGAAACGGCCAGGGTGACCTGGTGGTAATGAGCCAGGCCCATTACGAACGGCTCCAGGCCCAACTAGAGCTGTATCGGAAGCTCGACCAAGCCGAGGCGCAAGCTGCGAAAGGCGCGAAGGGCATAGGACACGGGGAAATGATTCGACGGCTGCGGGCCCGCCTGTCGTGACCAAGCCGTACGATCTTCGGTACCTTCCCGCAGCCGAACAGGACCTTCTTGATATCCTGGACTACATTGCCCGAGACAACCCCGACGTCGCCCGGCGTTTCGTGGATAGAGTGGACCAAGCCGTTGGACGCCTTGCCTCCTTTCCGAAAGCCGGACGCCAGCCACGGGACGCGAGACTCCGTCGCCTTGGATATCGTGTCTTGATCTTGGATGAGTATCTGGTTTCTTACGTCATAAAAGGTCGCGCGATCCAAGTGCGTCGCGTGATTCACGGTGCTCGTCGATACGAGTTTCTCCTGCCGGACCGGTGAGATCTCCCTACCCTGCCTCTCCCCCCCATTGCCAGACAGCGATCCCTTCGTATGCTGCTCACATGGCGCAGCACATTAGCGCCCGATGAACTCGCGGTAGTTGTCGCGCAGGAGGCGTGCCACGTCGGCCTGGATGTGCTTCACCGTGACCTTGAACCCCGACTGCTCTAGGTCCACGTACTTGTCCACCAGCACCTTGGCGATGACGCGGCGGCTGTGCTCCCACTTGTAGATCAGTTGATCCAGAATGCGGGCGTCGGAGTGCTGCGGGGCGAACGATGTCCCCAGAAGCTCCAGCCGCATCCGGGTGATCTCTTCGACCAGGCTCGGGTTGTTGAGGAACCACCAGCAGCCGAAGGGCAATAGGTTCCCGAACTTCCGGGCCGAAGAGGCCAGCTCGTGCTGGTTCTCGCGGGCGAGCATCGTGACCATGAACTTGTTCTGCGGGAAGTCCCGGCAGAGAGTCACGACCGACATCACGTCGGCCGTGCCGACCGTGTCGCCGCCGTCCTGGAGGCCGGGGTTCACCCGCAGTCGCGCGCCGATCATCATGGCCCAGGGCCGGCCGCGGTCCGCTAGGACTGGCATCAGGATCTCGCGGATGAACCGGTCGGCGGCCGGGTTGCCCGGATCCGGATACCGGAACTCCGGAGGGAGGCTCGTCGCCACATAGACCGCCTTCATCTTGTCGAGCCAGTACGCCAGGAAGCGCCTCACCTCCTCCGCGGTCTTGCCCGAGAAGTCCGGCCGAGCCTGGTAACCCCACGTCCACAGCTTCCCGCAGGCAACCGACCAGTTGCGGAGCAACGGGTCAATTCGCAGCACGGCCACGAAGCGTGGATCCTGGCCCACGCCCGGAACCTTCTCCCACAGCCCACGTTCGTGGTCATCGAAGACCGGGTTGGTCATGGTGATGAGGTCCACGTTCGTGATCTTCATGACCTTGTCAATGTACTTGTCCGGGTCCTGCTTAGCGAACCACTTGCGGTAAGGTGCGAGGGTCTTCTCGTTGGGGTTCAGCCCCAGCCGCTTCAGGGTCGTGAGGACTCCCCGGCAGGACTCGCTGATCGGCGTGCGCTCCACGAACAGGTGCTTCCAGATGTGGTCGGCCTGTTCCTGCTTGCTCATCGCCCAGAACTTGTCGTAGGGCAATTGCGTGGCGGGGACGGCGCGATACACCTCGGCGATGAGGTAGTGATACGTCACCAACTCGTCGATGCCCCAGAGCAACAGGCCACCCGGTGCAGGGGAGGCGCCGAAGTTGGGTGGGTAGGTGTGAGTATGCATGTCGCTCACCGGCTGGGACCAGACGGCCTTGCTCACGAGTTGCTCGATGCTCTTGCGGGTCATGGAAGAGTCCTCCTTGGCTGCGGCATGAAAAAGGCGTCAGCCGTGTCAAGCGCTGGAAGCGGCCGATGCACAGCGCGCGTCACGGCGCGTGATGAGACGCGGCCAGCGGGGTGCCGAGGTCGGTCGAGATCAGACCGATGCAGCCCATCGCGGACACGGCTGCGTAGCACCCCGGGTCCACGCTGTACCGCCGAGCAGCCTCGCGATCAAGCCTTCGGCAGCCTGTTGTGGAACTTCAAGTCACCCCCAGCTCCCGTCCCACCTTGGCGAACTTCTCCAGGGCGAAGTCGACGTCTGCGTCATCCAATGCCGCCGACATCTGGACCCGCACGCGCGCCGCGTCCTTCAGCACGACGGGGTACGAGAAGCCGACCACGTAGACGCCCTCCGCCAGCATCGCCTCGGCCACCCGCGCCGCTAGGTGCGCGTCCCCCAGCATCACGGGGATGATGGGGTGCTCGCCCGGCTTGATCCGGAAGCCGCTCCGCGCCATCCCCTCCCGGAAGCGCCGCGTGTTCCGCTCCAGGCGCAGCCGGAGGTCCGGGCTGGAAGCGACGAGTTCGAGGGCCTTCAGGGTTGTGGCGGCGACCACGGGGGCCAGCGTGTTCGAGAAGAGGTAGGGGCGGGAACGCTGCCGTAGGTAGTCGATGATCTCTCTCCTCCCCGCGGTGTATCCGCCCGAGGCGCCGCCGAGGGCCTTGCCGAACGTCCCCGTCAGGATGTCTACACGGTCCATGACGCCCCGGTACTCGTGCGTCCCCCGCCCGTTTGCGCCGAGGAAGCCCACGGCGTGCGAGTCGTCTACCATGACCAGCGCCTGGTATTGCTCGGCCAGGTCGCAGATCCCGGCCAGGTTCGCGATGGTCCCGTCCATGGAGAAGACGCCGTCGGTGGCGATGAGCCGGAAGCGGGCGCCCGCGGCCTCCCGGAGCCGCGCCTCGAGGTCGGCCATGTCGTTGTTCTTGTAGCGGGAACGCTGGCCCTTGCTGAGCCGGATTCCGTCGATGATGCTGGCATGGTTCAGTTCGTCGCTGATGACCGCATCCTCTTCCGTGAGCAGCGTCTCAAAGAGCCCGCCGTTGGCGTCGAAGCACGAGGAGTACAGGATGGCGTCGTCCACGCCGAGGAAGTCCGCGACACGCCGCTCCAACTCCTTGTGCAGCGTCTGGGTCCCGCAGATGAAGCGCACGGAGGAGAGGCCGTAGCCCCAGCGGGCGAGGGCCGCCTGGGCCGCCGCGACCAGGTCGGGGTGCCCGGAGAGGCCGAGGTAGTTGTTCGCACAGAGGTTCAGGACCTTCCGGCCGTCCTGCAGGAGGATGTGGGCGCCCTGCGGCGAGGCAATGAGCCGTTCGTCCTTGGACAGCCCGGCGGCCCGGATCTCCTCGAGCTGCCGTGCCAGGTGCTCACGCATCGTGCCAAACATGGAGAGTCTCCATTCAAGCAGGCGGCTGGAAACCTCTTGGTGGCGGCGCCGAAAACGTCTCGGGTCTCCGGGGAGTGGAAAGAGTCCCCGTCACAACCACTCCAACAGCACCTTTCCGCAGTTCCCCGCCTGCATGACGTCAAAGGCCTCCTGGAACTTCTCGAAGGGGAAACGGTGGGTCAGGACCGGCTTCACGTCCAGGCCGCTCTGTAGCATCATGGTCATCTTGTACCACGTCTCGTACATCTCGCGCCCGTAGATGCCCTTGATGATGAGGCCCTTGAAGATGATGTCGTCCCAGTTGATCCCGGCGTCGCCGGGGAGGATGCCGAGGAGGGCGATGCGCCCGCCGTGGGCCATGTTCGTCAGCATGTCGCGGAGGGCAGCCGGGCTGCCGGACATCTCCATGCCGACATCGAAGCCCTCGTGCATCCCCAACTCCTTCTGGACATCCGGCAACTTCTCGCGGTGGACGTCCACGACGCGCGTGGCGCCCAGCCGCTTGGCGAGGTCCAGCCGGTAGGGATTGAGGTCCGTGACCACGACGTGGCGCGCCCCCACGTGGCGGGCGATGGCGCCGGCCATGCAGCCGATCGGCCCGGCGCCGGTGATCAGGATGTCCTCGCCCACGAGATCGAAAGAGAGGGCGGTGTGGGTGGCGTTGCCGAGGGGGTCGAAGTAGGCGAGGAGTTCCAGGGGAATGTTGGGCGCCGCGCCCCAGACGTTGGCGGCGGGGATGCAGAGGTACTCGGCGAAGGCCCCCGGCCGGTTCACGCCCACGCCGGCCGTGTGCGCGCAGAGGTGCCGTCGCCCGGCCAGACAGTTCCGGCAGAGCCCGCAGACGATGTGCCCCTCGCCGCTGACCACATCCCCGGGTTTGAAGCTGCGCACGTTACCCCCGACGGCCGTCACCGTCCCCGCGAACTCGTGTCCGATCACGAGCGGGGTGTGGACCGTCCGTCGCGCCCAGTCGTTCCAGTCGTAGATGTGGACGTCCGTACCGCAGATCGCCGTCTTGTGAACCCGGACGAGGACGTCGTTGACCCCCGGCTCCGGGACGGGGACCTCCTCCAGCCAGAGTCCCGGCTCCGGCCGCGCCTTCACGATCGCCCGCATCGTCGCCATGGGTCAAGCCTCCCAGGGGCTACTACGCAGCGCGGAATGATGGCTACACCGTTCCCCGCGCTGCTTCGTTCGCGGGGAAGGCCCTCGCCCTTGCACAGGACCCGCGGCAAGGGCTCAGCCCTCCCCACGCACCCACGCCTTCGTCGCGGGTACCCGACCGAGAGGGGCGGGCCGCCGCCC
>JBIOJT010000080.1:0-15191 GCA_044451055.1 Methylomirabilales bacterium (SeqCode)
CGCGCTCGACATCCTGCTGGCGGGGCTCACCATCGTGTTCCTCCTCGCCACGGCCACGCTCCTGCCGTACTCCCTCTACAGCGTCCAGGCCGCCGGGCAGGGCACCCCGATCACCGTCACGGTCCTCGTTGCGCTCCTCGTCTGCCTGATCCCGACGACCATCGGCGCGCTGCTCTCGGCCATAGGCATCGCCGGCATGGACCGGATGATCCAGAAGAATGTCATCGCCATGTCGGGCCGGGCCGTCGAGGCCGCGGGCGACGTGGACGTCCTGCTGCTCGACAAGACGGGAACGATCACCCTCGGCAACCGCCAGGCGACCGCCTTTTTCCCCGCCGACGGCGTCAGTGAGACATCCCTGGCCGACGCGGCACAGCTCGCCTCGCTGGCGGACGAGACGCCCGAAGGGCGCAGCATCGTGGTGCTGGCCAAGGAGAAGTACAGGCTCCGGGAGCGGGACATACAGGCCATCGGCGCCAAATTCGTGCCGTTCAGCGCCCAGACGCGCATGAGCGGCGTGGACCTCAACGGGCGCGAGATCCGCAAGGGCGCCGCCGACGCCATCGAGGCCTACGTCAAGCGCCTCGGCGGGAGCGTGCCCGCCAGCGTCCGAACCGTGGTGGACGGCATCGCCAAATCGGGCGCCACTCCGCTGGTTGTCGCCGACGGCCAGAAGGTGCTCGGCGTGATCCAGCTCAAGGACATCGTCAAGGGCGGGATCAAGGAGCGATTCGGCGAGTTGCGCCGCATGGGCATCAAGACCGTCATGATCACCGGTGACAACCCGCTGACGGCAGCGGCCATCGCCGCCGAGGCGGGCGTGGACGATTTCTTGGCCCAGGCGACGCCCGAGGCCAAGCTCAAGCTCATCCGCGAAATCCAGGCCGAGGGTCGTCTTGTCGCGATGACCGGCGATGGGACCAACGACGCCCCGGCCCTCGCCCAGGCGGATGTCGCGGTGGCGATGAACACCGGCACGCAGGCGGCCAAAGAGGCCGGCAACATGGTGGACCTGGATTCGAATCCGACCAAACTGATGCAAGTCGTCGAGGTCGGCAAGCAGTTGCTGATGACTCGCGGGGCGCTCACGACGTTCAGCATCGCGAACGACGTCGCCAAGTACTTCGCCATCATCCCGGCGGCGTTCGCTTCGACCTACCCCGCGCTCAAGGCGCTGGACATCATGCACCTGGCCACGCCCGAGAGTGCGATCATGTCTGCGGTCATCTTCAACGCGTTGATCATCATCGCGCTGATTCCGCTCGCGCTGCGCGGCGTGAAGTACCGACCGTGGGGGGCGGCGTCGGTGCTTCGCTACCACCTATGGGTCTACGGGATCGGCGGGATCATCTGCCCCTTCATCTTCATCAAGCTGATTGACATGCTCCTGGTCGGGATGGGATTCGCGGGCTGAGGGAAGGGTGAGGAGACCAACCATGCTCAAGCATTTACGGCCGACGCTCGTTGCTCTGCTGCTGTTCACCGCGATCACGGGGGTCGTGTATCCCCTCGTTGTCACCGGCATCACTCAGGTGATTTTCCCCCGACAGGCGAACGGGAGCCTGATCATGAAGGACGGCAAGGCCGTGGGGTCGGAGCTCATCGGGCAGCCCTTCGATGACCCCAAGTACTTCTGGGGGCGTCCCTCGGCCACCTCGCCGTTCGCCTACAATGCCGGGGCCTCCGGCGGGTCGAATCTCGGCCCCACAAATCCCGATCTCCAGAAGCAGATCCAGGGTCGGATCGAGGCTCTCCGGGCCGCCGATCCTGGAAACACCGCGCCCATCCCGGTCGATCTGGTTACCACATCTGGTAGCGGGCTCGACCCCCACATCAGCCCGGCCGCCGCTCTCTATCAAGTCCGACGCGTGGCGACGGCACGCGGCCTTGGCGAAGACGCCGTCCGCAATCTCGTCGAGCAACAGGTGGAAGGCCGCCAGTTCGGGTTCCTGGGCGAGCCGAGAGTCAATGTCCTGAAGCTCAACCTCGCCCTGGATGCGCTTAAGGGGTAGTGCAGCCTTGGCCATGAATCAAGCACTCCCACTATAAGCGGTCTCGGAATCCTGCTCTTCGGCAATGGGCGCCTGCGTGCTGCAGGCGCCTTCTTGTCTGGGTGCAAGCTGCGCAGTAATGGGGAGAAGTAGAGTGCCAGTTGCAGTCTTTTTCCTGTCGGTGGGTCTCATGTACCTCTCTGCTTATAATGGGGCGATGCAGCGAACGCTCGGTTTGCTTCTCACGGAGAAGACCGGAGTGGAAGAGCGGAGTCGCACGCAAGTGGCGATTATTTTCGGAATGCAACTGACGAGGATTAACATGATGTTCCTCCTCGGCCTGGCGGTATACCTGATCATCGCCCGGGCATCCGCCTGGTATTACGGAGTCTTGGTCGTGATCCTCTGCGAGGTTGGAAGCCTATTGATTCGATCTATCCTGAACCTACAGCCTGGGAACCCAAGAATGTTAGCCACGATAGCTTCTGACCTGGAGTGGCGTCGAAAGTTATACATGAATGCCGGCGACTCACTTCGCCTTCAAGCAGTCGAGGAGCTCCTTGCCCGTCTCCGAGCATTCCCCGGGTTCAGATACAGCCTGAGATGAATCGTTCCGTCCAGGGTCGGATTGATCTCCCCCCTCCTGTTGCGCTGAACCGCCCTCTCAGCTACACTACTGACGAGGTCATCCCGCCCATGAGCGTCCAGAACGAGCACCGGCCGGATCCCGATGCCCTCCTCGCCCGCGTGAAGGAGGAGGAGGCGCGGCAGACCCGCGGCAAGCTGAAGGTCTTCCTGGGCGCCGCCGCTGGTGTAGGCAAGACGTACGCCATGCTCGAGGCCGCCCACGCACGCCGAGCCGAGGGAGTGGACGTCTTGGTTGGGTGGGTGGATACCCACGGTCGTGCGGAGACCGAGGCCCTGCTCAAGGGACTCGAGATCCTCCCCCGCCACCCCATCGAGTATCACGGCACAATCCTCACGGAATTCGATCTGGACGCAGCCCTCGCACGACGCCCCACCCTCATCCTCGTGGATGAACTGGCCCACACGAACGTCCCCGGCGCCCGCCACACCAAGCGGTGGCAGGACGTCCAGGAACTCCTCGAGGCCGGGATCAATGTCTATACCGCCCTCAACGTCCAGCACCTGGAGAGCCTCAACGACGTGGTCGCCAAGATCACGGGGGTGCGGGTGCACGAGACGATCCCCGATTCCGTCCTCGAGCTGGCGGATGAGGTGGAGCTGGTGGACCTGCCTCCGGAAGAACTCCTCCAGCGGCTCAAGGAAGGCAAGGTCTACATACCGGAGCAGGCACAGGAAGCTATTCGCAACTTCTTCCGAAAGGGGAATTTGATCGCGCTGCGGGAACTGGCCCTCCGGCGCACGGCCGACCGCGTGGACGAGCAGATGCGCGACTACATGCGCGACCACGCCATCCCGAAGACCTGGCCGGTCACGGAGCGCCTCATGGTCACCATCGGCGTAAGCCCGTCTTCCGCACGCTTGGTGCGAGCCGCCAAGCGCATGGCGGACTCTCTGCGCGCCGAGTGGATCGTCGCCTACGTCGAGACGCCGGCCCACGCGCGGCTGGCCGAGGAAGACCGGGCGCAGGTCGCCGAGACGCTGCGGCTGGCCGAGCGGCTCGGGGCGGAGACGGTCATCTTGAGCGGGCAGCGGATCAGCGAGGAGATCCTGGCGCATGCCCGCACGCGCAACGTGAGCAAGATCATCGTCGGCAAACCCGCTGGCCCGCTCTTGAAGCGGATTCTCCTTGGTTCCATCGTTGACAACCTGGTGCGGGGCAGCGGCGACACTGACATCTATGTCATCAGCGGGGAGGAGACCCCGCACCTACCCTTCGTCGCCCCGGCCCGACCCCAACGGCGGGATTGGCCCGCCTACGTTCGCGCCACGGCGATCGTCGCCCTCTGCACCGCAGCCGCCTGGCTGATGTTCCCATATTTCGAGCTTGCCAACATCGTCATGGTGTACCTACTCGGCGTGGTCGGCGTGGCGGCTCGCTCGACGCGGGGCCCCTCGGTCTTCGCCTCTATCCTCAGCGTGGCAGCATTCGACTTCTTCTTTGTACGCCCCTACTACAGCTTTGCCGTGTCGGATACGCAATACCTCGTCACCTTTGCTGTCATGCTTGTGGTCGCCCTGGTTATCAGCGGGTTGACTGTACGCATCCGAGCGCAAGCCGTTTCTGCCCGGCAGCGTGAGCGGCGGACGGCGGCCTTGTACGCCATAAGCCGAGAGCTTGTCAGTGTCCGGGGTGTGCAAAACATCTTGTCGGTAGCCGTTCGGCACATCGCCGAGGTCTTTCGAAGCCAGGTGGTGGTCCTGCTTCCAGACGCCTCGGGGCGACCCGCCACTCAGCCCGATCTCCCCGCCCAGTTCGAAATGGACACGACCGAGCTGGGGGTGAGCCAGTGGGTGTACGAGCACCGTCAGATGGCCGGCCTGGGAACGAGCACACTGCCGGGGGCCAAGGCCCTCTACCTCCCCCTGGCCGCCTCACGGGGTACCCTTGGGGTGCTCGGGGTTCGTCCGACAGAGTCTCACGCCCTCGAGGCGCCCGAGCAACTGCACCAGCTCGAGACGTTCGCCAACCAGACGGCGCTCGCCATCGAGCGCGCGCAGCTCGCGAAGGAAGCACAAGAGGCCCAGGTCAGGGCTGAGGCTGAACGGATGCGAAACGCCCTGCTCAGCTCGGTGTCCCACGATCTCCGCACGCCGCTCGCCACGATCATGGGGGCCGCGAGTAGCCTGCTGGAGGACGGGACGCACTTCCAGCGCGGAACTTGGCAAGACCTGTTGCAATCTATTGTCGACGAGGCGGAGCGGCTGAACCGCCTCGTTAGCAACCTCCTCGACATGACCCGGCTCGAGGCCGGCACGCTCGCCGTGAAAAAGGACTGGCATCCGCTGGAGGAGATCGTCGGCACGGCCCTCGCCCGGATGGAGAAACGGCTCGGCAATCGTCCAGTCGCCATCCACGTACCGGCCGATCTTTCGCTCGTCCAGATCGACGGGGTCCTGATCGAACAGGTCCTCATCAACCTCCTGGACAATGGCGTCAAGTACACTCCGGTAAAGAGTGAAATCGACATCTCTGCGTCTGTGAGCGACGGGGCCATACTGGTGGAGGTTGCCGATCGAGGGCCGGGGTTCGGGCCCGGCGAGGAAGAGCGTCTATTCGACAAGTTCTATCGGGGCCAGACTGGGGACAGCCGAGGCGTGGGCCTGGGCCTCGCAATCTGTCGGGCGATCGTCGAGGCCCATGGCGGCAAGATCTGGGCCGAGAATCGCCCGGGGGGTGGCGCGGTGTTCCGCTTCACATTGCCAGCCAAAGACGTGCCACCGGAGATGCCTGAAATTGCCTGAGCCGAGCACCACTCCTCAGACCCCAGAGACCGCCGAGGCTTCCTCTGCCTCCAGCGGGGAGCCAGTCGTCCTTGTCATCGAAGACGACTCACAGATCCTGCGCTTCCTCCGTGCAACCCTGGGGAATCACGGATACCGCCTCTTTGAGGCGACCACGGGGGAGGCCGGCCTCGTTGAAGCAGCAACTCGCCAGCCCGACATCGTGATTCTCGATCTCGGCCTTCCCGACATCGACGGGCTCGATGTCATCCGGCGGCTCCGTGAATGGACTGCCCTGCCAATCATTGTGCTGTCGGCGAGAGGCCAAGAACGGGACAAGATCGCCGCCCTCGATGCCGGCGCTGATGACTATGTGAGCAAGCCCTTCGGGGTGGGGGAATTGCTTGCGCGCATGCGAGCAGCCTTGCGGCACGCGACTCGCAACCCGGACGATGCTGGCGAATCAACATTCTCTCTAGGCGACTTGCAGGTGGATCTACCCAAGAGACAGGTGTCCGTCGCCGGACACCAAGTCCATCTCACCCCAATCGAATACCGGTTGTTGACCACGCTCATCCGCCACGCAGGGAAAGTCTTGACTCACCGGCAGCTCCTCCTCGAAGTGTGGGGTCCGCCATACGCCGACCAGGCCCACTACCTACGGGTCTACATGGCCCAGCTCCGGCGCAAGCTGGAGGTCGACCCGGCTCGCCCCCGCTACCTGCTGACCGAACCCGGCGTTGGGTACCGTCTAGCCGCAGACTAGCAACACGAGAGTGACCGCCACCCAAGCAGCACGATAGGCTCCGACAGTAGCTGCTCTCTCACCCGACCGCCAGGGCTACCAGAGGATCCCAGCCTCGCACCGCCGCAAGGTTCTTGTCGACATCCCCGATCATACCCCTCGGCCGATTTCATCATAGCTTGACAGTCACCAGAGGCAGGACTAGCATACGCCCCTGGCTGCAGGAGGATTCCCTGCAGCCCTTGTTGTTGAGGGCCCATGCTGAACTCCCTGAAACGCATCCTGGTGGGCAGGCCGCTGGCCACGGCCGCGGAAAAACACGAGCGGCTGGGCAGAATTGCGGGGCTGGCGGTCTTTGCATCGGACGCCCTGTCTTCCGTAGCCTACGGCACGGAAGAGGTCCTCCTGGTCCTCGTGACTGCGGGGTCCATGGCCCTTGCCCTCTCCTTCCCTATAATGGTGGGGATCGCGACCCTCGTGGTGATAGTGGCCGCCTCCTATTGGCAGACGATCCATGCATATCCCTCGGGTGGAGGCTCTTACATCGTTGCCAAGGACAATCTGGGCACGCTGCCAGGGCTCATTGCCGGGGCCTCGCTCCTCATTGACTATGTCCTGACTGTCGCCGTGAGCACCGCCTCGGGGGTCGCAGCCATCACCTCAGCCTTCCCGCTGCTCTTTCCGTGGCGAGTGCAGCTCTGCGTCCTCTGCGTAACCCTGGTTACTATGGCCAACCTGCGAGGCGTAAGAGAGTCGGGGCGACTCTTCACGGTCCCGACATATTGGTTCATCGGCAGCCTATGCTTGCTGATCCTCGCAGGATTCTATCGTGTGCTCACAGGGACCGCGCAGCCCCTTCCCGCCGAGGAAGTTCACGTCACCCATTCGATCACGCTCTTTTTGATCTTGCGTGCCTTTTCCTCGGGTTGCGCCACTCTCACCGGCATTGAAGCCGTCAGCAACGGTATCCCCGCGTTCCGCCCACCCGAACCTCGCAATGCCAGCGCGACCCTGGTCTGGATGGCCGGGATCCTAGCCACGACATCCTTGGGAATCGCCTATCTCGCCCATGTCTATCAGATCGTCCCCCGCGAATCTGAAACCGTTGTGTCCATGCTGGCCCGAAACGCGATCGGCCAGAATGTGCTCTATTATAACGTTCAGGCCGCCACCGCTATGGTCCTGTTCCTGGCCGTCAATACCTCTTTCGCTGATTTCCCCCGGCTATCCTCCATCCTGGCTCGCGACGGCTTTATGCCCCGACAGATGGCCAACCGCGGCGACAAACTGGTTTTCAGCAACGGCATCATCATCCTGGCGGGCCTGTCCATCATCTTGTTGATCGTCTTCCGCGGCCAAACGCACGCCCTTATTCCCTTGTATGCCGTGGGTGTCTTCCTCTCTTTCACTCTTTCCCAGGCCGGCATGGTCCGGCACTGGCTGAAGGAGGAACACCCGGCACCGCACCACATCCTCCTCAACGGACTTGGTGCACTCACCACGGGGGTCGTGACTCTTGTCATCGCCATTTCCAAGTTCGCGTTGGGTGCGTGGATGGTGATCGTGTTGATCCCGCTGCTGGTGGCGGGTTTTCTCCGGGTGCGGCGGCACTATGAGGTCCTGGGACGCCAGCTCAACTTGGATGGCTTTACCCCTCCGAAGCTCGGCCGGCATCCCGTGGTGGTCCTGGTGGGAGGCCTTCATCGGGGTGTGATTACCGCCCTGACATACGCCAAGGCGATTTCGCCCAACGTGACGGCCATCACCGTTGACCTGGACCCCACGGCTACGTCGCGCCTACAGATGCAATGGCAGCAGTGGGCGCCGGATATTCCGCTCGTGATCCTGGACTCCCCCTATCGGTCCGTGATCCAACCCGTCCTCCATTACATCGACCAGATGGAGAAACAGCGGGATGGGGCATACATGACCATCATCCTTCCCGAGTTCATTCCCGCCAAGTGGTGGCAACATCTCCTCCACAATCAGACGGCTCTGCTCATCAAGGGTGCCCTCCTCTTCCGCCGGGGCAAGGTGGCCATCAGCATCCCTTATCATCTCGATCAATGAGAGTACCTACGCGGCTTGACAGGCCCGGCCAGCGGTTCTAGCATACGCGCCTATTTCCCGGGGATCTTATTGCTTCTTGATACGCTCAGACTCGACGCTATGAGGTCTTGAACCGGATATGCCTACCCTCCTGAAGCGTGTCCTCGTTGGGAAGCCACTGCCGACTGCAGCCGCTCCTCACCAGCGCCTGGGCATCCCGGCGGCCCTCGCCGTTTTCTCGGCCGACGGGCTCTCGTCTGTGGCCTATGCGACGGAGGAAATCCTGTACCCGTTAGTCGCCGGGGGGGCTGCTGCGGCAGCACTGTCGCTTCCCGTGGGTCTCGCCATCGTCTTGTTGGTATTCATCGTGGCCGCGTCCTACACGCAGACCATCCATGCGTACCCGAGCGGCGGTGGTAGCTATATCGTTTCAAGGGAAAACCTCGGCACTCTTGCAGGGCTGGTAGCCGCGGCAGCACTGCTCATAGACTACGTCCTCACCGTGGCCGTCAGCGCCGCAGCCGGGGTGGCGGCGATTACCTCGGCCTTCCCCCGTCTCCACGTGCACGAAACTGCTCTCGTCCTCATCGCTATTTGGGTCATCGCCCTGGTGAACCTGCGCGGCGTGCGAGAGTCGGGTGCCGTTTTCGCTGGGCCGACATATGGCTTCATCGGGGCAATCTTCCTGCTGATCGGCGTGGGTCTGTGGCGCGTCATGCAAGGCGATTGGCATCCGCCGACACACCCATTGATGGGATTCGGCTGGGGCGGTCAGCTGGGCACCTTGGTTGGGAGTGTCGGGTTCTTTCAGATCTTGCGATCCTTTGCCTCCGGCTGTACTGCGCTGACCGGCATCGAGGCTATTTCCAACGGTGTGCAGGCCTTCCGCCCACCCGAGGCCGACAATGCGGGCAGAACGATGAAGCTGGAGCGGACGCTGCTGTACACTATGTTTGCCGGAATCACGCTGCTGGCCTTCGGCTTTCAGGCGTGGCCGAAAGAAGATGAGACGGTGCTCAGTCAGATCGCTCGCGAAGTGTTCGGCGGTGGCGTCTTTTATTATCTGGTGCAGGCGACCACAGCAATGATCCTGCTGTTGGCGGCCAACACCGCGTACGCGGACTTTCCCCGCCTGTCATCCTTCTTGGCGAGGGACGGATTCATGCCGCGGCAAATGGCAAACCGGGGCGATCGGCTGGTGTTCTCGAACGGGATCCTGATGCTTGTCGCTCTCGCTTCCGTCCTGGTCATCGCATTCCAGGGAAGTACGCATCTGCTGATTCCCCTCTACGCCGTGGGAGTGTTCCTGGCCTTCACCCTGTCCCAAGCCGGTATGGTAGTCCACTGGTTTAGATTGCGGGGAGAACATTGGCTTCATGCCGCCATGGTCAACGGGGTTGGAACCGTCCTGACGGCGGTGGCCCTGATTGTCCTTGCCATAACGAAATTCACGCACGGGGCCTGGATTGTTGTCATATTGATTCCGCTCCTCGTGCTCGGCTTCTTGCGAATTGGGCATCATTACGAACGGGTTGCGGCTCGCCTGTCGTTGGAGGGCGCAAGCCGTCCCAAGATCGGGAAGAACCCGGTTGTTGTCCTGGTCGCCGGCATCCACAAGGGCGTCGTGGAGGCGTTGGAGTACGCCAAGTCCATTTCTCCCAACGTCACCGCCCTGAGCGTGGACCTCGATCCCACCCAGACGACTAAGCTTCGTCTCAGATGGGCCGAGTGGGAGCCCGACGTCCCGCTGGTGGTTCTGGAGTCTCCGTACCGCTCCATCCTCCGGCCCCTCCTCGAATACATCGACCGGATGGAGCGCCAGGGCGAGGGCCGCTACCTGACCGTGGTCCTCCCCGAATTCATCCCATCACACTGGTGGGAATACTTCCTGCACAACCAGACCGCGCTCCTCGTCAAGGCCGCTCTGCTCTTCAAGCCGGGGAAGATTACCATCAGCGTCCCCTACCACCTGTAATTTTCTTGCCCGCACGTGGGCCGTCCCACCAATAGGTCCGGCGCCCCCGGATCGCCCCTCTGCCCGCGCCTGGCTGCGTGCCCCAGCAAGAGGAAATCCTCGCGGGATATGTTATACTCGGCTGGCAGGAAGCGAGGGTGCTGGCCTTCTTCTGCAGGCCCGGCCAGGCCGCGCCGAGCCAGACCCCCAGGGGACCGGGACATTCCAGATGAACCTGCGCACGAAACTGCTGCTCGGGTACTTGGTCTTCATCGCCGCGCTCATCGTCCTCGGTGGCTGGAGCGCGTGGCGTCTCCTCACGATGGGCGGCGTCTCCCGGAACATCATCGCCAACAACTACGACTCGGTTATCGCGGCGCAGGGGATGAGGGAGAGCCTGGACCGTCAGGGCTCGGCCGTCCTCTTTGCCCTTCTCGGTCACCTCGAGCCCGCCTTGACAAGAATCACCGGGGAACGAAAGCAATTCGATGCAAGCTTCCAGCTTGCTGCGAACAACATCACGGAGGAAGGCGAGGCCGAAATCATCGAATCCGTCCGGCGGGATCGGGACGCCTATTACCGCCAGGTGGACGCATTCCTCACCCAGATGAAGGCGTCACGCCGCACTGCCTCGACAGGTCCCTCCGCTCAAGGGACCGATGTCTTCGATCCCGGCGGGGATTTCATTCGACTCGACCCTTCATTCCATCGGCTGCACACTGACCTGGACAACCTCTTGCAGATCAACCAGCGAGCCATGGTGGCAAAGTCCGAGGCCGCCGCCGGCGTTGCCCGCCGCTGGTTTCTCACCACCCTGGGCATCGCAGGCTCGCTGGTCGTCGCCGGGATCGGTCTGGCCGTCTTCCTGGCCAACCGCATCGTGCGGCCGCTGCTGGAGCTGACGGCGACAATGGCCAGAGTGGCCGGCGGCGACTTGGAAGCGAGAGCCCGGGTGGAATCGCACGACGAGGTTGGTGTCCTGGCGGCAGGATTCAACAGTATGGCGGATCGCATACGCCAGTTGCGCCGCTCGGACTTGGGGAAGCTGTTCATCGCCCAACAGACCACCGAGGCGGCCATCGACTCCCTCTATGATCCGGTGATCGTCACCGACGCAGATGGTAAGGTGACAAAACTCAATCCCGCCGCCGAAGAGATCTTCGGGCCCGAGCCAAAGAACGTCGGCCGGCACGTCCGGGAGATCGCCCACGACAGCCGGATCGCCATGGCCGTCTCAGAAACCTTGAGTTCTCAGCAACCGGTTGCGGGCGAGGGCGCGGCCTCGGTCCTGCCGATGGTCGTGGATGGATCCGAGCATGCGTTCCGGCTGCGCACCACCCCGATGCGGGATGACGAGGGCCGGCTGCTTGGAGCGGTGACCCTTCTCGAGGACATCACCCACCTGCGGGAGATCGATCGCGTCAAGTCCGAGTTCATCGCCACCGCCTCGCACGAGTTGCGCACCCCGCTGACCAGCGTCCAGATGAGCGTGCACCTGCTGCTGGAGGGGGCAGCCGGAACACTCACGGAGAGACAGCACGAGGTACTGGATGCGTGCCGCGAGGATTGCAGCCGCCTCGAGAAGCTGATGCGGGACCTCCTCGACCTGTCAAAAATCGAAGCGGGGGAGGCAGCGCCGCACCCGGCGCCCGTCAGCGCCAGAGACCTGGTCGCCACGGCGGCGGAATCCTTCCGGACCCAGGTGGAATCGAAGGGCCTGAAGCTGAAAATTGACACGAGGCCAGACTTGCCAGTCGTTTTGGCCGACCGCGCGCAAATAGAGCGAGTCATCAGTAATCTGGTCAGCAATGCTCTACGACATACCGACCCAGGCGGGGAAATCCATATCAGTGCGCACCGCCGCGACGATCAGGTGGCCGTCTCCGTGGCGGATACCGGCCATGGCATCCCGCCCGAATACCTTCCGATCATATTCGACAAGTTCGTCCGGGTGCCGAACGCGCCATCCGGCGGGGCAGGATTGGGGCTGGCGATCTCGAAGAGCATCGTCGAGGCGCACGGCGGGCAAATCGTCGTCCAGTCGAGAGTCGGGCACGGCACCACGTTCACGTTCACCCTGCGGGTAGTTCACGAGCCCGTGGCCGCGTTGCCATTCCGCACGTGGGAGACGAGGCATGAAGACACGGATCCTGGTCATTGACGACGAAGATCACATCCGGCGCGTGATGCGCATGACCCTCGAGGCCGCCGGCTACGAGGTGGGCGAGGCGGCCGACGGACCTCGGGGGCTGGAGGCCTTCGGTGACGGCTCGATCTGGGATGCGGTGTTGCTCGATCAGAGAATGCCAGGCATGGACGGCCTCGAGACATTACGCCGCATGAAGGAACGCCGGGCAGATGCCCGCGTGATCATGATCACAGCTTACGCCTCGATCGAGCTTGCGGTTGATGCCATGAAGCTCGGCGCTCTGGATTTCGTCCGCAAGCCGATGACGCCCGAGATCGTGCGCAACGCGGTGATCGCAGCGCTGGCCAGGCCGGCGACCGCCTCGGTCGCGCCCACGCCGCTCGAGAAAGCTCCCGAGCGCGCCCATCCGCCCATCGCCAGGCTCACCCTGAACGGCTTTCGCCTGTGGCGGGCACAAGGCCTCGAGGGCACGCGGCCGCCAGACCTTTCGAGGCGTCGTTTCGTTGTCCAGCATCCCGATGGACAGGAGCAAGAGGTTATCGTGGAAATCGTTCCGGAGGTCATTGGATTCGTCGAGCGCGCCACCGGCCGGCGCCTTCCGCTGGACAACTCATTCTGGACATGGGAAGCCGAACACGTCCTCAACAGCTTTCTGTGGAATGAAGGGAAGGTCCCTCCTGGGGCAAAGCTGACCATTGCAAGGATGGACCGCGATGACTTGCAGGTCGCGACCCGCTGGGAGGGAGACTGAGAGTCACAACGTCCTCCAACACATGTTGGCGGCGACGGCGCGCATGATCATACCGCGGCCGTAAGCGCCGCCATCCTCCGATTCCCCATGCCGTTCATTTACATTCTCCAGTGTCGCGACGGCTCGCTCTACACGGGTATTGCGAAAGATGTGGCGCGGCGTCTGACGGAGCACGGCGCGGGCCGCGCCTCGCGCTACACCCGGGTCCGCCTGCCCGTTACGCTGGCCTGGTCCCGCCGGGTTCGCTCCTGGAGCCTCGCCCTCAGAGAGGAGTACCGGATCAAGCACTTGCCGCGGGCAGCCAAGCTGGCGATCGTCCGGAGCGGGCCGGCGCCCACGCCCGCCGCGGTCCGCAGCGCGCGGAGGGGGAGATGAGCCGGCTACCCCTCTTGAGCTGCGAGGGCATCAGCAAGACCTACGGTGTCCACCCCCTCTTCGAAGGGTTGTCGTTCGGCCTGGCGGAAGGCGACCGGGTCGGCCTCGTGGGTCCCAACGGCTCCGGCAAGACGACGCTCCTCAAGGTGCTGGCCGGCATCGAGCCGCCGGATGCCGGGACGCGGTCGCAACGGCGGTTCACCCGTCTGGGGTACGTGCCCCAGGACCCGACCTTTCCCGGTGACCGCACCGTCGAGGCCGTCCTGACCGAGGCCCTGCCCGCCGAGCAGCGAGATGGGTTCGAGACGGCCGGCCGGGTGGCGGCCATGCTGGGGAGGGCGGGCTTCACGGATTCCCGCCACACCGTGGGCGTGCTGTCGGCGGGCTGGCGCAAGCGGTTGGCCATCGCCCGCGAGCTGGTGGTGGCCCCCGACGTCCTCCTCATGGACGAGCCGACCAATCATCTCGACGTGGAGGGCATCCTCTGGCTGGAGGCGCTTCTTCGGACCGAGGTTCCCGCGTACCTCGTCGTCAGCCACGACCGCTACTTTCTGGAGCACGTCGCCTGGCGTGTGCTGGAGCTGAACCGCTGTTATTCCGGCGGCCTGTTCCAAGCCGAGGGGCGGTACAGCGACTACCTCTTGCGGCGGGACGAGGCCCTGCGGGAGCAGGCGGCCTACCAGGACACCCTCGCCAACAAGGTGCGGCGCGAGGTGGAATGGCTGCGCCGCGGACCCAAGGCGCGCACCCGCAAGGGGCATGCCCGGGTGAAGGCCGCGGGCCGGCTCATCCAGGAGTTGGACGAGGTGCGGGCGCGGGCTGCGGGCGCCGCGGCCGGAATCGAGTTCACGGCCTCGGGCCGCCAGTCGAAGAAGCTCCTGGTGGCGAGGGATGTCGCCAAGACGGTCGGGGGGGTCCGCCTCCTGGCCGGCCTGAACCTGACCCTCACGCCCGGGTTGCGACTTGGCCTCCTCGGGGCGAGCGGCAGCGGCAAGAGCACGCTGCTCAATCTGCTGGCCGGCACGCTCGCGCCGGATTCCGGCCAGATCGAGCGCGCCGAGGGGCTGCGGGTGGTCCGTTTCGACCAGGACCGGGAGGGGCTGGACCCCGCGGTCAGCCTGCGCCGGGCGCTGGCCCCGGAGGGCGACGCGGTGGTGTATCGAGACCGGTCCGTTCACGTCGTCGCGTGGGCCAAGCGCTTCCTCTTCCGGCCGGAGCAACTGGAGACGACGGTCGGCCGACTGTCCGGGGGCGAGTGCGCCCGGATCCTCATCGCGCGGTTGATGCTCCAGCCGGCCGATCTCTTGATCCTCGACGAACCGACCAACGACCTGGACATCCCGACGCTGGAGGTCCTGGAGGAGAGTCTGGCGGACTTCCCGGGGGCGCTCGTCCTGGTCACGCGGGACCGGCTCCTCTTGGAGCGCGTGTCCACGCTGGTCCTGGCGCTCGACGGAACCGGCGGCGCAACGTTCTTTGCGGACTACGCCCAGTGGGAGTCAGCGCACGAGGAAGCCGACCGAGATGTGGAGGATCGCATCACGGCTCCGGCGCGGACAGCCATCCAGACCCGGATCAAGCCGGCCGCGCGCGAGGGGCTCGATGCGCGGCGCCTCACGTATCTGGAGAAGCGCGACTGGGAGCAGATGGAGCAGACGATCCTGGACGCGGAAGAGGCGTGTGCCGCGTGCCAGGAGGCGGTGGAGGATCCCGCCGTCGCCTCGGATCCCATCGCCTTGCGGGAGCGCTGGGTCGCGCTCGAAGCGGCCCGGGCCGAGGTGGACCGGCTGTATGGGCGTTGGGCCGAG
>JBIOJT010000081.1:0-15062 GCA_044451055.1 Methylomirabilales bacterium (SeqCode)
ACCCAGCACCCGGGCAGCTTGTTCCTTGTCGTTCCCCATCTTGTCCAGGATCTGGGCTACGTAAGCGCGGGTGAGTTCTCGGAGAGTTGGGCGCGGGCCAAGCCCTTTCAATGCAAATTCAGCCCCACCCGCTCCCATGTTCAAACCCAGGTCCTCTACCGAGATCTCTTCGCGCGTACAAAGGTTCACCGCGCGCTCCACGACGTTCTCCAATTCGCGAACGTTGCCCGGCCACGGATGTCCCAGGAGGCAGGACATGGCCTCTGGGGAGAACCCTCGGATAGATCGGGTCGCCCCCGCGACATACCTCTGCAGAAACGCCAGGGCGAGGAGAGGGATATCTTCGACCCGCTCACGCAAGGGCGGCAGGTGAATCGGGATTACTGCCAGACGGTAGTAGAGGTCGTCACGAAATTCACCCGCCGTCACCAGGGTCTTGAGATCTCGATTACTAGCAGCCACGAGCCGGAGATCCACCGGGCAGGTCTCACTTCCACCCACTGGGCGCACCTCTCGCTCTTGGATGGCGCGCAAGACCTTGGCCTGAAGAGGAAACGGCATGGCCGCGACCTCGTCCAGGAACAGGGTGCCCCCGGCCACCTCTAGGAACAGGCCGGGTCGCGTTGCAACGGCGCCGGTGAAGGCTCCCTTCACATGGCCGAACAGCTCACTCTCCAGCAGGCCCTCGGGGATCGCAGCGCAATTTACCGGGACGAAGGGGTGCTTCGCCCGGCGAGAGTTGAAGTGAATGGCGCGTGCCACCAGCTCCTTGCCGGTCCCCGTCTCACCAGTGATGAGGACATTGCTCTCGCCGCCTGCCACGCGCTGGATGAGGGCGAAAACAGCTTGCATCCCCGGACTCTTACCCAACAGGTTCTCGAAGCGGTATCGACCCTCCAACTCCCGCTGCAAACGGATATTCTCGGCCCGGAGCTGGCGGTCCTCCAGCGCCTTGCTCACCAACAGACTGATCTCTTCGAATCGGAAAGGCTTCGCAACGTAGTGGAACGCCCCCTCCCGGATAGCCTGAATGGCGGTGTCGATGCTGCCGTAGGCCGTCATCACAATGACACGAGCTTCCGGCTGGACCTCCCGGGACGCCCGAAGGACCTCCATCCCATCCACACCGGGCATCTTGAGGTCTGTGAGCACCAAGTCAAAGGATTCGGTCCGCAGCCGGCCCAGAGCATGGGCACCCCCATCGACTGCAATGACGCGGTGTCCCTCCCTTTCAAGATACCGCTCCAAGAGTACCAGCATTTCCGGGTCGTCTTCGGCAACGAGAATTTTCACCCGCTCAGGCTTCATGTGCCATCCCTCGACCATCGACATTTGGGAATGGAGGCGTGCAATGCAATGAAGAATCGCGATTGCGCGGGGTCCCAATACTCCTCATCTCGCCAATTTTGATTTCTCATTTCCAGAGGAGGTTTGCATTGGCCCCTGGACCGCGATGGGCCAGCGCAGGAGGACCGTCGTTCCACCTCCCTCGGCACTCCGGACCTCGATGGCGCCACGGTGCGAGCGGACGATGTCCTCGGCAATAGGGATACCCAGCCCAGTTCCCCCCCTCCGTTCCTTGGTGGAAAAGAACGGTTGGAAGATCTGCTCGAGGTAGTTGCGGGACATTCCACTGCCGGTGTCCGACACGATGAGGGTGAGGTACGGCACTTCCGGCCGTCCTCGGCTGACGCGCGGCCGGGGATCAGGTGTCTCGGGATCAGACCGACTCGCGGCCAGTCGGATCTCCCCACCAGGGGGAGTCGCATCCAGGGAGTTCGTCACCAGATTCAAAAGGACCTGCTGGAGCTGGTCCGGATCGGCGAGGAGAGGTGGCAAGTCTTCGGGGGCCTCGGCCCGCAGTTTGACCTGCCGGAGGGCTGCCAGAGGTTCCAGTAGTTCCACTGTTCGGTTGAGGATGGAGCTGGCGGCAACGGAGCCGAATGTGGGGTGCCGAGGCCTGCTGAAGTCCAGAAGCTGGCGGACCATGCCCCCGATCCGCTCAACCTGCCGCAGGATGATGGCCGCGTGCTGGTAAAGCGGATGCTCGGGCTGAACCTCCTTCTGGATCACCTCCGCCCGACCGGAGACGATATTCAGCGGGGTGCTGATCTCATGTGCAACCTCGCTGGCCAGCTGACCGATCGCCGCCAGTTTATGTTCTTGCTGGAGCTGCCGCTCCAGCTCCAGCCGGTCATGCCCCTCTGCTTTGAGCTGTGCTCGGGCAGCCTGAAGGCTCTCCGCCATTTGGTCGAACGCTGATGAGAGTTGCCCGATCTCGTCCCGGCGACGCAGATTGTGCCGGAGACTCAGTTCACCCCGGCCAAGTGCGTGCGCGATTTCTACCAGTTCGCCGATCGGCCGACGGATGCTGATTTGGACCGCCAGGAAGATAACCACGGCAATGGTAAGGCTCAGCAGGGTCAGTCGGACCACCTGGTCCCAGGCGACGCCCCGGATCCGCTGCTGGATTCGGGTAGCCAAGTGGAGTTCCTCCAGGGCACCGATGATGGAGCCGTTTTGGCTCCTGAGAGGAAGAATCACGTAGGCCACGGGATGGGGGGAGACGTCGAGGTATCGGCTGATCGGCTGCCCGCTCTTGACGACCTGCTCCAGGTCCGCCTGCGGGATCCTGTTTTCGGCGGCTGCGTGAGAAAATGCAGTGCGCACCTCTCTAAGCTGCCGATCATAGATTCGGATCTGATCGCCCGGCTCGGTTTCCCGCTCAATCTCCGCAACCACCTCCTGGATCGCCTCCAGTCGCTGATCGCGTAGGACATGCTCGATCGCTAGCTTGATGGTGTAGGCCTGGACCCAGATATCATCTTGCAGATCGGCAATCAGCCACCGCCGCTCCTGCTGCGCGCGTATGTAGCCGAACCCCGTCATGACGACGCCCACGGCGGCCAGCAGGAGAAGCGTTAGCTTGGTCCCAAGGCGCATGGGAAAGCCTCAAGGAGCGGCGAGACGCACGTCGGCTGGACAGGAAATTGGACGATGCGGACGGCATCGAGCGCTCGGGCCCGCTGTCGAAGCTGGCCGGGATAGTGGATCCCGCCGGGCGTGGCGATCAGTAGGCCTACTGTGAGCTCGGTGTTGGCGGACACCAGAATCTCCAAGCATACCACCCAGGGCCCGGGTGACCCCACTCCGAGTCGGATGGTCACCGACTCCGAAACCTAAACGCGGTAAAGCGCCACTTCAGGGACCGCAGGAGGAAAATCAAGGCTCTCTCTCGCACTAACGCCCCCTATGAGAGCCCCTATCCAACTTACGCTAGCACACGGCTACGGGGAGACGC
Source organism: Methylomirabilales bacterium (SeqCode) (assembly GCA_044451055.1). Taxonomy (GTDB): domain Bacteria; phylum Methylomirabilota; class Methylomirabilia; order Methylomirabilales; family 2-02-FULL-66-22; genus 2-02-FULL-66-22. The sequence continues at coordinate 3,302 of JBIOJT010000081.1, forward strand.
AAGCAGGGCGCGCATCGCGTCATTGCTCAGTGAATCTGTCTTCCCCTAATTGCTCGGCGATCCTGTCCTCTCTTACAGAGGACCCAGCCGGAAATGAACGGACGGGTCTGCTCCGTCAAAACCAGACTATCCGGTGGTCGTAGTCCTCTGACCCTCAAGCTCGTGCATAATGAATGGCTGCCCCTGGGCTCCCATCATGGGCTCTTGGCTAGGTTTTGTTGCCAGGTACGAGCAATCGCTCGCCGCAAGGCGTCGCGAACCCCGGCCGGGTCGCGGGTAGGCTTGAAACCAAGCCGCTCGCGGATCCTCTGATCGTCCAGCTCCCACCGATCGGCGAGGAAGGCCGCCCCCGTCCATTCCGTCGCGGGAATCACCTCGACCCCTGCGGACGAGCCCGTGATCTCCACCGCCACCCGCGCGATCTCTTCCCAGGTGACGTAGGCGCTGGCCAGGTTGAATACCTGTCCGAAGCTTCTCGGATTCAGCAGGATCAAGCCGATCGCCTGGATCAAATCCTCCATGGACAGGAAGCTGCCACCGCAGTCGGCTGGGACACGGACAGGCTGGCCGGCTGCTGCGGTCCGGAGCATCTCGCGCAGGTGCCGGCCGCCGATCTCATCACCAAACGCCCACCAGAATCGGAGGATCGTGGCCGGAAGAGCCTGCGTCCGCCCCACCAAGAGCGTGAGCTTTTCGGCAAACTCCTTGGCCATCCCGTAGGCGGGCTTTCGCGCCTCCAGCACGCGCAGCGGATGATCCTCGTCAATCGGCACGCGGACCGGCTTCCCGTACACGACGGCGGTACTGGTGTAGATGAAATGGCGGACGCCTTGTGCCTTCGCTGCATCCAGGAGCAGCAAATGCCCGCGCAGATCCTGCTCCAGGAGAATCTGCGGATCATCCGAGAAGGACCAGGCGAGATGAATGATCGCCTCGACGTCGTGGGTCGCCTTTTCCACCGCTCCCGCATCTTCAACGGCACCTTGCATCACTTCGAGGCGAGGCTGAGACAGGGCCGGCAGCGCCCCCATCTCTTTGTCCAGAGCGACGACATGATGGTGGCGGCCCAGGAGGGCGGGGACCAACTCTCGCCCCACACTGCCATTCGCGCCGGTCACCAGGACGCGCATCCTGTATCACCTCCACATTCAGCCGGAACTGTGCGGCGTCAAACCCGGAGCTTATAACCAAAGGAGTACGCTCGGGTCTCCAAAGCGATTGTCCGCGAAATCTGAGCGATCTGTCGGGGAAAGACGCCTCCGGGTACGGACCGCAAAGCGAAGCCGGGGGTGGTCGCACCCCCGGCTTCATTTAGGCGGCTAAAAGGCATTCGGCTACTTTGTGGGTCGACCCCGGGGCTCAATCGGCCTTCGCACCGGCCGTTTCCGCGCTCAGTTCGGCCTTCGCACCGGCCGTTTCCGCGCTCAGCCGCCGCGCCACGAGTGGCTTCAGCCAAAACCAGGCGAGAGCCGCAGCGCACAGGTCCATGCCAACGGCGGTATAGAGGACGGGTAGCCAGCTGCCCGTTCTCTCCATGAGCCACGCCGCGCCCGGGGCCGCCAACACCGTGGCCACGCCTTTGGACGTGTACTGTATGCCGTAGTTGGTGGCCGCGTACTTCGTCCCGTATATGTCGGTGATGGCTGACGGGAAGAGTGAGTAGATCTCGCCCCAGGCGAAGAACGTCATGCCGGACATGATCACGAAGGCGACCGGGTTCTTGATTGTCCCAGCGAATATCGTGATCGCGATAGCCTCCAGGCTGAAGGCCAGAGCCATGGTGTTGTAGCGGCCGATGTGATCCGAGATCCAGCCCCACATTGGCCGCGTGAAGCCGTTCAGGAACCGGTCCAGCATCAGGGCTAGCGAGACGGCGGAGGTGAACAAGATGGTGACCTTGTCGTATCCGTAGGACCTGCCGATTGGACTCAGCTGGGCTGTCACCATCATACCGCCGAAGGCCACCATGGTCATCATCGCATAAAGGATATAGAAGGGGAGCGTGGACATCATCTCACGCGGCGTGTAGTTCCGGTCGGACTGGATCAGCCCGGTGCCGGTAGTCTTGGGTACCCAGCCCACGGGTGTCCAGCCTGCCCGCGGCGCCCGGACGAACTGGGAGGCGAGCATGACGACCGCCGCCTGGATGATGCCGAAGGTGAAGAAAGCCTGCCGCCAGCCGCCGGATGAGCTGATAATCGCCTGAATCGGCAGCACGGTGAAGAGCGTGCCGAACCCGTAGGAGCCTGCTACGAGCCCGGCGGTCAGGCCGCGGCGGTCGGGGAACCACTTGGCCGCCGTGCCGATGGACGCGCCATAGACGGCGCCGACGCCGACGCCGCCCAGGCCGTAGGCAATGTACAGTTCGGAGATGGAGACCACCTTGGAGGACCAGACCCAGCTGATTCCCACGATGAGCCCGGCGAGGGTCATGATCCAGCGGGGCCCGAGCTTGTCCACCAGATAGTTCTCAGCCGGGACGAGCCACGTCTGAATGGCGATGAAAACCGTCAGGGTCACCTGCACGATGGCCAGGGTGGTCTTGAACTCCTTCTGAAGGGGGCCTGTGAACATCGTCCAAGCATACTGGGCGTTCGCGACTGCCATCATGCAGAGGACCAGGGCACCGAGAACCACCCAGCGGGACTTCATCTGTGGGTCGTCCGTAAATTGCCCTTCTCGGGTCATGATGCATGCCTCCTCCCCCGTCACCGGGATACAGGGCGTGGCGGCTCTCCGGCGAGCGTCGCCACGCCCAGGTAAATAAACTACGACTCCCGCGGCGCCGGCAGCGGGATCGCCACCGGGATGCCCGGCGCCTTCAGCTTGGCATCCACGAAGGCCTGCATCTTGCCGATGTGGGCCTCGGACAGGTGGGCGAAGCGCCCCTGCAGCTTCAGGTACTCGCGGACCGGCTTGTACTCCTTCGGCTTGTGCTGGTACTTGTACTCGCCGTTCTCCCACTCGTAGAGGACCCACATGCCGGTCTGGATGGCCAGCTTCGCGATCTCGACCGTCTTGGACTCGTTGAACTTCCATCCCTTGGGGCATGGGGCATGGATGTGGAGGAAGGCCGGCCCCTGCTGGTTCAAGCCTTTGCGGACCTTGTTCATGAGGTCCACCGGGAAGGCCACGGAGGCCGTGGCCACGTACTTCACCGCCGGGTGGCCGCCGATGACGAGCTGCGGCGGATCCTTGGGGAACAGCTTCTTCCCCTCGGGGATCGCCGGTCCCGGAGGCGTGAAGGTGGTGTTCGCGCCGTAGGGTGTCGTTGGGGAGGTCTGAATGCCAGTGTTCGCGTACGACTCGTTATCGTAGCAGACGAACAGGGCGTCGTGCCCCCGGTACATCATGGCCGACATGGCCTGGAGACCGATGTCCGTCGAGCCGCCGTCACCGGCCATCACGATGATGTTCGGCAGCTCTCCCTCCCACTTGCCCTTGCGGATGAGCACCTGATAAGCCGCCTCAACGCCCGACCCCACCGCCCCGCCGTTGGTGATCTGGGTGTGCATCCAGGGTACACGATACGGGGTGCAGAGGTAGCTGGCGTTGGCCACGTACATGCAGCCGGTGGGCCCGAGAAAGATGGTGTTGGCGCCGGCCGCCTTGGCCACCAACTTGTACTGGAGGGCCGGCCCGCAGCCGGCGCAGGTCCGGTGCCCCGGCACGTAGTACTCTTCCTTGGGAATATTCCGGATCTTTTTGATCAACGGAAGATTCTGGGTTTTCACGGCAACTGCCATTGCTGGCTCCTTTCGTTCGCTCGTCGCCAATCGTGAATCGCCGATCGTGGACCTTCGATTCACGCCTCACGGCTCACGTGTCACGCCCTACGCCTCAGATTCAAAGCCGACCCAGTACACGGTCTTGCTGGCCTTCCCGGCCTTGATCATCTTGGCCAAGACGTCAGCCATGTAGTAGAACTCCTTCAGCGGTACCATCTCGCCACCCAAGCCAGCCATGAAGGAGGTCGTCAGGGGGCGCTGCGGGGCGTCGTACAGGGACGCGCGGACCTCGTGCAAGAGGTTCCCACCCCGCATGGCGCCGCCGTAGGAGGTGCTGGTTTCGATCACCCCCACGGCCTTGAACTTGGACAGGGCCTCAGCCACCTCCTGGGTCGGCCACGGCCGCACGAAGCGCAGCTTCACCAAGCCGATCTTCACGCCCTGGCTCCGCAGGTGGTTGACGGCGTGCCGGGCCGTCATGGTGTGGGCTCCCATGATGAAGAGGGCCATTTCAGCGTCCTCGGTCATGTACTCTTCCACGAAAGGCGAGTACTTGCGACCGAAGATCCGATTGAAGTCCTCAATGGCTTCCTTGATCACCTTGGGGGCATCCAACATGGCCTGGGCCCGCTGCAGATCCATGATCGTCCCTTGGTCCGGACGGATTTGTGGCCCGTGGGAGACGGGGTGCTTCGGATCCAGCGGGTGGGGCAGCTTGTAGGGCGGAAGGAATTCGTCTACCTGGCTTTGCTCCGGGAGCACGACTTTCCCAGGGATGTGGGAAACGAAGTATCCGTCCTGGCAAACGAACTGGGGAAGGAGAACCCGGTGGTCTTCTCCGATGCGATAGTTGATCAGGCAGTTATCGAAGGCCTCCTGCGGGTTCTCGGCCCACCCCATCAGCCAGCCCTGGTCCCGACAGGACATGGCATCCGTGTGTTCCGAGCCGAAGTCGCCCGGGGGATCCAGGGCCCGGTCGGCGATCATCATCTGGAGCGGAATGCGCCCGCCGGCGATCGGGGAGTAGGTCTCGAAGGCATAGGTGACGCCCACGCCGGAGCTTCCCGTCAGGGCGCGGGCCCCCGCGGCCGCGGCGCCGAGAACCACCGAGAGCTGGGCATGCTCGCCCTCGCCGTAAACGAACTCGGCGTCCAACTCGCCGTTGGCCACCATCTTGGCCAATTCCATCATCAACGCCGTGTAGGGTCGAATGGGATACGAGCAGATCACCTCCACCTTGGCCATCTTGGCCGCTTGGGCCGAGGCGGCGCATCCGCTCAACACCATCTCTCTCGCCATGGGTTTTCCTCCTTAGAACGGTTTCTCCAGTCGGACCACGCCATCCTCGAAATCCAACTCGTAGGCCTTGCTCAGGGCCTCAGTGGTGCATTCGTTCACGCAGATCAGGCAGCCTTTGCAGTACTTCGCGTTCCAGACCACCTCATCCTCGGCCTCGTTCAATTGCCAGCAGGCGTCCGGGCAGTAGACGACACAGTTCATGCACAGGTTGCACTTCTCCTGATCGATCACCGGCCGGTACTCTCGCCAGTTGCCCGTGATCATCATGGGCTGCTCGGTCACCGGCGCCGGCGTGATGCAACCGAGGGGCACCTCTTTTTCCTTGGGGATATTGAACATCGCCTGACCTCCTTAGAATGGACCCCGCCCTTACAGGGTCTTCACCACAGCTTGCTCGTGCCCCTTGTACAGGGCCTCTTTGTTCTTCACGACGGCCGCCAGATTCTCCAGCTTCACGAGGTTCGTGCCCCGGGCGAGGGCGCCCAGGATGGGTGCCGCCATGCCTGCCCCGAGGCCAACCGCATCCACACCACCCTCGCTGCCAGAGAAGTCCACCGTGGCCTCGCCGCAGATCCCCTTGGCATCCACGCAGACGATCGCCTTGAGCAGGTCCTTGTTGGGGATGAACTTCAGGATGTCCTCCGGCTTGCGGTCGGTGTTGACCACCAGGACACCGCCCTTCTCCATGCCGCGGAGAACGTTGATGCCCTTCACGAGGGTGGCGTCCGCCACGATCACGACCTCGGGCTTCTCGTTCTCATACTCGTAGCGCTCCTCGATTTCCTCGTCGCTGATGCGGGCGTACTTCCGGAGGGGGACGTTCACCCGGTCGGGTAGGTCCACGTAGTTGTCGAAGGCCTGGGTGAACTTGCCTTCCTTCTTCGCCGCGTTGGCCAGGCCGTTGGCGATGTCCCGCCCCTCCTTGTCCTGTACTACCCCTCGAGCCCATACCGTTATCTGCTTCACCTTGCTAGCCATGCGTTCCTCCTTGACTGCGTGGGTTATTCTCCGCGCCACTCTATACCCGCGCGCCTCGACGAGCCCTCCTGCGCCTCCCTCCGTTCCGCCGGGCCGGCTGCGCGGCCTACTTCATGGTTCGCACCTGCGCCTGGGCCTCCCGCAGGTGTCGCAAGGCGACGCGGAAGGGCCCGGATGGCCTCTCCCGAAACTCCTCCAGCGCCAGGATCGCCGCCTTCTTGCAGATAAGCTCCAGATCTGCCCCCGTCCAACCCCCGGTAACCTCGGCGATGTCGCCGAGGTCCACGTCGTCCTCCAGGGGCAGCCCCTCGGCATGAATCACGAGGATCTCCCGCCGCTCGACCCGGTTCGGGAGGGGCAATTCGAGGACGTAATCGAACCGGCCTGCCCGCAGGAGAACCGGTTCCATCAGGTCCGGCCGGTTCGTGGCCCCCAGCACCACCACACCCAGCGAGCCGTGCAGGTCGTCCAGTTCCCGGAAGAGCTGGCTGACCAGACGGGGGAACAGGCTCCCGGCCTCCTGGGCGGAGCGAGCCGGGACCAAGGATTCGATCTCGTCGAAAAAGAGAATGCAGGGGGATGCCTGCTTGGCCCGCTTGAATACCTCGCGCAGGCCCTTCTCCGACTCACCCACCCACTTGGACAGGAGTCTCGGCTGATCCACCGTGATCAGGGTGAGCCCCATCTCGCCCGCCAGGGAGCGCGCCAGCAGGGTCTTCCCGGTCCCCGAGGCGCCGGTCAGCAAAATCCCCTTGGGCGGATTGAAGCGCGTGTGGCCGAAGAGGGCGCCGCCGCCGCGGACGAGCTGCATGATGGAGGAGAGGGTTCGCTTGGTCTCGGTGAGGCCCCCGACGTCCTTGAACGTGATCCGCGGGCGCTCCGCCATGAACTCTCGCGTGGCCGTGGGCTCCACGACCTTGAAGGCCGCCATGAAGTCCTCGCGGGTGACCTGGACCGCTAGCGCATCCAGTTGCGGCTTCAGGTCCACCTCGAAGCGGACCTGCGGGAGCAGGCGGCGCAGGGCCACCATCCCCGCCTCCTTACACAGGACCGCCAGGTCCGCTCCGACGTACCCGTGAGTGATCTCGGCGAGCTGTTCCAGGTCCACGTCCGGGCCCAGCGGCATGCGGCGCGAATGGATGCCCAGGACGGCTCGCCGCCCCGCACGATCCGGGACCCCGATAGTGATCTCCCGGTCAAAGCGCCCCGGCCGCCGTAGCGCCACATCCACCAGGTCGGGCATGTTGGTGGCACCGATGACTACCACTTCCCCACGCTCCACCAGGCCGTCCATCAGGGCCAGGAGCTGGGCCACCACTCGCTTCTCCACGTCCCCGACAACCATGGCCCGCTTGGGCGCCAGGGCGTCTATCTCATCCAGGAAGATGATGCTGGGGGCGTTCCGCCGCGCCTCCTCGAAGACCTGGCGCAGCTTCGCCTCGCTCTCCCCGTAGAACTTGTGTATGATCTCGGGCCCGTTGACATGGATGAAGTAGGCCCGGACCTCGTTGGAGACCGCGCGCGCGATCAGCGTCTTGCCCGTCCCGGGAGGCCCGGTGAGCAGAACCCCCTTGGGCGGATCGATCCCCAGGAGCCCGAAGATCTGGGGGAACTTCAGTGGCAGCTCGACCATCTCCCGGACCAAAGCCACTTCCCGATCCAGCCCGCCGATGTCCTCGTAAGAGACGCGGTAGGCCTTCTCCGCGGAAACCTCGGGCGCCCTGAAGGCGATGGCGGTGTCCGTGGAGATGAGGAGCGCGCCGCGCGGCGCCGCTCCCTCCACCGTGAAGGAGCGTGGACGCGCGCCCAGGAAGGTAGCCTGCAGGTGATCCCCGAGGACGACGGGAACGCCGAGGAGGAGCTGGCGGAGGTGAGGGATCTCCTCATCGCTGGGAACGGACTGTCCGGCCTGGACCGGAGCGAGGAGAAGGGATTCCGCCGTCTTGAACGGGACTTTCCGAACGGTGACGTATTCGTCCACGCCGGCCTGGGCGTTGTCCCGCGTGGTCCCGTCCATCAGAATGATGAACTGTCCGCAATGGCTCGGGGGCGCCTGGGCCGCCCGGGCCACCGTGGACCGCCGGCCCGTGATCATCAGGACGTCCCCCGGCGCGGCGTGAAGCCGCTTCAGGTCGTCCGCATCGAGGCGGGCAAACCCCTTGCCCACGTCCTCGAGGAACGCCTCGGCCACCTTGAACTGCAGCCCTTCTTTTCCCGCGTCGCTCACGAGGAGACCTCTGAGTCAGGCGTTGGAGCGGTGATCGCAGGCTCCTCTGTCGGTTGCGGCTCCGAGGAGAAAACCAGCCGTTCGATGGCGCTGATGTGTTCACGCATCCGGCGCTCGGCTACGAGCGGATTCCTGACTTCAATGGCGTTAAGGATGGCTTGGTGCTGCTTGAGGGAGCGGGCAGGACGATCGGCGATTTTCCAGGATGTGTCTCGAGTCTCACCCAGGAGCTCCATGAGGCTATCTGCCACCCGGAGGAGGATCTCGTTCCCAGTCGCCTCGGCAACAAGGTAATGGAAGGCGGTGTCTTCCCTCATGTAGGATTCGCGCGCCTGGACTTTTCCCTTTTGGTCGTCGAGGATTGCTCGCAGCTTCTCGATTTGTTCTGGCGTGGCTCGACGCGCAGCGAGGGCAGCCAGGCCCGGCTCCAGCACGCGGCGGACCTCGAACAAATTCCGCTGCGTATTCCACGTCTGGAAAAGACTGGCGGTGATTGGGTCGCGCCCTTGGCCCTCCGGGGGGGTAACCACGAAGGTCCCTTCACCCGCGCGGGCCACGACGATGCCCAAGGACTCCAAGGCCCGGATGGCCTCACGCACCGCCGATCGGCTCACCGACAAGGTCTGGGCGAGTTCTCGTTCCGCGGGGAGGCGATCGCCCGGCTTCAGACGGCCGGATGTGATCAGATCGCGGATCTGGTCGATGATGTCCTCCGACACTCGAGTCTTCTGGACAATCCGGAATTCTTTGCGACTCACCGCGCTCACGAGGTGCTTTCCCCTTGCTTTTTTTGATTCAGACTGTGAGGTGTTCAGCAGAGCGGCCATTGACTCCTCGCCCCAGGTGACCGAGCGGTGGTATGAACGGTCCGGGTCTGAATGGATCGTGGAATGACGGCCCGGTGGTCCGGTGGTCCGACCGCTGGCTAATGTCGTACACTCCTCCAAATCAGTCAATGCTTTATTTTCAGATACTTACAATACTTACAAGATCGCCAGAGTCCTGTAAGTCCAACCCTGCCTGCGCCATCGCGAAGCCAAGTTCCTCGGCCCGCAACCAACCGAGAGCCAGCAAGTGACCAGGACAGACGTGTACGCTCCTTTTCAGGATCTTCCAATCAGGCCCTGCCTAGGCGGTGCTTCGGCTCGGATGAGTCCTCGCGATTTTTCCTTGCATCCTCCACCCCATGGGCGTGCTCTCAGGCGGAGCTATTCCAACTCCGCCCCGATGCTCACAGGAGCGCAGGCGGCACGCATGTGCGGAGACGCTCGATGGGGAAGCGGGTGGGATCTGATTATTCGGGACGAAGTAGGCGGGAGTGTTTCGCCGAGGTGGACGCCGCCACGTCTTGGCCCAACGTGATCCTGGCAACCATTGGTTTCAGCCAGAAGAAAGCGAGGATGGCAGCCACCAGGTTGCAGGCAAATGCGGCCCAGAGGACCGGAAGCCAGGAGCCCGTCGCCTCCAGCAGCCTGGCCGCGCCCCATCCTGAGAAGATCGACGCCATTCCTTTGGAGGTATAGATGATGCCGTTGTTTGTGGCCGCATACCTGGTCCCGAACACGTCGCCGGTGGCCGCCGAAAAGAGAACGAAGGTGGCACCCCATGAGAACACCGTCAATGCCGTGAGGACCACGAACCAAATCGGATGGCGGATCAACTCGATCAGCGCGAGGGTCGCAAGGGCGCCCAGGCCGAAGGCCATGGCCATCGTGTTGTACCGGCCGATGTGATCGGAGAGCCAGCCCCAGAACGGACGCGTGGTTCCAGTCGAGATCAGGTTGAGCATGAGGGTGAGGGCGAGGGCATTGACACCCAGGATCATCACTGCCTTGTCCAGACCATACGTGGCCGCGATCGGCTTGAGCTGGGCGGTGACCACGAGGCCCCCGAACGTGATCAGGACGCTGGAGAGGTACATCAGGTGGAACGTTCCCGTCTTCAGCATCTGTACCGGGGTGTAGTTGACCAGAGATTGATGCACCTTTCCCCCAGCGCTTACGGCGACAAGCTGCGATCCCGCGGGCTTCCAACTGGAAGGCGGCCCCACCATGAACCTCGCCAAGACCGTGACCACAATGCCCTGGACGATCCCCCAGGTGATGAACGTGACCCGGTACCCGTTGTGCTCGATCATTCGCTGGATGGGGAGAACGGTCAGCACCGCGCCGGACCCGTAGGCCCCGACGACGAGGCCGGCCGCCAGGCCGCGTCTATCCGGGAACCACTTCAGAACCGTGCCTACACAGGCGCCATAGACGGATCCAACTCCGATGCCTCCGAGGACATACCACGCATACAGCCCACGCAACGATTGCGTCAGACCGACACCGATCCAGCTGAGGCCGACCAGCAGGCCGCCCACTGCGATGACGATCCGGGCCCCCAGGCGATCCACCAGAAATCCCTCGACGGGCACCAACCAGCTTTGCGTCACGATGAAAAACGTGAAGGCAAGCTGGATCTCCGACAGCTTGGCCCTCAGTCCCGTGGAGAGGGGAACGGTGAACAGGGTCCAGGTGTATTGCAGGTTGGCGATGGCAACCATGGCGATCATGCAGGCCGTGAGCTGCCACCAGCGGTTGATCGTGCGACCGGTCGCCGACACCCTTCACTCCCCAGGGATGGAAGATCTTTGTGGTAAATAGGGAAGGCAAGGCTCCCGCCGCGATCTCCGGGGCCAGATGGTTCCGTCGTTCGAGATCGGCGGGCCGTTCAGCTACCTGATCGAGCCACCAAAGATGGGTGATCCGCCCGGGAGCGATCCACCAGACTCGCTGAACCCTCGTCCCGCTCGGGCGGATCGTGCCGGAGGTTGCGGCGTCAGACCACGGGCTGAAGGGCCGTCACGCCGCAATCCACGAAGATCGTGTGCGCCGTGATCCCCGTGGCATCACTGGCCAGGAACAGGGCCGCGTTGGCGATATCGTCCACGGTGGGAATCCGGCCCATGGGGCTCACCTGGACGTTCTTCTCCATGGCCTCGCGAGGCCAGTCCACGAAGTGGGTGTCCACGAAGCCCGGCGCGATGGCGTTGACCAGGATATTGTCCTTGGCAAAAGCCCTCGCCAGGGATCTCGTGATCGACATCAGGCCGGCCTTCGAGGCGCAGTAGATGATGGAACTGCCTGCTCCCTGGTAGGCCGCGATGGAGGTGATGTTGACGATCCTGCCCCCGCCCTGCTTCACCATGTGGGGGATGGCGGCGCGTGACAGGTACAGGGGGCCCTTGGTGTTCACCGCCCAGGTCCGCTCCAGGATCTCTTCCGTCAGCTTCTCCAGCTCTCGGTGGGGAACAATCCCGCTCCACCCGGCATTGTTCACCAGAATGTCGAGACGCCCCAGCTTTGTCACGGTCTCCGCCACGAGCCGCCGACACTCCTGATCCTGGGCCACGTCCGCCTTCATGGCAAATGCCTGCACGCCGAACTTTCTGGCCGCCTCGGCGGTTTCCTCGGCTTCCTTGCTTCGGCGGGAATAGTTGACCACCACGTCGGCCCCCTCTCCCGCCAGCTTCACGCAGATGGCC
>JBIOJT010000082.1:0-15033 GCA_044451055.1 Methylomirabilales bacterium (SeqCode)
ACGTAGTCCGCGGACCGGATCGTCTCCTCGTCGTGCTCCACCACCAGGACCGTGTTGCCGAGGTCGCGGAGTCGCCTCAGCGTATTCAGGAGCCGAACGTTGTCCCGCTGGTGCAGGCCGATGCTCGGCTCGTCCAGGATGTACAGCACCCCCACGAGCGAGCTGCCGATCTGGGTCGCCAGCCGGATCCGCTGTCCCTCGCCGCCCGCCAGGGTCGCAGCGGTCCGATCCAGGCTGAGATAATCGAGGCCCACATTGATGAGGAAGCCCAACCGCTCGCGAATTTCCTTGAGGATCCGACGGGCGATCTCCCGTTCTTTCTCGGTCAGGTCAAGATCCCCGTTCCTCGACGAAGACCCGCCCAGGTCAGCGAAGAATGCCGCGGCGTCCTTGACGGACCTCCGGGTCAGCTCCGCGATGTTGAGCCCCCCCACCCGGATCGCCAGCGATTCCTTGCGCAGTCGCGCCCCCTGGCACTCGGGGCACGGTCGGATACTGGCCAGCCGTTCCACGTACGTTTCGATCTCCTCCCGGACCCGCGAGGATTGGGTGTCCTTGTAGCGCCGGTCCAAGCTGCCCAAGCTGGCCCCGAAGAACTCCTCGTTGAGGAGCCGCAGGGTGCTGTCGAGCCCCGCCGACGAGCCATCCAGCTTGGTCCCGAGACCGTCGCAGGCCGGGCAGGCCCCGTGCGGATTGTTGAAGGAGAAGATCCGCGGGCTGATCTCGGGGTAGCTCACCCCGCACTCGATGCAGGCCATCCGCTCGGAGAAGGTCAGGTCTTTCCCCCCGTCCGGCAGATTGACGGTCACGATCCCGTCTGCCAGCTTCAGCGCCGTCTCCAGGGAGTCGGCCAGGCGTCGCGGGATCTCCGGCGTGACCACCAACCGGTCCACCACCACCTCGATGGTGTGCTTCTTGTTCTTGTCCAGGTCAATGTGCTCGTCCAGGTCGCGGAGCTTCCCGTTCACCCGCACCCGGACGAAGCCCTCCTTCCGCATCTGGGTGAAGATCTGGCGGTACTCGCCCTTCCGGCCCCGCACGACGGGCGCCAAGACCTGGATCTTGCTGCCGAAGGGAAGCGTCAAAACCTGATCCACGATTTGAGTGACCGTCTGGGAGGTGATGGGTTTCCCGCAGTTGTAGCAGTGGGGCCTCCCGATGCGGGCGTACAGGAGGCGGAGGTAGTCGTAGATCTCGGTGACCGTGGCCACCGTGGAGCGAGGGTTCTTGCTGGTGGTCTTCTGCTCGATGGAGATGGCCGGGGACAGTCCCTCGATGAGGTCCACGTCCGGCTTGTCCATCTGCTCCAGGAACTGCCGGGCGTAGGCCGAGAGAGACTCCACGTACCGGCGCTGCCCCTCGGCGTAGATGGTGTCGAAGGCCAGGGAGGACTTGCCCGAACCGGAGACCCCGGTGATGACGACCAGCTTCCCCCGGGGAATCTCCAGGTCAATCGACTTCAGGTTGTGCTCTCGCGCGCCGCGGATACGGATGCATTCGATCGACACGGTGCAGGACTCCTGTGGCTGAGCGCCAGGCTGGATCGAGTCGAGACCTTCTATTATATCCTGACAAGCCCAGCCTGCAAGGGGCCCGAAGCTCGTCACCCGAATGCGGGAATCCTCCCTGGCCTCCCGTCTGTGTTTCTTGCCAAAAAGTGTCCTTCGCACACAGCCGAGGTCGGAAAGTTGTCTTGGCGCCGCACTTCGGATTGTATAATTCCCGCCGGATTCGGTGCAGTCGATGCACATTCCGCTCGGACGGGAGGAGATGACGAGTCACGAGGAGGCTGGGGACGCTGAAGGTCAAGGAGGGCCCACATGGACGGTGAGTCGCACAACCGCGCGCAGATCGCAGCGAGCCACTGGAAGCCGCGTTTCACTGCCAACGGGATCGACGTGAACGACTTCGAGAAGGTGGTCGCCTCGACCACCGACTGGAAGGACTGGGCGCCGGCCTGGCAACTCCTGGGGGATACGCACCGTTCGCTGGCCGACGAGGCGGCGCGCGCGGGCCGCACGGTGACGGCGACGGAGGCCTACCAGCGGGCGGCCTAGTGCTATCACCTCGGGAAGTTCCTCTGGTTTGAGGACCTGGCCCTCCACGGTCTGCTCCGGGAGCAGACGGGCGCGACCTACGCGAAAGCCCTGCCCCACCTCGATCCGCCCGGCGAGCGGGTGGAGGTGCCGTTCGAGGGTGCGGTCATCCCGGGCATCCTGCGCCGCCCGCGCGGAGGGACACGCCCACCCCTGACCATTCTCGTGCCCGGGCTCGATTCGGTGAAGGAGGAGCTGTTCGCCATCGAGAACGACTTTCTGCGCCGCGGAATGGCGACGCTGACCATCGACGGCCCCGGCCAGGGTGAGAATGCGCCCCGCTTCCCGATCCGGCCGGACTGGGCCTCGGTGATCGGGCCGCTGCTCGACGGCTTGCGCGGCCGGCGCGACCTCGACCTCGGCCGGGTCGGCCTCATGGGGATCAGCATGGGTGGCATCTACGGACCGCGCGCGGCGGCGTTCGAGAAACGCCTCCGCGCGGTCGTCGCCCTGGCCGGCCCGTACGACCTCTCCGAGTGCTGGGCCGCGCTGAATCCGCTGACGAGGGGGGGCTACGTCTTCTACACCAAGTCGCGTGACGAGGCCGAGGCGTTCGAGAAGGCCAAGACGCTGACGCTCCGCGGGATCCTCGACAAAGTCACCTGCCCGCTCCTCGTCATTCACGGAGCCCTGGACCGCCTCTTCCCACCCCAGCAGGCGGAGCGGATCGCGCGCGAGGCGCCGAAGGCCACGCTCTTGCTCTACCCGGATGGCAACCACGTCTGCAACAACATCCCCTACAAGTACCGCCCGACCATGGCGGATTGGATGCGGGAGCGATTGGGGGAGGTCCGTCGCCGCCGGTTACTGGAAGAGCAAAGCGGCCCGCCCGACGAGGGCGTTCTCGCGGATGAGTTGGTGCGCCGCTTCCGCCTCTTCCAGCGGGAAGGTGCGGGTGACGACGGCGCGCAGCTGCCGCTGCCGCAGGAGTTCCAGGGTCTGTGCCATCTCGGCCAGCGAGACGTAGCGGGAGCCATGGATCTCCAGCATCTTCCGCAGCATCAGGCCGGGGTCCACCCGGAAGGTCGGGTCCGCGCCAAAGACGGCCTGCGGCCGGTTCCCCACGATCACCAGCCGACCGGCCGGGGCAAGCGAGCGGACGCACGCCTCCAGCGTTTCGGCTGAGGCGACGAAGTCGATGGCGGCATCCACGCCGCGCCCGCCGGTCGTGGCGAGCACCTGCCGCGACAGTTCCTCGCGGCGGACGTCGATCGGCTCGTCCGCGCCCACGGCTTTCACCGTCTCGAGTTTCCCGTCGCTGAGGTCCGCACCCAGCACCCAGCCGCCACAGAGCTTCGCCATCTGGAGGGCGTGGATCCCGACGCCGCCACCGGCGCCGACGATCAGGACCCGATCGCCGGGACCGATGCACGCCTCCGCTCGGCAGGCATGGAGCGGGGTGGCGATCGCGTCCGCCGCCACGGCGGCCTCGATGTCGGAGATACCGTGGGGGATGGGGCAGAGGTTCTGGGCGGGAACGGCGACGTATTCAGCATAGCCCCCGTCGATAGCCGTCCCCAAGTAGCCCCTGAAGTTCCGGCACAGCGTTTCGCGCCCGCTGCGGCAGGCGGGGCAGACCCTACAGGTCAGGTAGAAGTGGCAAGCGACCCGGTCGCCGACCTTGACGCTCTGTACCTCCGACCCCACCTCGACCACCTCGCCGGCAATCTCATGGCCTGGGATGCGCGGATAGGCCGTGACGAGGCCGGGGTTCGCGATCATGATGACGACGGTGAGGCCGACGCCGGTGGCACGGACGCGCAGCAATGCATCGTTGGGGCCGATCGTCGGGATCGGCACCTCCTCCAGGCGGACGGGCCCGCCCAGCTCTCTCAGCACCATGGCCTTCATGGTTGATCGCGGCACCTTCCCCTCGCGGACGGTCCGGCCAGGACACCAGGTTAGAGCCAGCCCGGGTCGTCGGTCCACTTCCCGAGCGTCTTCAAACCCTGCGTGACCGGACCGAGGTCGACGACATCCTCGTAGGTCGGCTTCTTGTCCACCGGGATGTTCCCGACCTGGATCTGGTTCTCGATGCTGAACTGGACCATCTTGGGAGACAGGCCGTCGTTGACGCTCCAGACGCGCCCCTTGATGAGCTGTTCGAAGGCCGGATCCAGCTCCTCGCGGCTGTAGCCGGTGAACTCGACGGCGGCGTCGAGTGTCTTGTCCTTGTTCCGGTACATGAAGCGGTTCGCCCGGATCATCGCCCGGATGAAGGCCGCGATCGCCGCGGGGTCTTCTTTGAGCTTCTTGTCACTGGTCACCATGACACTGTAGAGGGCCTCGGGGAACGCCTCCCAGAAATTGATGAGGTTGTGGAGCGACGCCTTGCGCTTGATGGCCCGGACGGACTGCTCGATGTGCAGGACGCCGGTGTCCACCTGGCCGGTCACGAGCGCGGGGACGCGGCCGGCGGTCGAGGTCGAGATGAACTGGGCGTCGGTCGGTTTCAAGCCCCCCTTCACCAGGGAGCGGCGGCTGATGACGTCGGCCAGGCCGCCCGGCTCTTGGATGCCCAGCTTCCGGCCCTTGAGGTCCCTGAGACCCTTGATGTCCCCCTGCACGATCAGAACCGTATCGAGCCGTGGTGCGGAGGAATAGATCAGCCGGATCGGGGCCCCCTTGGCCTTGGCAATGATGGGCGGGTCACTGCTGGTCCACGCGATATCCACCTGGCCGGCCAGCGCCACCCGAAGCGCCCCCACCCCGCCTTCGAAGGAGATGATCTCCACGTCCAGCCCTTCCTCTTTGAAACAGCCGAGCTCCTTGGCAAGATACGGGGAGATGTGCACGAGGTTCGGGGGCGTGACGGCCATGGCGAGCGTGAGCTTCTTCAGCGGTGCCTGGGGCGCCTGCGCCGGAGTGGAGGCCGCGTGCCCCAGGGCCAGCCACCCCAGCATCAGTGCCACTGCGGTGCGTTTCATCCTTCCCCCTCCCGACTTGTTCAATTCCCTGCCGTCCTCGGCCGGCCCCGTGAACTCTCCGGAGACCCACTCAGGGTCCCCCCCCTTCTCGCCGTCGCCAGGGGGCGATCCGCAGTTCCAGTGCCCTGGCCCCCTGAACGAGGAGCACACCTAAGGCCATGAGGACCACGATGGGAACGAAGAGCTTGGCGGTATCGAAGGCATTCGCATAGCGGACGATCATGTACCCGAGCCCGGCGATGGACGTGTAGAACTCTGCGATAACCATCCCGACCAGCCCTCGGCCAATCGCCAGACGAAGGCCGGCCGCAATGAATGGCAGCGCCGACGGAAGGATCACGTCCCCCCAGAGTTGGCGCTCGGTCGAGCAGAACTAGCGGGCCACCTCCAGCAGTCCCGCATCAACGCTCTTCACCCCCTGCTGGGTGTTGATGAGGATCGGGAAGACCGTGAAAAGGAAGACGATCACCACTTTGGCCGGGATCCCGAAGCCGAACCAGAGGACGATGAGGGGCACGAGGGCCACCGTCGGGGTGGAATAGAGGGCGTTGATGTACAGGTCCGCGGCCAGCTCCAGCGTGGTGAACCGCGCGATGAGCACGCCGAGGGGAACGCCCACGACGGTCGAAAGAAGCAGGCCCCAGAGGAGCACCTGAAGGCTCTGGCCGAGATAGCCTTGCAGTTCGCCGCTAGCGACCAGCTCCCGGAACGCCGTCGCGATGGCGGAGGGATAGGTGAAGAGGATCGGGTTGACCGTCCGGCCGTACAGTTCCCAGGTGGTGAGGACCACCGCCAGTGAGATGACCCGGATGGCCGCGTTGCGCGGTGGGATCTTCATAGGTTTCCCGCGGAGCGCCGGTCCGTGTCCCGCCGCAACCGCTCCCAGATATGCCCGCGAAGGGCGATGGCGCGGGGATCGGCCCTGGCTTCACCGACCGCGCGGGGGCGGGGGATCTCGACCGGCAAGATCTCCCGCACTCTCCCTGGCCAGGCCGACATGACCACGATCCGGTCTCCCAGCGTGATCGCCTCGTCCACGGAATGGGTGACGAAGATGGTGGTCTTCGGTTCCCGCTCCAGGATTCGCAGCAGTTCCTCCTGGAGGGTCTCACGCGTCTGCGCATCCAGCGCGCCGAATGGCTCGTCCATGAGCAGGATGGACGGGTCCATCGCCAGGGCCCGCGCCAGCCCGGCTCGCTGCTGCATCCCGCCCAACAATTGGTAGGGATAGCACTGCTCGAAGCCCGAGAGCCCCACCAGTCCCAAGTAATGCGCGACGGTGGCCTCGAGTGCGGCACGGGGTTCTCCCCGCAGCTTCAAGCCGTAGGCGATGTTCTGATCGAGTCGCTTCCATGGAAAGAGGTGAAACTGCTGGAAGACCATGGCCATCTCTAGAGAGGGGCGCCTGACCGGTCGGCCGTCGAGCAGTACCTCGCCGCTGTCTGGCTGGATCAGGCCGTCGACGACGCGGAGCAGGGTGGTCTTCCCGCAGCCCGAGGGCCCCAGGATGCACAGAACCTCGTGCTCAATGACCTCGAGGCTCAGCCCTTCGAAGGCAACGAGGCCATTGCTGAATCGCTTCGTGAGGTTCTTGAGGACGACCTTGGCGTGGGCCAGGACATCACCTCGACGATGTGGGGTGCCGCGCCTGGAACCTCCACGGTTGGCGTGTCAGGCCCTCCGGGCGAAGCGGGCCGATTCCTTCAGCGCCAATCCTCGTGCGTCTCCGCCCTGGGCTCAGGCGCGCACCTTGCTCCCTTCGTTCCTGGCAGACCCCACCACCGCCTCTCTCAGCGGATCCGCCGGGGGCCGGTTGAGGTGAGACTGGGCCTCGCGAGTCGTCGGGAGAGGGCCGGCGGCTGTGAAGTACCGGGTCCCGGCGACGAGCAGTTCCTCCGCCGGGAAGCGCGTGATGATCTCGCAGCCAGTCTTCGTCACGACGAGCTGCTCCTCGATGCGCGCGGCGGACCACCCATCCGAGGCCGGCCAGAAGGTCTCCAGGGCAAAAACCATGTTCTCTTCGATCACCTCGGGATGGTCGAGGGAGACCAGGCGACTGAAGATCGGTTTCTCCCAGATGGCCAGCCCCACGCCGTGGCCGTACTGCAGGGCAAAGGCGGCTTCCTCGTTGGCGAAGCCGAACTCCTCCGCCTTCGGCCAGAGTCGGACCACATCGGCCGTGATCACGCCCGGCCGGATCACGCCGATGGCGGCGTCCAGGTAGCCCCGGCACCGCGTGTAGGCGTCCACCATGGCCGGGGAGGCACTGCCGATGGCGAACGTGCGGTAGTAACAGGTGCGGTAGCCGTTGTAGCTGTGCAGGATGTCGAAGTACGCCGGATCCCCAGGGCGCAACACGCGGTCGGTATAGACGTGTGGGTGCGGACTGCATCGCTCGCCGGAGATGGCGTTGACCCCCTCCACGTGCTCCGAGCCGAGGTCGTACAGCACCTTGTTGACCAGGGCCACGCATTCGTTCTCGCGCATGCCCGGCCGCATGGCCCGATACAGCTCCTCGTAGGCGGCGTCCACCATCATGCAGGCCGAGGTCAGCAGCGTGATCTCGTCCTGGGTCTTGATTTTCCGCGCCTCCTGCATGAGTTGTTGGCCGTCCACCACCCGGATGCCCTCCGCCTGCAACGCATAGAACACCGGGATTTCGATCACGTCCACGCCCACCGGCTCGCCGAGGAGGCCTCGCTCCTCGAGGGCGATCCGGATCTTGCGCGCCACGTCCTTGGCCTGTTCCACTTCTGGCGCGATGGCCCCCCGGAGGAGGGAGATGCCTGCACGCGAGCGCTCGCCGAGCCAGGGGCAGTACAGCTGGTGGTGCCGGGCCGCGGAGCCGAAGTCCCACAGGATGGGATCGTCGTCCTGGGGAAGCAGGCTGAAGCGGACGAGCTTGTCCATGGCCCAGGTGCCGATGTGCGTGGCCGTGATATAGCGGATATTGTTCATGTCGAAGCACAGGAGGGCGCCCATCTCGGATGCCTTTAGCAGTTTCTTCACCCGGGCCAGCCGCTCGGTGCGAAGCCGCTCAAGGTTCACCCGCTCTTCCCAGTCCACCGCCATCAGGCCATACGTCTTGAGTCCCATCCTCCCCCTCCCATCCGCTCGACATGCCCGCCCGCTCGCGTCCTCGCCGTCGCGGCTAAGAACCCTGCGGCCTGGCCCGGCGGTTCAGCCCTGCCTACTTGTTCAGTCCAGACAACCGAGCCAACACCTCGACCACGACGGCAAAATCCTGATCCCCCAGCCCCATGGCACGGGCAGCCGTCAGCACCTCGTTGGTGACAGCGGTTGCCGGGAGAGGCACGCCGAGCTGCCTGCCCATCTCCAACGCGAGCAGCAAGTCTTTCTGCATCATGTGCGCGTTGAACCAGGCCTCGCCCGGCATCTCCAGAACGAACGGCCCCCGGTAGCTCAGCATGGGGGATGCGATCACGCTGTTCAGCAAGACCTCGACGGCAGTCTTGCGCGGGATGCCGCTCTTCTCGGCCAGCAGCACCCCCTCGCTGAAGGCCAGCATCTGGACGGCCACGCTCACGTTGGTCGCGATCTTCATCGACACGGCCTGGCCGTTGCCGCCCACGTGAGTGACTTTGGGGCCGATGTCCTCCAGGATCGGCTTGATGGTCTCGAAAACCGTCCGGTCACCACCCACCATGATGGACAACTTTCCCTGCTCGAGGGTGCTCACGCTCCCGGAGACGGGCGCATCGAGCATGTGCGCCCCCTTGGCAGCGACGCGTACCGCCAACTCCCGGCTCTCGCCCGGACTGACCGTGCTCATGTCCACGTAGATCTTGCCCGGCCCCAGCCCGGCCACCAGTCCATCAGGACCGGCGATCACGGCCCGGAGCGCCGTCGTATCCGTCACCATGCTGAAGACCACGTCGGCCGCCTCGGCCACCGCGCGCGGCGTTTCACCCCAGTGCATGCCGGCGTCCAGCAGCCACTGGGCCTTCGACCGGGTGCGGTTGTAGCCGGTGACGGTGTGCCCGGCATTGAGCAGCCGGCTGACCATCCGGCTCCCCATCAGGCCCAGACCGACGAAACCCAGCTTGGCCACGGAGGCCTCCTTCCCTGAGGATCACCCAGTGTCGTGCGATCGAGTGTGGCGATGACGTCGTCCACCGCGCGATATCGGCGGACCCTGGACCCCCGGATACTCCCGCCCACCGGGCACCACACCCGCTTCCGCCTACCCGACTCTCATCGTGTGGCTGGCCCGTGTAATTTCGACTGTCACAGAGAAAGACTGAGAGGTGTACGCGGGAGAATCAACGTCACTCGATGCGAGCGCGCCGTACCCCTTCACCGGCTAGTTCAAAGGCGGTTAAATTCCGGAGCAGTCCGCTCCTCTTTTAGAGTGGCATCAATCTAAGGCAATGACATCGGAAAATCAATCTCTTTGCAGTTCGTAATCAGAAAAAAATGGGCAAGCCGAACGGCCTGCCCACGGGTTTTGCTGCGCGTCAAATTGCCCCGGCGATGGTTCCGGAACGGGTGCGTTACCGCTCCGGCTCCCGCGCCAGTGCCCGATCCAAGAGCGTATCGACAAGGTGCCCCTCGATGAACCCCTGCTCCTCTGGCGAGAGGCCGACGAACTGTATCCCCATGCCCGCGGGGTACCCCTTGGCCGTGTCGGTGGGGCTGCTCCACACCACCCGGCCCATGACCTTGAATGCGTGGCCCACCCCGGGCAGCATGAACCGCACCAGGATGTCCTGCCCCACGGAGAGGGACTGGGTGGTCCGGACGAAGACGCCCCGGACCGAGAGGTCAAAGCTGGTCCCGGCAGTGAACGTTTTCAGCGGCTGGAAGTCCACGGAGAGTTGAATCCCCAGGCGGGGGAAGCCACGCCCGGCCTCGGGCCCATGCTCCAGCATCCCCAGCTTCAGAAAGCGCGCCAAAAGGCTGAGCGTCTCCCGCTCGCCTCCAGCAGCATGGGGTCCGGCAGGGTCGCCTGGGCCTGCCGCAGGGCGTCCGGCCCGTCCTTGGCAAGGGACACCGCGAGGGGAAGCTCGGCAAGCATGTCCAGGGTCATCTGGGCGATGTACGTCTCATCTTCCGCCAGGAACACCCGCCATTGATCCATGGCTCGTCTCTGTCCGCCGGCCTCTCAACGAGGGCGGCAGGCGGGTTACTGGCGCTCCTCCACGCCGCTGACCTGGATCGCGATGGCCTGGGCCAGGTGGTGCTCGATGGCTTCGCGATCAGCCGCCGCCACCTCGACGAATCGGATCCCCATCCCCGTCCCTTCCGTCTTACTGGGATCCGCGTTCCGCCACACGACCTGTCCAATCACGTTGACCGGGGTCTCCTGACCTGGCAGTAGAAACCGGAGGACCACCTGCTCGCCCATCTCGAAGGGCACCGCGGTGCGAATGAACACCCCCTGCGCGGTCAGGTTGAATGCGGCGCTCCTCTGGAATGATCCCAGGGTCTGGTACTCGATGGGCACCTCGACGTACAAGCGTGGGCCGCCTCGCCGCTCGTGGCCCACATCCGCGGGTCCGAGCGCCCGAGAGCGACGCAATGAATCCAAGATCTTCAGGGTGGCCCAATCATCCACGGGACTCTGGGCCAGGATCTGGTCCAGGTTGCACGTTCCGTCCAACAGGGCGAGGACGGCGACGGCCTCGGGCCGCGCCTGTCCTTGGATGGCCGCCCGCAAAGGCGCTGGGACGTCCATGCGCGTCGACGGGTCGCCCAGGCCCGCCTGGAGCCCGGGGGTCTCGTCGAGGCGCCGCTTCCCCTCCAGGAGGAGGGCCTGGATCGGCGCGTCCACGGTCCCCCCGGCCTGGCTCGAGGCGTCGGGCGGCGCCATCTGGAAGGTCCCTCCCGGCCACGTGAGAAGCTGGTACAGCGCCGCATTCCCCTTCCGGTTTCCCTGCGAGGCCCGGGTGATCTTCCCCTCCTCGAAAACGATCTCGCCCCTCGCGTCCCCGTGCGTCAGAAGCAGCCGGGCGGTGCGCCGCTCTCCCTCGAGCATCTGGATGAGGGACGGCAGATTCATGGCCGCCAGTTGACCGCTGGCCATCGGAACATCCCGCCGGGAGGGTTGGATTCGCCGGAGCACCATCTGGACCCGGGCCTGCAACTCCTCGGGGTGCATGGGCTTGGCCAGGTAATCCTCGGCTCCCAGATTCAACCCACGCACCTTGTCCTTGGGCGCCCCCAGGGCGCTGACGAAGATCACCGGGATCTCGACCGTCGCGGGGTCCTTCTTCAAGAGAGCAGCGACCTGGAAGCCGTCCAACCGCGGCATCATCACGTCCAGGAGGATCAGGTCCGGATCCTCCGACTTGGCCAGGCGAATGGCCTCCTCACCATCCCGGGCTTCCAGGATGGTGGCGGGCAAATTTGCCAAGCTATCCCGCATCACTTGCAGCGACAGGGGATCGTCGTCGGCAACCAGAATACGCCACATAGCCATGGACATATCCCCGTGAGAGGCGGACCGCCGGATGCCGCCCGGCGATCGGCGGTCCTGAGAGGAGGCCTAAAGGTCCTCGAACTGGGCCAGTCGCTTGAACGCGCGGTAGCGCGCCTCGATCTCCGCGTACGTCAAGGTGCGCAGGCGGTCCAGCGAGAAGGCCTCCACGTTGAAGGAGGCCATCACCGACCCCATGATCATGGCCTTGCGCACGCTGGCGTCGTCGAAATTCATGCTATTGCCCAGATACCCGACGAATCCGCCGGCGAAGCAATCCCCTGCACCAGTGGGGTCCCGGACTTCCTTCAACGGCAAGGCGGGCGCCGCGAACCAGTCCCCCTTGTTCATCATCAGCGCCCCGTATTCGCCCCGCTTGATGACCAGGGACTTCGGTCCCCAGGCGAGGATCTTCTGCGCCGCGTGGACCAGGTTCGCCTCGCCGGCCAGCTGGCGAGTCTCCGCGTCATTGATGAGAAGAGTATCCACCAAACCCAGGGTCTGCCGGAGCGATTCCGCCTTGTTCACGATCCAGTAGTTCATCGTGTCAGCGGCGATCAGCGCCGGGCCCCGCACCTGGCGGAGCACCTCGCGCTGGAGGTCGGGGTCGATGTTCGCCAGGAACACGACCCCCGAGTCCCGGTACTCCTCCGGGATCTTGGGGGCGAAGCTGGCGAACACGTTCAACTGGGTGTCCAGGGTACGCGCCTGATTGAGGTCGAAGCCGTACTCCCCCACCCAGCGGAAGGTCTTCCCCGGCACCCGCTGCAAGCCACGCAGATCCACCTTGCGGCTGCGGAGGAACGCGAGATGATGCTCGGGGAAATCCTCGCCCACCACGGCCACTAGGCGCACATCGGTGAAGAAGCTGGCCGCAGCGGAGAAGTACGTCGCCGACCCGCCCAGCACCTCCTCGGCCTGGCCGAACGGAGTCTTGACCGTGTCGAGCGCCACTGATCCTACCACCAGGATGCTCATCCCGCTTCGATCCTCTCGGTCAATTCGTCAAGTTGTCGATTGGTCAATTTGTCGGGGCGCAGATCGGTAGTCGCCAATTGACTTCTCGACCAATTGACTAATCAACAAGGTATTTGCCGACAATCGGGGCCAGATCCCGCTTGATCTGTGCCGGGATCGCGTCGCGCGCCGTAATGATGGCGTCCCGCAGGGCGTGGGCGCAGAAACACTTGCGGGCCTCCGGGATCTCCGCCACGGCCGCCCGGACGATAGTCTGAGCGGTCTTCACATTCTGGTGCAGAATCTTGACCACCGATTCGACGTTTACGTCCTCTTCCGTATCATGCCAGACATCGTAGTCGGTGACCAGGGCCATGGTGGCGTAGCAGATCTCGGCCTCCCGCGCCAACTTCGCCTCCTGGAGGTTCGTCATGCCGATGACGTCCACCCCCCAGCTCCGGTAGATGCGCGACTCGGCCCGGGTGGAGAACTGGGGGCCCTCGATGCACACGTACGTCCCGCCTCTGTGCATGGTGGCTCCCGCCTGGCGCCCGACGCGGTAGAGGATGTCCCCCAGGACGTGGCACGTGGGATCGGCGAAGCTGACGTGGGCGACCAGGCCGTTCCCGAAGAAGGTGCTGGCACGTCCCTTGGTTCGGTCGAAGAACTGATCCGGGATCAGGATATCCAGCGGCTTGACTTCCTCGCGCATGCTGCCCACGGCGGAGGCCGAGAGGATCCACTCGGCCCCCAGGACCTTGAATCCGAAGATGTTGGCGCGGAAGTTCAGCTCCGACGGCATCAGGCGATGGCCCCGCCCGTGGCGGGCGAGGAACGCCACCGGCCGGCCGTGCAGCCGTCCCAGGATAAATGTGTCCGAGGGATCACCGAAGGGCGTCCGCACCGCCTCTTCGCGGATGGTCTCCAGTCCCTCCATCTGATACAGCCCGCTCCCCCCGATGATCCCGATCACTCGCTCTGCCATCTCACCTCCGTCACTGGTCGCGTTCCGGACCTGTGGACCTCCCGCGCCCCACCTTGACAGGGTATACCTCGGATGCTAGCAGCCCGTTGATTTATGGCCTGGCCAGCAATCGGGCCGACCAGCTGATCAGCTCGGCTCGCGACGGCCACCAGGCCACCAGCGCACGCGAGAAGGTGACCCGAGACCGGAGAGGGGCCCACCAGCGATGCCACAACGCGCGTACGGAACCCCAGACCGCCCGCAGCGCCGCCTGCGCGCGCTGCGCCCACCCCCGCGGGGTGCCCAGACCGAACAGGGTTCGCATCACGAGGGCCAGATTCGCCCCGGCCGCCTGGAGCAGGTAGCGCTTCTCCACGTTCGCTCGACCGCGCAGGCGGGTCCGGCGCGCCCCACCCGTCTCGCAGACGTGGGCGAAGGTCCGCTCTACCCGCTCGGCCCGCCAACGGTGATAGCGTTTGCCGAGGGGCCGCATTCCGCGGGCGCGATTCTGGTGGAAGGCGACGGCCGTCGGGGTGCCCCCCTTGTCGGTCCACCGGCGGCGGCCCGCCTGGCGGCGTTCCGGGATGTAGGTGCGGTACTGCTGGGTCTTCAAGCGGCGGAGCAGGGTGGCCTTGTGGTAGCCTTTGTCCGCGACGACCTTCCGGCGAGGCCGGCGCCCGTGCGGCGACGGATTGTCCTGGGGCGCCGCCTCCGGGGCGCCGCCGCGGACGGTCTGCAGGTTGGCCTCGGCCTGGGTCAGGCTGGCCTCCACCGACGCGGGGTCGGCCACATCCGCGCCGTGGACCACCGCCGCGAGGATGGCGCCGGTCTCCAGGTCCACCACGTGCTCGGGCTTGTAGGCCAAGCGCGTGCGGCCATCCGTCAGTTTGGCGATCCGGGCGTCCCGATCGGTCCGCGACACCCACTCGCGGTTGGACGTCTTCTTGCCCTGGCGCTTCCGGTCCAGCCGCCGCGCCTCCTCGGCCGTCGGATGCTCTATGCCCGCCTCGGTGGCCAAGCGCGTGACGAATGCGGTGTAGCTCTCCCGGGTGTCCCGGCGGACGATGGCCTTCATCGACGCATCAGCCCGCAGGTAGGTGGAGTCGACCCCCAGGACGCGTCCGTGGAGCAACCCTTTGGTCTCCACGATCCCGAGGATCAGCGCGAACACCGCCTGATGGACCGCCAAAGGCAGCCGCTGCCGGGTGCGGCTCAGCGTCGAGTGGTCGGGGACGCGCTGGGTGAGCGAGAGCCCCAGGAACTGGCGCAGGGACAGGGAGTCGGCGAAGCGCCACTCCAGGCCCCGCTCCGATTCGATCCCCTCAAAGAAGCCGACCAAGTGCATGCGGAAGTAGATCCCGGGGGCTACGGACTGCCGCCCCGGGACATGCGCGGCCTCGTAGTACGGGGCGCACAGGGCTTCCGCATGCCGATCGAAGGCGGCGTCCCGCAACAACTCGTTGAGCTTCTCATAGAACCGGTGGCCCGGTCCCTGGGCGATCTCGTCGTGCGCGATCCACAGCGGCGACTGGCGATTTTGGCGGCGTCCCATCGACATAAACACGCTCCTTTGCGATGGGCGCATTGTATCGCGAACCCGCATCCAGCGGGGCACCAATCCACGGCGAGACTCAATAAATCAACGGGCTG
>JBIOJT010000083.1:0-14670 GCA_044451055.1 Methylomirabilales bacterium (SeqCode)
CGAGCCGTTCCTCACGGCGCACCGGGCGGTGCTGCGTCTCCTTTTCCTCCCTCCGTACAGTCCGGCGCTCAACCCCATCGAGCGGGTGTGGAAGCTGGCGCGCCGGCTCTGTACCCATAACCGGTACTTCCCGCAGCTCGACGAGCTGGTCGAGGCCGTCGCGGATCAGATGGAAACCTGGCACAATCCGAATCCAGTACTGCACAGACTATGCGGCATTACTTAAGACGCTATGTATAGCATCAATCTAGGCCCTCAGGCAAGCGGTCTGAGCCAGGAGCTGGGCCATGAAGGAGTGGGGAATCATCGGAGCGGGTTTGGTTCTGGCCCTGCTCGCGGTGGGCGTCGCCGAGGCCTGGTACCCGCACGGCCCTGGCCCATGGCATCGAGGCGACCCCAGGACCGCCTTCAGCTTCGGCTTCGACTTCGTCGTTCCCCTCTATCCGTATCCCGTATACCCCGCGTACCCGGCAGGCTCCTACCCGCCGGCATACGTTGCGCCGCCCGTCTACGCGCCCCAGCGCACGACGTACACCACGCCCGGCTACTATCGGCAGGTTCCCTGGTATACCGACCCCGGCGGCTTCACCACGTTTCGCCAGGAGTGGATCCCGCCCAGCACCACCCAGGTTTGTCGCTAGGCAGCACCAGCGGTCTTTTCATCCTGATCCCGGAAGCGCCGTGCCGGTCCGTGTCGTCCTCTTCACCCAACGACGAGGCTAGGGGGTATTCGCCTGCCGGTAATACAAGCTGACCCGCGTTCCTGCCGTCCTCCGACCCCCCTCGTTTGGTCGCCGGGTACGAGTCTCGTCCAGGTCACCTCATCAATGGGCCTTTGAGCCTTGCGTCACGAAGCCGCTTCTGATAGAGAGTGGCCATCCGTGCAGGCCTGGCTACGGCGGAGCGAGCCGGGAGAGCCCTCCCCGTCCCTTCCGAAACGGAACGGCTATCAATGGTGTCGCATGGGGCGACGGGACCTCGCTGGGTGACGGGCCGCCGAATCGATTTCTCCCGGACTGGCGCCTACGGAGCACTTCTCGAAGGGGGTCGCCATGAAACTGGAGCAGCTTTCGATCTTCCTGGAGAACCGGTCGGGGCGCCTGGCAGAGATCACGGGAGTCCTGGCGCGGGCGGGCATCAACATTCGCGCGCTGTCGTTGGCCGATACCGCCGACTTCGGTATTCTGCGGCTCATCGTCACCCAGACCGCGCGCGCCGTCCAGGTCCTCCGGGACGGCGGGTTCACCGTGGCTACGAATGAGATGGTCGCGCTCGAAGTGCCGGACCGGCCGGGCGGGCTGTGGGAGATCCTCAAAGCCCTGGAGGCTGCCGCGATCAACGTGGAGTACATGTATGCCTTCGTCCACAAGGCGACGGAGAACGCGGTTATCATCTTCCGGTTCGACGAGCCTGACAGGGTGGGTGCCGTCCTCCGGGAGGCCGGGGTTCGCGTCCTGACAGGGGAGGAGGTGTACGCGTTGTGATTCGACGGCGGCTATCCGTGGCGACCACGAGAAACGGATCGGGAGAGTCATGCTGAGCCTTGGCCGTGTCGGGTCGAGGGGCGTGGACGGTCCCGGGAGCGGGGGCGGCCGGTGTTGAGGGTCAAGAACCTCCACGTCTATTACGGGATGATCCATGCCTTGCGGGCCGTCTCCATCCATGTCAAGGAGAAAGAGATCGTTGCGCTCCTCGGGGGCAACGGATCGGGAAAGACGACGCTCCTGTCGGCTATTTCGGGGGTCGTGCGGCCCGCGGCGGGCGAGATCGCGTTCAACGGGCGGGAGATCACCCGGGAGCGAGTGGACCGGCTTGTCCACGCGGGGATCATCCACGTTCCCGAAGGACGACAGATCTTCGGGCCGCTCACGGTCGAGGACAACCTGCTCCTGGGGGCCTACCACCGCTTCTCGCTCACTGGGAACGCGGCCATCCGCGCGGAGGTGGACGAGATCTTCCGGCTGTTCCCGGTGCTGGGGGAGAGGCGCCGGCAACTGGGTGGCACGCTGTCCGGCGGCGAGCAGCAGATGCTGGCCATCGGACGGGCGCTCCTGTCGCGGCCCACGGTGCTGCTCCTGGACGAGCCGTCCATGGGACTGGCCCCCCGGGTGGTGCGCGAGATCTTCGAGTACATCTCCCGGTTGCGAAGGGAGTTGGGGATGACCATCCTCCTGGTCGAACAGAACGCGCGGGCAGCCCTGGCGATTGCCGACCGCGGGTACGTCCTCGAAACGGGCCGCGTGGTGCTGCAGGGATCGTCCGAGGAACTCTTGGCGAACAAGGATGTCCAGCGCGCGTACCTGGGACGAGGGAGGAGCAACGCCTCCTGAGGGGCGCGCACGGGGTCATCGATAGAACGCGGGACGAAGGAGGGCGGCCGATGTACTGGGAGCCGGACAAGGAATGCATGGACCGCGAGGAGCTGGCGCAGCTCCAGCTCGAGCGGCTGCAGGCGACGCTGAACCGCGTGTACGCCCATGTCCCCTTCTACCGAAGGCGATTCGACTCCATGGGGTTCTCGCCCGAGGACGTTGCCTCGCTCGCCGACCTGTCCCGCCTGCCCTTCACCACGAAGGAAGATCTCCGGGACAATTACCCCTATGGCCTGTTTGCGGTACCCATGCGCGAGGTGGTGCGGGTGCACGCCTCCTCCGGCACAACGGGGGCGCCGACGGTGGTCGGCTACACGCGGAACGACATCAAGACCTGGAGCAACCTGGTCGCCCGCATCCTCGTCATGGGCGGCGTCACCAAGGACGACGTCGTCCAGATCGCGTTCGGGTACGGGCTCTTCACCGGGGCCTTCGGCCTGCATTACGGCGCGGAACGCCTGGGGGCCTCGGTCATCCCGACCTCCAGTGGGAACACGGCCCGCCAGGTCAAGGTGATGATGGACTTCAAGACGACCGCTCTCGTCTCCACACCCTCCTACGCCCTCCTCATCGGGGACACGCTGCGGGAGATGGGCATCCCGGTCTCGGCGCTCTCGCTGAAGTACGGGCTCTTCGGGGCGGAGCCCTGGTCGGATGCCATGCGGCAGGAGATCCAGGACAAGCTGGGGATCGTGGCCACCGACAACTACGGGCTGTCCGAGATCATCGGGCCCGGGGTGTCGGGGGAGTGCCTGGAGCGCCGTGGCCTGCACATCAACGAGGACCACTTCATCGTCGAGACGGTCAACCCGGAGACGCTGCAGCCGGTCTCGCCCGGGGAGACGGGGGAGCTGGTCATCACGACGCTGACCAAGGAGGCCTTCCCCATGATCCGGTACCGGACGCGGGATCTGACCTGTATGCTCGCGGGCGACTGCCCGTGCGGCCGGACGGGACGGCGGATGAGCCGGGTGCTTGGCCGGAGCGATGACATGCTCATCATCAAGGGCGTCAACGTCTTCCCGTCCCAAATCGAGTCCGTCCTCTTCGAGATCGAGGGCACGGAGCCACACTACCAGATCATCGTGGACCGGAAGGGCGCGATGGATGAGGCGACCGTTCTGGTCGAAGCGGCCGAGTCGATCTTCTTCGACCAGATGCGACGCCAACGGGAGATGGTGGAGCGGATCGAGAAGCGGCTGGCGCAGGAGCTGGGGATCAGCGTTCAGGTGAAGCTGGTGGAGAAGAAGACGCTGGAGCGCTTCGAGGGCAAAGCCCAGCGCGTCGTCGACAATCGGAAGCTGTGATCCATCCCGCCCGGAGAAGGCGCATGAACCCTGTCCGCTAGGAGGGGAGGATGGCAAAGGAAATTGACCGGCAAGGCCTGACGACCGTGGAAGAAGTGGTCCTGGCCCAGACCCTCGAGCTGGAGGCGCTGATGAACGTCCTGGAGCGCAAGGGCGTCCTCAGCAAGACGGAGATCGTGCAGGAGATGAAGCGCCTGCGGGAGAAAACGCCGAAGGCGAAGTAGCCCGCAGGGACGGATTGTTTGCGGTTTCAACGCTGAAGGCCGCCCAGCCCGATGAGCACAGGAGTCCGCTTGGCACGCAACCGCCTGTCACGTCGGTCCGGTGCGCCGAGCCTCAAGAGCCGCTCGCGCAGCCGGCGATGGCCCCGCAGGCGGCGGAGGTAGTCGGCTTCCCGCGATCCGGCCTTCGCCCGGACAATTTCCACGAGGGCGTGGCGCTCTCCACGAGACCAGTCTGCCAGGTCGGAGATGAGG
Organism: Methylomirabilales bacterium (SeqCode); assembly: GCA_044451055.1. GTDB lineage: Bacteria > Methylomirabilota > Methylomirabilia > Methylomirabilales > 2-02-FULL-66-22 > 2-02-FULL-66-22. The sequence continues at coordinate 4,156 of JBIOJT010000083.1, forward strand.
GCCAAGATCGGCGCCAGCCGTTCGAAGGCGCGCCGCTCTGCGCGTGGCCACGCTCGCCATCGCCGCATGCCCAGCGATCGGGCCGCCGCCGCGACAACATCCCCTTTCGCGTTTCGGGCTGCCTCGGCCACCGCTCGACGGGCCAACCGCTGCACGTCAAAGGTGTGAGTGGCCGCGTCGCTCTGCCTCCCCACGCTCACCACCATTCCGTCCCGGCACAGCTGCTCCAGCGTCTCCCGAGATGATCGATAAGTCGAATCCCGGGCAATACGCCGCCGCTCGTCCGCAGCCAGCCCAACGAGATCCGACCGCTTGGGCCGGAACTCCAGCTTGTAGTAGAACCAGAATGCGCCGGAGGCGATGGCCTCGTCGTTGTCGTAGCCGATCTGGTATCGGTCCAGGTGGAACGTCCGGATGTGGAAATGCTGATGCAGGAACGCGAGGAGCCGCACAAAGACGAACGCGGACTCCCCCGGCCGGAACGTCTCGAAGATGTTGAAGGCGATGTCGCCCCAGTCGAACAGAAGGGAGGCGTCGCCGTACCCAGTGGGGACACCGTTCTTGAGGATCAGGTACCCGTAGTGGGCGCGCAGGGGAAGGCGATGTTCCGGCCGGAGACCGCACCAGACGACCTGCACCCCCCGGCCGAGGTCTGCGACCATGACGTCCCGCGGGTCGGCGAAGTTGAACCCGTGAATCTCCCGGTAGCGGACTAAAACGGCGGCGCGTGCCGCGTCCAGAAATCCCTCCGCCTCCCTCGGAGCGGCGAGCCTCACGATCACGCGTGGTCCGGGCAGACGCCGGGTCAGTGGCCCGCGATAGCGCAGCAGAGGGCCCCGGTGGAAGAAGAAGCGCGACACCGGCACCTTGGCCAAGGTCCGGGAGGCTTCCGTCTCCCGGAGTTCCCACCGGGTGCGGAGTTGGAGACCGTCGTAGAGAGCGCGCCGCGCCACCGCCTCGAGAGGTGCCCGCTCGAGCCGGTCCAGAAGCCATTCAAGGTCGCTGCGAGGGTCATCGTCCTTGGCCGCCACAAGCCAGGCGCGGTAGGAGCCACCCATTTCCACCAGGGCTTCCTCGTCCGCGAGACCCACCAGGAACGGAAGGATCGCGCCCAGGCGCTCCTCCGCCTCGGGGTCATCCCAGTCGATCTCGGCCCCGGCGGGAAACCGGGTCGCCAGCCAGCCTGCCGCCGGATAGGACAGGGGACAGAAGATCGTCGTCTGGGCGATGCCAGTCTCTTCGAGCGTCTCGAGGGCGCCGGGTGAGCCCGTGGTCCTCAGGGCGAGAACGCGCGGGCCAAAGGCCTCGAGTGCGGCCTCGACGGGCTGCAGAATCTCGGCGTCGTCCGGATAGGCGCGCAGGAAGCAGAGCGCCTCGTGGAAGCGCAGGAGGATGGCAGGATCCCGGATGGTCCGGTCCGCGAGGGCGAGAAGGGCTGTTGCCTTTGCCGCGCGGTCTTCGGGCGTGAACCGGTTCTTCGAACGGTCCAGGATATCGACGAGCGATGCAATCGACGCCTTCGGCGATATAGGATTCGAATGTTGTCCTCTGCGCGCGGACATGGGTCGGCACTATACCGGAGGGGATCAGCAGACAGCAAGGAGGAAGGCGAGAAGGGCCGGGGCGTTCACCCGGTCACATCGAGGGCCGTCCCGCTCGGATCGCGCCTCTTGCCCATGGCCAGATCCAGGATCGCGCGGGCCACTGTCTCCGGCCGGATGAGGCCTGCGCGCTCTCGAGGCGACACACCCGTCTTCGTGGTCATCGGGGTGTGCGTGAGGCCCGGGCACATCGCCCACACGCGGATCCCCGTGCCGGAGAGTTCCGAGGCCAGGGCTTCAGTGAAACCCACCACGCCGAATTTGGTGGCGCCGTACGTCACATAGCCGGCCAGCCCATACTTGCCGAGCTGCGAGGCCACGTTGACGATGCGGCCGCGAGCCTTCTGGCGGAGCATCACCGTGGCTACCGCCTTGGCGCAGAGGAAGCCCCCTTTCAGGTTCACGCCCAAGGCGGCGTCCCAGGCCTCCTCGGAGAGCTCGACGACGGGGACGCGATCGGCGCCCGGCGGCGCGGCGGCGTTGTTGACGAGGATGTCGATCCGCCCGAACCGCTGGAGGGCTTGCGCGACGACGCCTTCGATCTGGCGGGCGGACCGGATGTCGAGCAAGGCCGTCATGACCTGCTGGCCGGCCGCCCGGACCTCGGCGGCGACGGCTTCAAGCCCCACCCACGCACCTGCCGGCTTGGTGGTGACTATGCGGGTTCCGCTGGGGGCGATGTCTGTCAGGACGAGGTCTGCCCCGTCAGCCGCCAGACGCCGCGCGATCGCGCGCCCGAGGCCGTGCTCGCCACCGCTGCCCGTGACCATTGCCACTTTGTCGCTGAGCCGCGCCATGCGTCGCTCCTTGATACCCGAATGTCCGGCTGTCGCCGCCCCGGGCAGGGACGGGATCTTCGCGATCAGGGGATGGATGCCCGCGGCTTCAGGTCGAGTGCCTTGGCCAGCAATTCATACGAGCGCACCCGCGCCGTGTGCGGTAGTACCCCTCTTGATGGGCGATTGGTCACGGACGCCTAGCAGGGGCATCGGGGCAACTCCATTGTCCTGTTGAGTCGGAATTCCACCGGAACGCTCGTCTCGTTTCCGGAAGAACGCCACCGACCTTCCCAGAGTACGCGAACAGTTGCCCGAGTTCAATCCATTGGTGGCGGACGTGGGAGATTTGCTATACTCTGCGCCTACCGCGGCAGCGCCTCTTTCATTCAAGGAGACCCCCATGGCGAGCGGTGTCGGATCACGACCAAAGCTCCGGCGCGTCAAGGGAAAGCACTGGCTCGGTGGTGTGTGCGCGGGCTTCGGTTACTGGCTCGGTTTCCCGACGTGGCTTGTGCGGCTCATCTGGACCCTCTTGCTTCTCGCCTATGGCGTGGGCGGTATCCTGTACATCCTTCTCTGGATCTTCATGCCGGTTTGGGACCGGGTGCCCGAAGACTACGAGGAGCGGGCAGGCGGATAGGACGCCGTATTCAGGGGGAGAGAAGGCGGCGAAATGAGACGGAACGAACGCTTGCTCGGCTCTGTGATCGAGGCGATCGGTGAGACACCGCTCGTCAGGCTGACCAGGCTCGCCCAAGACCTGGACGGCGCCATCCTGGCCAAGCTGGATCATCTCAATCCCGGGTTCTCCAAGAAAGACCGGATTGCCCGCCAGATCATCGAGGACGCGGAGGCGCAAGGATTGCTGAAGCCAGGGCAAACCGTGGCCGAACTCACCAGCGGGAATACCGGCACCGGCCTGGCCATCGTGTGCGGGATCAAGGGCTACCCCTTTGTCGCCGTCATGTCCAAAGGGAATTCCGCAGAGCGGGCGCGCATGATGTCCGCCCTGGGGGCCGAGGTTGTCCTGGTGGATCAGATGCCCGGCTCCAAGCCCGGGCAGGTTTCGGGGGAAGATCTGAAGCGGGTCGAAGAGGAAACGCAGCGGGTCGTCACGGAGCGCCGGGCCTTTCGTGCGGATCAATTCCGGCTGGCGGGAAATTTTCGCGCGCACTACTTGCACACCGGTCCGGAGATTCTGAGGCAGACCGGCGGCGCCATGGATGCCTTCTGCGATTTTGTCGGAACGGGCGGCACCTTCGCGGGCTGTGCGGCGGCATTCAAGGAGCACAACCCCTCCATCCTTTGCTTCATTGTGGAGCCTGAGGGCGCGGCCGTTCTGGCGGGGAAAGGCGTGACGAACCCAGGCCACCGCATCCAGGGCGGTGGCTATTCCATGGCGGAGCTGCCATTGCTCCGGCCAGAGCACATCGACGGCTACGTGCAGGTGGCGGATGAGCGGGCCATCGCGTGCGCGAAACGGCTGGCGCGGGAGGAGGGCATCTTCGCCGGATTCTCATCGGGGGCAAATGTGGCTGCCGCCATGCAATTGCTGCAGGGACCCTGCAAGGGTAGGACGGTCGTCGTGACCATCTGTGACTCGGGATTGAAATACCTGAGCACGGACCTGTGGGCGTGAAGGAATAAAGGGAGGATTCAGATGAAAGGTGCCGCAGCGGTCGCGGAAATCCTGAAGCGCGAAGGGGTAGAGTTCCTCATCGGGTATCCGGTGAATCCCATCATCGAGGCGGCCGCTCAGGCCGACATCCGGACCATCATCGTCCGCCAGGAGCGGACCGGTCTGCACATGGCGGATGCGGTCAGCCGGGTGTCCTCCGGCCGGCGGATCGGCGTCTTCGCCATGCAGCATGGCCCCGGGTCCGAGAATGCCTTTGGCGGGGTGGCCCAGGCGTACGGGGAGTCGGCGCCCATCGTCGTGCTGCCGGCCGGCTATCCGCGGCGGCTCACCAACATCCCGCCGTACTTCAACTCGTTCATCAACTACTGCCACATCACCAAGTGGTGCGAGCAGGTGACCTGCGCCGACGCCATTCCGGATGCCCTGCGGCGCGCCTTCACGCAGGTGCGGAACGGCCGCCCGCGCCCCGCCCTGGTGGAGATCCCGACCGACGTCTTTCCCGAGGAGGTTCCCGAGCCGCTGACGTATCGCCCGACGTTTGCGACCCGCACGGCCCCCGACCCGCACGCAGTCACGGAGGTAGCCCGGATCCTCGTGGAGGCAAGGCGTCCCGTCGTCTACGCCGGCCAAGGAGTTCACTATGCGCGCGCCTGGCAGCCACTCCGCGAGCTGGCGGAGCTCCTTGAAGCGCCGGTCACGACGAGCCTGCAGGGGAAGAGCGCTTTTCCCGAGGACCACCCGCTGTCGCTCGGCTCTTGCGGGCGGTCCCTTCCCCGGACCGTCCATCATTTCTTGAACGGCGCGGATGTGATCTTCGGCATCGGGTGCAGCTTTGCCGCCAGCAACTTCGCCGTTCCCATGCCGAAGGGCAAGACCATCGTCCATGCCACCCTCGATCCCGCCGACCTCAACAAGAGCGTCCCCGCCGATTACGCCCTCATCGGGGATGCCGGGCTCACGCTCGAGGCGCTCGTGGCGGAGGTCAAGGACCGACTGGACGGGCGCCCGCGCGGAAGGCAGGAGGAGGTTGTTCGGGAGATCAAGGGCGTGAAGGCGGAGTGGCTTGCCCAATGGCTACCGAAGCTCACCTCGGACGGGGTGCCGCTCTCCCCGTACCGCGTGCTGTGGGACCTGATGCACACGGTGGATCGGGCCAACACCATCATCACCCATGATGCGGGCAGCCCGCGGGACCAGCTCTCCCCCTTCTGGGAGAGCGTGACTCCGCTGACCTACCTTGGCTGGGGCAAGACCACACAGCTTGGTTACGGCCTTGGCCTGATGATGGGGGCCAAGCTTGTCGCCCCCGAGAAGCTCTGTGTCAATGTCTGGGGGGATGCGGCCATCGGCCACACGGGGATGGACTTCGAGACGGCCGTGCGCGAACGCATTCCCATCCTATCCATCCTTCTGAACAACTTCTCCATGGCGATGGAGCTGCCGGTGATGAAGGTCGCGACGGAGAAGTATCGCAGCACGGACATCTCCGGCAATTACGCCGACATGGCCCGGGCCTTTGGGGCCTACGGCGAGCGGGTGACCCAGCCAGGCGAGATCATTCCAGCCATCCAGCGCGCCATCCGCAAGACGCAGGACGGCGTCCCGGTCCTGCTGGAGTTCCTCACCGCCAAGGAGATCGAGTTCTCGTTATTCAAGTAGAATGACCCGCCGGCGCGGCGGGGGCGTTTCGCAGGGCGGAAAGGAGAGGGGCGGTGAAAGTCACACAGGTCGAGCCGATCGTCCTCGAGGCGCCGGTGAAAGAGCCCTGGCGCATCGGAACCGCCGTGTACACGAGCATGCATGCCGCTCTGGTTCGCATCGAGACGGACGAGGGTGTCACCGGCTTTGGTGAGGGCTTGGCGCGCTATTCTCCTCGGGCAGCCGCCAGCGTGTCCAGGACATCCTCTGCTCGGTGGTGCTCGGCCAGGACCCGTTCAACGTCGAGTTGCTCTGGGACCGGATGTACGCGGTGATGCGGGGGCGCGGGCACTCCAAGGGTTACGTCCTGGAGGCGATGAGTGCCATGGACATCGCCCTCTGGGACATCATCGGCTGGCGCTTGGGCAACCCGTGCACCGGATCCTGGGGAGCTACGGGCGCACCTCGTTGCCCGTGTATGCCTCGTCGCTTCTCTTCAAGTCCACAGACGAGTTGGTCCGAGAGGCGGAGCACCTGGTGGCGCAGGGCTACCCCGGCATGAAGCTGAAGATCGGCCAGGGGATCGAGGTCGATGTCCGGAATGTGCGGGAGATCCGCCGGGCGGTGGGTGACCGGGTGCAACTGATGACGGACGCGAACTGCGCCTTCGACACGCTGACCGCCCTGCAGATCGGGAGGCGGCTGGAGGCCGAGGGGGTCGCCTGGTTCGAGGAACCGGTGGCGCCCGAGAACCTGGACGGGTATGCGAAGCTCGCCCAGGCGCTGGACATCCCGATCGCGGGCGGGGAGTCCGAATTCAATCGCTGGGCCTTCAAGGAACTCTTCGTGCGGCAGGCCATCGACATCATCCAGCCCGACCTCGGGCGCGCCGGCGGGTTCACCGAGGCCCGCAGGATCGCGGCGCTGAGCAGCGCGTTCGACGTCCCGGTGGCACCCCACACCGGGGCCTCGTCGGCGGTGGAGGTGGCGGCGTCCCTCCAGTGGGCGGCGGCGCTGCCGAACTTCCTGATCTTCGAGTACATGTACCCGCTCAACCCGCTGCGCGAGGAGTTGCTGGTGGAGCCGCTCCCGCCCATGTGCAACGGCCACGTGGCCGTGCCGCAGAAACCGGGGCTGGGCATCGAGATCGACGAGAAGGCATTGGCCAGGTTCCGGGCCAAGTAGCCGCTAGGCCGCTGGAGCATTGCAGCCAAGGGTGTCTTTGAAGGGAACTGCAACAAGCCGAATCTCATTGTCCGTGTTCAAGCCCCCCGATCGCCCGCCGCACGAAACCGGGTTAGCCTTTCGCTGAGGACGCGCGGCACTCTCTGGGCTGCGCGCTCGTAGGGAAGACGGTCCGGGCGGAATTCCACGGCTCGGCGGATATCACGTGGGCCGGGTCGAGGCGACGTCTCACGATACCCGGGCTTTCCCGTTGCTTCTTCGTCGCTGCCAGGGAGTCTTTGCCTGGAATGACGCGGGGCCAGCCAGCGACGCTGCGCTGGCCAGGAGGTGTTGGATGAAGAGGTCGCTGTCTCTCGCTGCCATCGCGTTCTGCGTGTGGGTCGGAGGAGAACAGGTTCAGCCGGTCGGGGCCCAGGCCCTCTTGCCCTACGGGACGAACGTGGCACGGGTGGTCGGCTTGGAGCTCAACTATTTCCCGGATCGCCCACAGCTTCAGGTTGCCGTCACGACGGACACTCGATTCGTGAAGAGGGCAGAGTTCCGGACCGATGCGGCGATCCAGAATGTCATCTAACTGGTGCACGTCACAGAGCGAGGCAGACTCTTCGTCGAGTACGAAGACAATCGGATCCTCAGCTTCTTTGTCCAGGATTGAGGCCGCCTCAGCCGATGCCTCGGTCATGAAGACGCCTGGACCATAGAATTTCTTCCCTCCGCCGATCTGCGGCGGCCACGCGGGGTGAATAGCCCGGCCCTATCTCAGAGGTGAGAGGCCATGGCATACACCAGCCGGACAGAAATCGCCCCGGGTGGCCAAGGGCTTGCACGCAGGGGTCATCTGGGCGAACTGCTATAATGTCTTCGTTGCCGCCATGCCCTTCGGCGGGTACAAGATGAGCGGGTACGGTCGCGAGTCGGGCATGCACGCCCTGGATCTCTACACGCAGGTGAAGGCTGTGTGGATGAAGGTTGAGTAGCCAGTCCGTTCAAGGGGCCGGCGGCGACTTGCGTGCCGCCGGCATGCGAAGGGGTGCCTCGTGGGGCTCCGACGCGTGGGACGAACTTCAGGCTCGGTACACGAGCGATACTTCCTAGAAGCAGAAACGGCGACCGTCTCCAGTGAGGGCCGCCGTTTTGCTCATAGTCTAGGCGATCGTCTGGTTAGCTCTGCGGTAGAGGCTTCTCCGTGGTAGGCTGCGCGGTGTTTGTGTGACTGGCGCCGCACTGGGCGAGGGCACTTCCAGCAACGCCCAGCAGCAGGCCGAGAGCGAGCACGGCGGTCACTACTTTTCGCATCACCATCCCCCCTTCCGTGTGACACTGCCTCACCATTGAGGCAAGCTGTTTATACAGGACTCTTATGGTCCTGTCAATCGAATTCTCGCACCGGCCACATCATGAATTGCGGTTTCCTAACCGCGCTGCCTTCCAGTTGAGGTCTTGTCGGCAGGGTTGTGCTGGACTGCGCGGGTCCTTCCGGCTTTCAATCCAGCCGGATCGCGTCGTGGATACTCCCGGTAGCTCCGTCCCGCCTCGTAGGCCTGACGGATTACTGAGGCGAAGACCCGCTCGCGGAACTCCCGCTCACGCGCTCCGATCGGCGCTCCCCTCATTGCGGTCTGATCCTTCGGGGTCAGGTCGTCCTTCATCGATTTCGGTTGAATCAGTCTTCCGATGGGCAACCCCAAGTACAGACCTATCCGTTCTTGTTGACACTCGGGACCGCCTTCGATAGTCTTCTGTCTGAGCCTCCCGTCCTCGCCTCGTCTTATGGGAAGGCTCGCCCACACCATTGCCTACCGCGCCTATTGGGCCGCGGTGACCCTTTCACTTCTCAGGTCAGACGACAGTAAACCTCCCGTGCTGGGAGCCCGAGGACTGCGCGATCCAGATGGCCGGAGATCATCGAAGCGGGGCGACCGAGCGCGTGAGAGTTGGGAGAACGACCCATGTCTCAACAAATCAAGTGGCCAGCGGCCGTATACTTCGACACGAGCATTCTGCGGAAACTGCCTTCTGGCCTCTCAAGTTCTGATCTTGCACATCTCAAGAACTCTGCCACTGAACTCTCGATCGGCCTGTATGCGCCAGAAGTTGCCGCCAGCGAGTGGGTTGCGTATCACCAGATGGAGGGCAGAAAGAAGCATGGAGAATTGACCTCGCACGCGCGCAGCCCGCTCACGCTCTCGGCCCGGGTCGTGTGGAGCGGCCTTCTTGGCGGCGAGCGGACCCCGGACGGGGAACGGCACTTCATCTATCAAAGCGGGCTGGTCTTCGTGGACCTCAGCACGGAACAGCAGGCCGCGCTGGCGAGGATCCTCCAAAGGCTTACCCGCCAGGCCAAGGGGGCGGACGAGATCGCGCACCAGCAGAAAGGGCACGCACATGGCCGATGAGGGGGCGCAGCAGACGGGCGGACCCACCGGGGCGCGCCGCTTTGCACGGTTCCCGGTCTCCCTACCGGTGATCGGGCGAGCCGGGCAATCTCCCAAGAACGCACTCGAGGGAGTGGTGCGGAGCGTTGGTGCCGGGGGGCTCATGGCCGAGTTCCCCGTGCAGATATTGCCAGGCAGCGCCGTGGGCCTCGTCCTCCAGACGCGGCATGGACCCCTGACAGTGGAAGGCCGGGTCGTCTGGACCTCTGCTATCGGGGGCAAGGTTCGCCATGGCTTCGCCTTCCTGGAACCCAAATGGCCCGGCTTCGCCATGGATCTCTTCCTCGATGAGAATCGCTGACCGATCTCAAGGAGGGCTCCGGTAGAAGGGGCTTCCTCGTTGGTGAGGCGGGGGATGTCTCCGCCGACATCTTGACCAAACTCTATCTGGGAGACAACAGCAACAAGTGGTCTATGGCGCCTTGTGCAACAATGAGGGGCTGCCTCCGGGAAACCGGGAGCGGTTTCTCCGTGCTATTAGCTAGCTCGTTTCGAAGTGAGACCCGGCAGGAGATCAGCCATGGCAGAGTTGCTGAGCAATCGGGTGCCATCTCTCGGTCTCAGCCTTGGGTTCATCCCCGCGGTGGGATATGTCGATTACCGGACCGCCTCGGAACTCGACCTCTTCCTCTTCTACGCGCTCCCGGTGGGGATCGCCGCCTGGGGTGTCGGGAGGTTGCCAGCCGTCCTCGCCGGCTTCTTGTCCGTGGCGTTTGGTTCTGGGCCAACCTGCTTCTGAGTCACCCGTATACCTCGTGGTTCCTCAGGTATTGGAACACAGGTCTCCAGTGCGGCTGGCTCTTACTCGTCGCCCTGACGGTCTCACGAATCCGAAGGGGTTTCGAGAGAGAGAAGCGGCTGAACGCGGAGCTTGCTGAGGTGCTCAGGCAGGTGAAGCAACTGCGAGGCCTGCTGCCCATGTGTGCGTGGTGCAAGAGCATCCGCGATGATGAGGGGTGCTGGCAAGAGGTGGATGACTATATAACCACGCATACCGACGCGTAGATCATGCACGGAATCTGCCCTGCCTGCAAGGTTCAACTTTAGACTATATGGAAGGACCGGCCTGACCTATCGCATAATAGCGTGGGTTGTTCCGCGGACGGAACAGAGCCACTGGAAGCGCCACGTTGAAGGTGACCAGGTTTCGGCGGTGAGATGCTGACCACCGCCAGCGTGGGCGTGCCCAGGGCTGAGGGGCAGGCAGACCGGTGCGGGAGCGCCGGGGATCTGGAGCG
>JBIOJT010000084.1:0-14521 GCA_044451055.1 Methylomirabilales bacterium (SeqCode)
ATGTATTGCTTCGTGGTCCCGTACTTGACAGAACGCTGGCCGCTCGAATTGAAGGAGACCATCCCGCCCAGCGTGCACATCTTGGTGCTGCCCGGATCGGGCGGGAAGAAGAATCCGTGGGGGGCGAGCGCCTTGTTCAGGTCGGCGTGGACGATCCCTGGCTGCACGACGACCTGTAGATTCTCCAGGTCCAGCGAGAGCACGCGATTCATGCCGGTGAGGTCCATCGTGATCCCGCCACGGTGCGCGACCGAGCCGCAGCACTGCCCCGTCCCGGCACCCCGGGGGACGACCGGCACCTTGAATTCATTCGCCAGCTTGAGTATCTCCGAGACCTGCTCGGTCGTCGTCACTCGGATGACGAGGTCGGGGACCCAGTTGTTGATCTGCGAGAGCAGGGAGGAATCCGTGGCGTAGCACAGCCGGTCCGTGTCGCTGGGGAAGAAATTCTCCCGGCCGACGATCCGCTCTATTTCGGTCAGAAATTCGTGCGACAGCATCAGCTCTCTCCCTGTGATCCGGGTGAGCCCCTCGGACGCGCCACCGCGCTCCCTCCGGCCAACTTGCACCGGTGGAGCTGCCACCGTAACTCCCCCGATCTACCAGGGAATCATGCGTGCTTGGCCACGACGCTTCCCTTGTCGATGACGGAAACCTCCGGGTTCAGCCAGAAGGCCCAGATGCCCGCCCCGATGACGAGCAGGGCAGCGGCTACGATGAACGGGGCGACCCACGAGCCGAGCTGCACCAGGATGCCGAATACCGTCGGCGAGAGGGCGCCGCCGATGTTTCCCGCCATGTTCATCATTCCGGACACGGTCCCGGAGTACTCACCTCCCACATCCATCGGCACGGCCCAGGAGGGCCCGATGGTGCACTCCAGAAACAGCATCGCGCCGGTGAGACAGTACACTGCCGTGTAGGGATTCGCGGTGAGGGCCGCCGGCACGATGAACACCACGGTTCCAAGCATCCCGATGATGGCCACGACACGACGGGAGAAATTCGTCCGCCCGGTCTTGACCAGCAGATAGTCGGTGAGCCAACCGCCCAGCGTGTCGCCCACGACGCCGGCGAAGAGCGGCAGGGATGCCAGGTAGCCCATCTTCAGGACGGTGAAGCCCCGATAGTCCACCAAATACGACGGGAGCCATGACAGGAAAATCCAGAGGCAGTACACGTACGTGAAGTAGGCGCACATGATGGCCCACATGTTGGGATGTTTGAGCAGCACGCCCCAGGGGACCGTCGGTCTTTTCTTGAAATCGATCTGCCGGATGTTTCCCTTCGTATCCACGCCTCGGATGTGAGCCAGCTCGGCCTTGCTCACCCAGCGATGTTCCTCGGGTGTGTTCCGGTAGGTGAAGAAGTACAGCAGGCTCCAGACCGATCCGATGGCGCCGAAGACGTAAAAAACCATCCGCCACCCGTACGGCACCATGATCGCAACGGTGAGGGGGGGCACGATGGCCGCCCCGAGCCGGCTGGCGCTATGGGTGATCCCCTGGCAGAGTCCGCGCTCTTCCCGTGTGAACCAGAGCTGCATGGCTCGGGTGGCCGTCGGGAACGCCCCCGCCTCCCCCACCCCGAAGAGGAAACGGACAACGATGAAGGACACCACGTTGAACGCGTGTGCGGTGAGGGCAGTCATTACCGACCAGTACGTGACAATGCTCCCCAGGACCCCCCGGGGCCCGAAGCGGTCCCCCATCCACCCACCGGGGACCTGGAAGATGGCATAGGCCCAGGTGAAGGCGCTGAAGATGATCCCCATTGTGATCTTGTTGAACCCGAACTCCTTGCTGATGAGGGGCGCCGTCGTTGCGATGTTCACCCGATCCATGTACGTGACGAGGTACATCAAGGAGAGAAGAAACAGCACATACCAGCGTACGGAACCCGTTCGGCCAGAACCTCCCTCTCGCATCGTAGTCCCTCCCACTGGTTTATTCCCGTCGTTGCCTTCCGCCCGCCGACACGCCATCGTGCCCCATCCCCGCCCTCCTCGAAGAGAGCGCACAGCGCTTCCCTCGGCGTACGAGAAGAGAAGCCCCTCCGCTTCGCTCCGCCAGCGTCATTTGCTGGACAGGTACTCCAGCGCCGCCGCCACCCCACCGGTCTTGAAGGGCACGCCGGCGATAGCCAGCCCCATCTCGACCCCGCTCAGGGTCCCGGTCAGCATCAGGTCGTTGAAGTCCCCCAGGTGCCCGATGCGGAAGATCTTCCCCTTCAGCTTCCCCAGACCCGTGCCGAGCGACATGTCGAATCGGTCCAGGATGACCTTGCGGAAGGCGTCCGCATCGTGCCCCTCCGGCATCATCACCCCGGTCAGGGAGCTGCTGTATTCCACGGGATTCAGGCAGACCACCTCCAGCCCCCACGCCTGCACGGCGCGACGGGTGGCTTCCGCATGCCGCGTATGCCGGGCAAACACGTTCTCCAGTCCTTCCTCGAAGAGCATGTGGAGGGCTTCCCGCAGGCCGTAGAGGAGGTTAGTCGCAGGGGTGTAGGGGAAGAATCCGGCCGTGTTGTCCTTGATCATTGGCTCCCAGTCCCAGTACGACCTCGGCATGCGGGCCGACTTCGACGCCGCCAGGGCCTTCTCGCTGATGGCGTTGAGACCCAGGCCAGGAGGCAGCATCAGACCTTTCTGGGAACAGCCCACCGTCACGTCCACACCCCAATCATCGTGCCGGTAGTCGATGGAGCCGAGCGATGAGATGGTGTCCGCCATGAGAAGCGCCGGGTGCCCGGCCCTGTCCATCCGCCGACGCACCTCCGGCACCCGGCTGGTTACCCCGGTCGAGGTTTCGTTGTGCACGATGGCCACAGCCTTGATGGCATGGCTGCGATCCTCGCGGAGCTTCGCCTCAACCACGTCGGGCTCCACCCCGTGGCGCCAGTTGGTGGGAACGAAATCCACCTGGAGGCCGAGCTTGACCGCCATATTCCGCCACAGCGTGGCGAAATGCCCGGTCTCGAACATCAGCACCTTGTCTCCGGGCGACAGGGTGTTCACCAGCGCTGCTTCCCACGCCCCGGTTCCGGACGAGGGATAGATCACCACTGCGCCCGATGTCTTGAAGACCTGCTGCAGACCCTCGATCCCCTCGCGGGCGAGTCTCGCGAACTCCGGCCCGCGGTGATCAATGGTGGGCCGGGAGAGTGCCCGCAGGACGCGGTCGGGCACGTTCGTCGGCCCCGGAATCTGGAGGAAATGACGGCCACTCTTCGAACCCATCGAACACCTCCCGAGCAGAAAAGACCCAAGCAATTTGGATCAGCACCCCACCGAGCGCGGCAGCGTCGACCAACGAAGGAGGGATCCGCAGTCCAAAAGAAACGCCACCCATTGACGGGAATGGGCCGGCGTTCTCACTCATCCCCCTCCTAGGGCAAGGTAGCTGAGTCTTGCGTCTGCTATCCAGCTAGCGGGCGCCCGCGGTCGCCTTGACCGGCTCCTCGGCCGGGAGGTCGATGACCGGATCCCGCTCGACGATCTTATCAATGGAGACGCCCATGGCGGCGTCGGTCTCTCGATCCTCCCGGATCTCGACCAGGGCCGGGACCTTGAGGCGGTTCGACTCCTTGATCGCCCATTCCAGGGCCGGCTTGATCTCCTCCGGGCGTAGGACGCGGCGGCCGACTCCACCGAAGCCTTCCACGATCTTGACGAAATCGGGCCCGTAGCCGTCGCCGTAACCGATGTCCACGGCGTAGTTCATCTCGTACAGGTACTTCGAGGGCTGGCGGATCAGCGACAGGTACCCGTTGTTCAGCAGGACCAGGACGTAGGGGACCTTGTTCTGGACGGCCGTGGCCAAGTCCCCGGGCAGGAACTGGAAGGAATAGTCCCCGACGACGCCCACGACCTGGGCATCCGGCTTCCCCAGCTTCACGCCCATGCATGTTGGAACTTCCCAGCCCAGCGGGCCCGCCTGGCCGCAACAGAAATAGGTTTCGGGCTTCTGGATCTCCTGGAACTGCCCGGACCAGATCTGGTACAGGCCGATGGAGGTCACGAAGATCGTGTCGGGCGGGAAGAACTCGTTGAACTCCTTGTAGATCCGTTGCGGCTTAATCGGGACGTTGTCGAAGTCCATCTTGCGGCGGAACCGGCCCTTGTAGTCCGCCGCCCTCCTCGACCAGTCGTTGGAGGAGCGCTTGGGTGTCATCTCCTTGGCCACCTGGAGGAGCGCCTCCACCGCCAGCTTGGCGTCCGACACGATGCCGAGGTCCGGCGGGAAGACCTTCCCCAGTTGGGTCGGCTCGATGTCGATGTGGATGAACTTCCGCTCGCCACGATAGACCGTCAGGTCGCCGGTGTGCCGGTCGGCGAAGCGATTCCCGATACACAGCACCAGATCCGACTCCAGGAACAGCTTGTTGCCGCCCCGGGTGTTCGTCTGGAGGCCGACGCGCCCCCCGTACAGCGGATGGTCAAAAGCAATCCCACCCTCGGCCATGTAGGTCGGGATGACCGGGATCTGCAGGTGCTCCGCGAGGGCCACGAACTCGTGGTAGGCGCGGGCACGCATCACGCCACCGCCCATCATCAGGATCGGGCGCTCGGCCTTGAGCAGCATCTCGATGGCTCGCCGGATCTTCCGGATGTCAGGGGAAGGCTTGAAGACCTCCAGCGGGGCATCGATGTCCGGATCGTACTCCACCTCGGCGCGCTGCACGTCCAGGGGCAGGTCGATGAGGACCGGACCCGGCCGCCCCTCGCGGGCGATCTTGAAGGCCTCGCGGAAGACCCAGGGGATCTGGGCGGTCTCCAGGACGCAGTAGCTCTTCTTCACCACCGGCTTGACGATCTCGGCGATGTTGACCGCCTGGAAGGCCTCCTTGTGCAGGATGGGACGGACCGCCTGGCCGGTGATGCAGACGATGGGGATGGAGTCGCCCATACAGGTGTAGAGGCCGGTGACCATGTTGGTGCCTGCGGGACCCGAGGTTCCGATGGCCACGCCGACCTTCCCGGTAATCCGCGCCCACCCGTCCGCGGCGTGGGTCGCCCCCTCCTCGTGACGCATGGTCAAGTGGCGAATCTTCGCGGATTTCGACAGGGCCTTGTAGAGCGGGAGGATCGCCGCCCCGGGAATCCCGAAGCAGACGTCCACCCCTTCACTCTCCATGATCTTCACGGCCGCTTCCATAACGGGCATCTTGGGCATGAGACCCTCCTCTCGATTCTTCCGGTGAATTCCGGCTCACAGCCCGGCGAACGCTCAGCGCGACGGGCCGCTGAATCCCAACTGAGCCGAGACTTCCCGCCCCGTGCGAAGCATGATGGGGATGAGCTCCTCCATCCGGCGGGGGGTCAGGCGGGTCGTCGGCGCGGAAATGCCCAGGGCGGCTTCGACATTACCCTGGGCGTTGCGAATAGGGACAGCGATGCAGCACGCCCCCTCCTCGCATTCCTCCCGGTCCAGCGCGAAGCCCTGATCGTGGACTTTCTCCAGCTCGCGCCGCACCTGGGTGACCGAGGTGATCGTGTGTCGGGTCAGGCGCTCGAGGGGGCCGCGTCCCAGCAGGGCATCCACCTGGGCCTTGGATCGGTACGCCAGCAGCACCTTTCCGACGGCCGTCGAGTGGAGTGGCGCCCGGCGACCGATGCGGGAAAAGATGCGCAGACTCTGCCGGCTCTCCACCTTGTCCAGGTACAGGGCTTCCCGCCGGTCCAGGATGACCAGGTTCGCCGTTTCCCCGGTCTCTTGGCTCAGCCGCTCGAGGACCGGACGGACAACCCGCCGGATGTCCATCTGGCCCAGGTACGACTCGGCCAGGTGGAGCGCCTTCGCCCCCAGGGCGTAGCGACCGGTCTCGGGATTCTGCCGCGCGTAGCCCCGCGCCACCAGGGTGGCCAGGATGCGGTGTACGGTGCTCACGTGGAGGCCCACCCGCTTGCTCAGCTCGGCGATGCCGACCTCTCCGCGGCTGTCCTCCAGGGCTTCCAGCAGGCTGAGGGCCCGTTCGATGGATTGGACCGTGCCGCCGCCTTCGCGGCTTCGGGGGTGCCGCTTCGTCATGGGTCCCTCGCCGGCCGGGGCCGAGGCGGCGTCGTCGGGGACGTCGCGAGCCGCCACAGCCCATTCCCAGGCATGGCGCGCCGGCCCCCAGGCGTCAAACCCGAGACGAATGGGAGGGTGAGACTTTTTCGTATGGTGGAAATACATTTCATGATGTGAAGCTAGCCTAGGTCGGGGGAGGATGTCAAGGGATGCACTCGTCTCTTCCCGGAAAAGGTCTGCTGTTCAGGACATGCGGGTGCCGGCGGGGTAAGCGATGCGGCCCGGCAGTGGGCGCGGGCCATGAAGGCGAGGCGGCACCGGCGCGGAGAGGTCAGGGCGAATCAGCGACGAGAGGCGCCGGTCAGGAGATGTTTGTCCCTCGCCCGTGGCCCGCCCCTCGTCCGGACGGCGGGCTGTCGCGTCCCGGACGAGGGTCCCGGGAAGTATCCATCCCCCTAGGTGCGAGCCGCGTACGCCTGGTCGAGGAGCTGGCTCAAGTGGCGCACCTGCACGGGCAGGTCGCGGCGCCGGACGCCGTAGGCGAGGTGCATCATACAGGCCGGGCATTCCGTGGTCAGAATCGAGGCGCCGGTCTTCTCCACGTTGCCCATCTTTCGATCCAGCACCCCCACAGCCTCCTGGTGGTGCAGGAAGGTGTAGCTGCCGGCCGCCCCGCAGCACCAATCCGCCTCCGGCATTTCCTTGTACGTCACCCCCGGAATGGATTTCAGGAGCTTCCGTGGCTGTGCGGTGATCTTGGCGAACCGGTTGGAGAGATGACACGGGTCGTGGTAGGTGACGGTTCCCTGGAGCGTCCCGAGGGCCCCATTGGTGCCGATGGCCACCAGGAACTCGCTGAAGCTCTGGATCTTCCTGGTGAGCGCCGCGGCCTTCTCGGCATAGGCCGGGTCGTCTTTCAGGAGCTGCCCGTAATCCTTCAGGTGCGTGCTGCAACTGCCGCACTCCGAGACCACGGCGTCCAGCGCCATGGCGGGGGCCAGACGCTCGATGTTTTTGCGCGCGATGTCGCGCGTCGCCTCCAGGTCTCCGTAGGCGTGGGCGGGGCGCCCGCAGCAGGTGTTGTTGAGGACGGTCACGGCGCATCCGTTTCGCGCCAGGACCCGCAGCGTGGCCTCGACGACCTCGGGATACTGGAAGCTGAGGCCGCAGGACACGAAATAGCCCACCCGATACTTTGGATTGGCCGGGGTGTTCCGGCCGTCCGTGCCTCGGCGGAAGATCTTCTCCGGCATGGACTCCACCACGCGGTTCGCCACGGCCAGGCGCTTGTCCACGAGCCCAAGCAGTCCCGTCTTGTAGGCGAGGTCTGCCAGGCCGCTCCGCTTCCCCCACGCGGCCATGCGCCCCGCCCACTCCAGCCGCTTGCTGTCCGACAGGACCTTTCGGAACAGGGTGCGTTGAAGTGCAGGCTGTCCATATCGCGACAGATAGGCCTGTCGGATCGCGGTGACGACTTCATCCGTCTTGAGGGCGGGGAAGCAGTGGGCCGTGCAGCCGCGGCAGAGCAGGCAATCGTCCAGGGCGTGGACCGCTTCAGGGGTCAGCTCGATCTCCCCGAGGACCAGGCCGCGCGCGACGGCCCAGCGACCCCGGGCCAGCGAATGCTCCGAACCGGTCACCCGGTACACGGGGCAACCGGCCTGGCAGAATCCGCAGCGATTGCACTTCGCGATCAGATCGTACATCGGGAGGAGTTCTGTCATCGCCATGGTCCATCCTCCTCAGATCCCGCCCAGGAATCTTCCCGGATTGCAGAGGCCCCGGGGATCGAAGTTCGCCTTCAAGCGCCGCATCACCTCGAAAGCCCCACCCGGCTTCCCCCAGGCGTCCAGGTGAGCCTTGAGGGCCGCAGGAGCCGCCTGCACGACCAGGCTTCCCTCTGCCTTCTCCGACTCTCGGCGAAGCTCCTCGAAAGCGCTGGCCAGCACCTCGACCGGCGGCGCCTCCGGCCCAAGCAGGAAGCAGGCTCGGACAACCCCGCTCCCGGCGTGGGCGGTGACTGCGGCGCGTAGCCTGTGGCGACGGCCCAGCCCCTCCGCGGCAGTGAGCATCTCGGCCGTGCGACTGATGAGGACCCCGATCTTGCACGTAATCCGCTCCGGAGGCGGACCGGGCAGGAGGTCGAAGACGTTGCGGACGGTCTTCCACGCCGGGGCAGTCCGCTCGTCCGGGAGAGTCGCCGTCGCGCGCGCCTTCGCATCCCGGAAGAGCCCGGTGAAGTCCCGCACCTGCCGCTCCACGGTCTCGCGGCTTCCCGCGAACGACACGGCCAGACCGTACCCCGTTGCATCCAGGCCCAGCGCCGGTCCCAGCAGGGCGACGGCGTCGGAGCCCAACAACTCCATGGCCTCGGGCAGCAGCACGGAATCCAGGACCTTGGCCACCACGCCCGCGGCCTGGCTGAGTTCGGCGAACACTCCGGCGACGCTGGCCCGGACCGCGGGAAGCGGCAAAAGCTTGAAGGTGGCCTCCGAGATGATCCCAAGGGTGCCCAGGCTGCCGATGAACAGCTTGTTCATGTCGTAACCCGAGACGTTCTTGATGACCTTGCCGCCGCAGCGGACCCGTTCCCCGTCCGGGAGGACGACCCGCATCCCCAGCACCCAGTCCCGCGCGGTGCCGTACAGCAGCCGGCACGGGCCGCTGCCGTTCGCGGCAAGGATGCCGCCGACGGTGGCCTTTCCCTCGGCGGGAGGGTCCAGGGGGAGGAACTCGCGCTGCTTCGCCAGATCGACCTGGAGATCGGCGAGCCGCACGCCCGCCTCGACCGTGACGTTCAGGTTGGCGGCGTCGAATTCGACGACCCGATTGAGTCGGTCCAGGGCGACGACCACATCGGCGCGGGCAGGGCGGTTGCCCATCCCCATGGCGGTGCCGCCGCCCCACGGGATGATGGCTGCCCCCGCCTCGGCACAGGCCGCCACGACCGAAGCCGCCTCATCCTGCGAGCCCGGGTGCACGAGCAGGGCCGGGGACATCCCATCCACGGCGAACGCCGCCGCGGCCGGCCCGTCATGCACCCGCGCATTTCCGACGATCTCTTCCAGACGCCGCTTCAGCCGATCCACCTCAGGCTGCATGGCGGACCTCCTCCGGGACCGGGAACATCTTCCCAGGATTGGCAAGGTTCTGAGGATCAAAGGCCTTCTTGACCTGGAGCTGACTGCGGATCTCGGCGTCCCCATGGACGAGGCGCATGGCGTCGATCTTCTCCAGGCCCACGCCGTGTTCGCCGCTGATGGTCCCGCCCATCTGCACGCACAGCTCCAGGATCTCCATGCCGGCTTTCATGACGCGGGCCTTCTGTTCCGCATCCCGCCAGTCGAACAGGATCAACGGGTGCAGATTCCCGTCCCCGGCATGGAAGACGTTGGGGATCTGCAGGTTGTACTTCTTGCCCACCTCGGCCACCTTGCGGAGGACCTTGGGCAGGGCCGTGCGGGGGACCGTGCCGTCACAGACCAGATAGCTCGGCGTGATGCGCGCCACAGCCCCGAAGGCACCACGACGACCGGCCCAGAGGGCCGCCCGCTCCGCGTCGTCCTTGGCCACCCGGACCTCCCGCGCGCCGTGGGCCCGACACAGGTCCGCGATGGCCTGGGCCTGCTGCTCCAGGTCGTCCTTCAGGCCATCCACCTCGATGATCAGGACCGTCGCGCAGTCCAGGGGGAACCCGCAGTGGATGGATTCCTCCACGGCCTTGATGACGAGCTGGTCCATCATCTCCAGAGTGGCCGGCACCATGCCCGCGCCGACGATGGCCGAAACGGACTCGCTGCCCTCCTCGATGGAGTCATAGATGGCCAGCAGGGTCTTCACGCCATCGGGCAGGTGCATGATGCGGGCGACGACCTCGGTGCAGATCCCGAAGGTGCCCTCGCTCCCCACGAAGACCCCGGGGAGGTCGTAGCCCGGGACATCGGGGGCTTTCCCGCCGATCTTTGCCACTTCCCCGTCGGGCAGGACCACGGTCAGTCCCAGGACGTGGTTCGTGGTCACCCCGTACTTGAAGCAGTGGGGGCCGCCGGAGTTCTCGGCCACGTTGCCTCCCAGGGTGGCCGCCTTCTGGCTCGCCGGGTCCGGCAGGTACTGGTAGCCCAGGGGGGCCAGCGCGTTCCCGAACTCCAAATTGAACATGCCCGGCTGTACCCTGGCCCGCAGATTCGCGCGATCCACCTCCAGGATCCGGTTCATCCGGATCATCTCGATGACGACGCCGCCCTTGAAGGGGATGGTGCCGCCGCTGAGGTTCGTGCCCCCGCCGCGGGGCACGAAGGGCACGCCGAACTTGCTGCATACCTTGACGACCCCGGCCACCTCCTCGGTGGAGTGGACGAAGACCACCACGTCCGGGCGTCGCTCCTCCAGGTAGGCATCATACTTGTAAAGCTGGAGGTCCACGCCCGAATCCAGGACGTTCTCCTTGCCCACAATCTGCCGGAGTTCAGCACCGAGCCCACGCGCCACCATGAGTATCCCTCCTTATTACGCCCGCGCTGCCGAGTCGTCATCCAGACGGCGGAAGGGCGCCGCATTGGACCAGAGACGTCTATCGCTCGTGGAACTCTGAATGCCCTTCCCGTTCAGATCCTCAAGAGAACTGGAAGGTTGCCCCGGAGCATTCGCTGGATATGAATCGGGGGCGTCGTCAAAGGCGCCCCGAAACGTTCAGGGAGATCTGGTCGAGAAATGGTGTGAGTGGCGGGGACAGCCGGACCGGCAAGCCACGAATGGGCGGTGGGCAGGCCGGTCACCCCTTGCGACGCCTCGGTCCGAGAAGCTAGGCACCACAGGTCGAAGCGCATAGGGCATACGGGAAGGCTACGGGTTTCCCGGAGAACGGAGAAAGCTCTATCCTGGTGTCAAGCTAGCCAAGGGCTGAGGTGACTGTCAAGGATTCCTTGTCGGCGGGGGTCCATTGGTCCGATGTTCTAGACCTCATGTCACCCAGGCGGAAGGCGGGGCAGGAACAAGAGAGATCTCTCCCTGCGTCTGTCAGCGCACGAGAGGTCTCGGCTGTGGGGTGATGGTCGGCTCGTGGTATTGGTGCGAGGAAGGCGAATCGGGAAGCGCCGACCTCTGGCCGTAGCCTACGCGAACAGGCCGGCCTTGCGGCCGTGGGCGAGTTTGACGGCGACGCCAATGGCATCCAGCATACTCTGGTGAGCTGCGGTGCCTTTGCCAGCCTTCCCGAAGGCCGTCCCGTGGTCCACGGAGGTGCGGATGATGGGAAGGCCCAGGGTGACATTCACCCCGCTGACCGACGTCCACTTCTGCGCGGTCTTGTCGAAGGTGAAGCCCAGGGTCTTCAGGGGGACGTGCCCCTGGTCGTGATACATGCACACCACGATGTCATAGAGGCCGCCCCGGGCCCGGCCGAAGACCGTGTCAGGAGCAATGGGGCCATCCACCTTGATCCCCTCGGCCTTGCCCTCTTCGATGGCCGGGATGATCTCTTTGACCTCCTCGTCGCCAAACAGGCCGTGCTCCCCGGCGTGGGGGTTCAATCCGGCCACGGCGATCTTCGGTTCGGTGATGCCCAGGGCCTTGAGGGCCCGATTGGCGAGGTGGATGACGGTCAGGACGCGCGCCTTCTTCGTGCGCTCGATGGCCTGGCGGAGCGAGACGTGGGTGGACACGTGGACCACCCGCAGATCCTCGCCCAGGAGCATCATGGCGTAGTCCTTGGTATTGGTCAGGGCCCCGAAAATCTCCGTGTGTCCCGGATAGGGGCAGCCCGCCTGATTGATGGATTCTTTGTGGATCGGACCGGTGACGACGGCATCGATTTCACCGGCCAAGGCCATCTTGATCCCCCGTTCGATGTATTCGACCGAGGCCTTGCCGCACATGGCGCTGACCTTACCGTACTGGAGGCTCGCCATGTCTACGTTCGCCAGGTCCAGGACGTCGATGGTGCCGTGGGTGAACCTCGCGTCGGCTACCTTGGCGATGGGAGAGAGGTTGAGGGCCAGCTTTGTGATCCGCAAGGCATCCGCCATGCAATTCCTGTCGCCAATGACGAGGGGTCGTGCCTTGGCATACACGGAGGGATCCGCCAGGGCCTTGGCGGCGATTTCCGCTCCGATGCTGGCGGGGTCTCCCATGGTGATGCCGAGAATCGGTCGTTCCATGACGACGTGCCTCCTATGATTCTACTTCATGAGCCGTCAGCTTTCAGCGTTCAGCTTCAGGCACGAGGCCAAAGGCTGATGGCTGACAGCTGATGGTCGATTTCTGATCTTCTTATATCACACCATGCTTTGCCCGTCACCCGCTCGGGCCGAGTCGCCGTACATTCCGAGGTCAGGGGTCATCCGGTCATCAGCGATCGCAGGTACGAAACGGTCTCCAGCGCCTGCGCGCGGCGGTCTCCGCCGTGCGCGAGACAGACGGATGCGGCGCCCTCGTAGCCGATGTCCCGAAGGGTCGCCATAATGGCGCGCCAGTCCAGGGCGAGTTTCGCCTGGGTGCCAGGGGGGACACGGCCGGGGTCGTAGAGGTGGAGGTGTCGTACCAGTCCCGCCGCGGCGCGCAGCCCCTCGGTTACCGACGCCTCTTTCCGGTGGAGGTGGTAGGTGTCCAGAACCAACCCGAACGCCGAGTGGTTGATGCGTCGGAGCCAGGCCACTGCCTCGCCAACGGTGCAGATGAAGTTGCTGTCGGCCTCGTCGGTGGGAGCCAGTAGGAGGGCGGATCCCGCCGTCCCCCCGAAGCGGGCGAGATCGGCGAAATATTTTTCCGCAAGGCTCTCCGCGGCCTCAGCAGACGCGCCGCTCGGCAGGCTGCCCTTCGTGCCGGCGAGAGTCACTGGCGCCCCAAAGTGGCCCGCGAAGTCCAGCAGGTCTTTGACCCGGTTCAGCGCGCGGGTCCGGATCGCCGGATCCGGATGGAGCAGGGTGAGCCCCTCAGCCACGATCCGGCCGCTGTTCACCGCTGTCAGGGTCAGGCCGAAGCGCTTCAGGGCCTCGTCCATCTCGGCCACGCCGACGGTCCCCGGGGGACCCGGGAAGAACTCGATGCCGTCGTAACCCAGCGCTCTTGCCTCGGCGGCCAGCAGTTCCGGCGCCCCAAGGAGCAGATTCACCATATAGCCGGTCTCGGCGATATCCGGCGTGCTGGCGAGCAAACTCAACTGCATGGCGCGAAGGGCGGAGCGCCGGGTACCCGCCGAAGGCGGGTGACCGAGCGCCGAGAAAGGGGCCCAAGCATCAGCGTCACACCTTCGCGTCTGAGATACGGGAGGCGACGGCGTCTCCCACCGCACCTGTAGCGGCGCGGCCGCCGATGTCCGCCGTGTGGAAGCGGGGGTCCCGCAACGTCGCTCCGACCGCCGCGTCGATCGCCTGGGCAGCTTTTCCGGCCTGCCCATCCTTTTTCCGCTCGGCCAGCCATTCGAGCATCATCCCGGCCGAGAGGATCTGGGCGATCGGATTGGCGATCCCCTTGCCCGCGATGTCGGGCGCCGTCCCATGCGAGGGTTGAAACAGGCCGTAGGTATCGCTCACGTCGGCGGAGGGGGCCAGGCCGAGGCCACCCACCGTGCCGGCGGCCAAGTCTGAGATGATGTCCCCGAACATGTTCTCGGCCACGACCACGTCGTAATGGAGCGGCCGGCGCACCATGTACATGGTCATGGCATCCACATAGGCGTGCTCGGTCTGGGTGCCGGGGAACTCGCGCGCCACGCTGTAGAAGATCTGGCGGAAGAAGGCCATGCTCTTCAGGACGTTCGCCTTGTCCACGCAGGTGACGCGCCGTACCTTGTCCTCCGGCGCACCCTGCCGCCCCTGCGCAATGCGGAAGGCGTAGCGCACGATCCGCTCGGTCCCCGGACGGGTGATGACCATGTTGTCCACGGCCACGTGCTCGCCCACCTTCACCCCGGCCCCGCGCGAGGCGTACAGCCCCTCGGTGTTCTCTCGCATGATGACGTAGTCGATGACCGGATCGCCCGCCAGGACAGGCGGAACGCCCGCATACCGCTTGATGGGACGGATCCCGGCGTACAGGTCCAAGACGAAGCGCAGAGTGAGCTGAGGCGCGATCTCCGTCCCGTCTGGGAACCGGATGCTCGGATCCCCCGTCGAGCCGAAGAGGATGGCGTCGGCCGTCTTGCATGCCTCCAGTGTTTCGCGCGGTAGATCCGTACCCGTCTCTTTGTAGCAGCGCGCTCCCGCCCGGTACTCCTTGCAGTCGAAGCGGAGACCCGGGAAGTGCGTCTCGATCGCCCGGAGGACCTTCAGGGCCTCGGTCATCACCTCGGGTCCGATGCCGTCTCCAGGGATCACCGTGATGCGATAGGTTGCCATGCGCAGGCTCTCCTTCCAATCCCCCCTCAATCAACCCCGTGGAACTCTCACGCTGCACGTTGAAATCAGCAGGCCGAGATCTCCTCTCATGGCCCCATCAGCCGGAGGGGCAATTCATCCGGGGCCAGGCCCGCCGAAGGACCCGCGCACGATCGGCTTTCCCTCCTGTACAAG